>NZ_CP136522.1:3209615-3530576 GCF_033180165.1 Shewanella youngdeokensis
AGTGGTTGTGGCCAACAAAGACAGCCCGCGATTATTAGATGTGATTAAACACGCTGAAGGACGGTCAGTGTTAGTACGTAACGCACAGCGCCAAGTCGAAATGCTACAATTTGAGCTACAAACCAACGAGCATGCGACAACATTAACGACCCACCCAATTCAAGGTATTGCTGATACTGCCACTTTAAACGAAGTGTATATTCTTTTGTCACAGGAACGGCGCGGCGCAGTTTATATTTACCAAAACAGCGATGACAATATTGTAGGGGTAATTAATTGGGCTCGGCTACAAAAGCAGATCCAATCGGGCCAAGCTTAATTCATACAGCACTACATTAATGAATATTTACTAAAGTTCGACTAGATTTAAGTGATAATGCATGAATTGATGCCGCCATCACTTATCACTTACCGGACGCTTCGATGCTTAAAAAAACTCAAACTAAAATGGCTTTGTTAGCCGTAGCAGTAACATTACTGCTCTACGCGGCTAACTCGCAATTTAACCCTGACAACTCAAGCGCTGCCGTGCATAAAACGGCCACCCTTGTCGAGCCTAAATCTAACCCAGCCGTAAGTCAGCCAATCCAAGCAACTAAACCTCAAACCGCCACAAACACTGAGGCTAAAGCCAAAACCGAGCATATTGTTGCCGCTGATCTTGCTACCGATGCGGACTCAACTCAAACCCAGAAGAGCTTTATTAACGTTTCCGACGACAGGCCAACTGGGGCGCCTCAAGATATTGAAATCAATTCGCTCGATGAACTGTCAGCCTTATTCGACTCGTTAAATTACAATACCAAAAGTTGGCGTGATGGTAACCGAGAAGTCCCGCGTTTAACCTTTGAGGCGGTCAGTGAGCGCTGGCAAAAAACCTCTCACAATATGCCAGTACAACAAAAAAAAATGGTGTTTTTTAGACTAATAGCACCACTAATACTGGTTGCCAATGAAAATATTTTATTGGAGCGCCGTTTAATCGAATCAGCACCATTAGACGACATTGTGCTGCTCAACATTGCCGTTAAGTACCGGATCATTGACAGCGTTTATGACTCTCTTTCAGAGCCACAAAGACAAGCGCTACTTGAAGATATCGACATACTCCCTCCCTCACTAGTACTGGCTCAGGCTGCTGAAGAAAGTGGTTGGGCTACCTCTAGGTTTACCCTTGAAGGTAATGCCTTTTTTGGGCAGTGGGATTTTAGCGGTAATGGGATGGTACCCAAACAACAGCGTAAAGAGTTGGGCAACTATGGGGTAGCTCGGTTCGATACCCCTTTGGCATCAGTTGAAGGCTATTTGCTAAACCTAAACACCAACAATGCGTATAAAAAATTACGTAGTTTGCGGGCAAAACTGCGTGCCAACAACATGCCTATTACCGGCATTGAACTGGCGACCACCTTAGATAAATACTCAGAGAGAGGGCAAGCCTATATTGACGGCTTAATTGAGATGATCCTCTACAATAAACTCGACCAAGTCGATGACGCCTACTTAAATGATGGCGCGCCACTGCACCTTATTCCAACGGCTGATAGACAACCATAGTATGAACAAGGTCATACGTCGCGCATAAAAAAAGGTTAAGCAATTTAATTACTTAACCTTTATATACTGTTTTACCCAAATAGGCATTAACCCTATTTTACTGATTTAACCTCAGCGTCGGTTAAAAAGCGCCACTCGCCTGCTTTAAGCGTGCTATCAAGCTCTATTTTCCCCACGCTTTCACGGTGAAGTTGAGTCACTTTATTACCTACCGCAGCCAACATGCGTTTAACTTGGTGGTATTTACCTTCGGTAATGGTCAGCCGTGCTTGGTGAGTGCCGAGAATTTCAAGCACAGCTGGTTTAGTTAAACCATCTTCATTGTTGAGCTGTAAGCCAGTGGCAAACTGCTCAACTAAATCTGCTGAAAGCGGCTCTGCCGTTTCTAACAAGTAACGCTTACCACACTCTTTTTTCGGTGAGGTTATTTTGTGAGACCATTTACCGTCAGTAGTAATAAGGACTAAACCTGTGGTGTCAACATCAAGACGCCCCGCAATGTGTAAGTCTTCAGGGCGGATAACATCAAGCAAACCGATGACCGATGGATACTCTTCATCAATCGTCGAACAAATCGTATCGACAGGTTTATTGAGCATGATAAAGCGTGGGCCAATAACTTTAAGTAACTCACCTTCAAGACGAATTTCGTGCTCATCAGTCACCTTAAACCCAGAGGTTTTAACCACTTCACCGTTGCAGGTTACGTCACCGCGGTGCAATGCTTTTTTGGCCGACACACGAGAATGGGAAGTTGACTCACAAATAAATTTATCTAAACGCACAGTATTACTCAGCTATATAACCATAATGGCGGACATTATGAGGGCTGAACGCCTAAAGGGCAAAGATTTGCGCCGAGTAAATCCTGTTATCAGTTCGACAACCCCGCAGCAGCACAACTAACGACTTACCACGTTGCACAATAAACGTTTATTTATGCTGCCATTTTATGGCTAATTGCTAACGTTAAAGCCGTTACAACGTCTGTTACTTTGTCGCTGTGACCAATTTAATAAAATCGGTTAACAACTGATACCCTTCAGGCCACAGCCCAAGGTTTGACTCAGCATTAATGTGCTTTAACTCGCCCATGACGGTTAACCTACAGCCCCATTGTTTAACCATCTTTTGTGTGCTTGCTAAGGTGGCATAGGGGTCATTTGTACTGGCTAACATCAAACTTGGAAAAGGCAACTTAACGCTTGGCGCATCGCCATAACCCGTAATCGCTTTTGGGAAATGCTCACTGTTAACATCGGGCACTGCCACCATAAATGCCCCCAACACGTTGGCCGCTCCTGTTGCAGCGTATTTGTGGCTCCACTCAACAATCGTACTGCCACCTAAACTGTGGCTCACTAATAAAATAGGTCCTTGCAGTGATTGCACTAACACGTTGAGCGCATCGATCCAATCGGCACAATTAGGGTTGTCCCAGTCGGCTTGTTCAACCCAATAGCTATTATAACTATCACTTACTTTTTGGCTCCATGAATGCTGCCAATGCCCTTTGGTCGAATTTCCGTACCCAGCAACAAAAACTATATTCAACATCAATTTTCTCGCTCAACAAATAAAATAAGAAGCCGCGTGCTTGGCTTAGCGTTAACGCCAAATGGCTTTTGTGGCTCAACCATTAATAACTAGCATGCCAAGACACGCTGTTGGGAGAACCCCGCGAATACTCTGAAGTGATTATAACGGTAAACAAGCTAATTGAAGAATGAGTAATATAAACTTAACTCGAAAACAGCAGTGAATGAGTACAGTTAAGTCATAGCGCTTAACAATGACGGATCCTGCACAAAAAAAGGCGCGACTCCAAGAGGAACCGCGCCTTTATGCATTTGACAGGTTAACAGTTTTTAGAAGCTAAGCCCCAATGCTTTAATCGTTTTAATGTTGATATATTTATCGGTTGGTAGGCTATTATCAGTTTGAAAAGCATTTACCGCTTTCATGGTGTCTACTCCCACTACGCCATCAATATTGCCAGGATTATAACCTTTGTCGCTTAACGCATTTTGAATATCCATAATCGTTGCACGCGTCATATTGGTTTCGCATAGAATTGGACGCCATTCCATAAAACCTTCTTTGCTGATTTTACTTAAGGTTACCTTGTCATATTCCGCTGGTATTTCAACACGAGATTCCGATGCCGCCGCCACCAACTTGGTCACTTCAACCGTTTCATACACAGCAGGTATTTCCACTCGCTGCGTACTTGCTTGCTGTACAACAACTTGGCGATTAACCGTTTCATATTCAGCTTCAGTACCGGTTAAACAGATTTTATTACCTGTTCGTGTTGACATTGGGTGTTCGTGGTTATGGATCTCATGCCAAACAAACTCAACATCCGCAACTTTTTTGGTAATTTCAACGTCTTTATATTTAGCGGCAACCGGTTTGCGGATTTCAGTTGCTTCATTTACCAACTCCTTCACTTTAACCATTTCATATTCTGCAGGAATATCTATCGTGGTCGTTGTGGCAGGAGATATTAATACCCGTTTACTGATGCTTTTAAACGTGGCTGGAACCTCAACCAAACACATGATTTCACCAGTGGCAGCATCAATTTTTTGGATTGGGCCTGTGCCTTTTTTCCATATGGTATGCGCCGGAACATCAACAACATCTTCGGTTACCGTTTCATACACCGCATCGACTTGTTCGATACGTGTGCTAGCTTCTTTAACTAGTATCCGCTTTTCTGTCCAACGGAACTGTGCAGGCACTGTTTCTACCGTTTCATAAGCTTCACTGATCAGCACTGATTCACTATTTTGCTCATATTTAGCCGGTAAATAATGTTCGTGGTAACACATGCCAATTTCAGCACTATTTAGATCAATGCCGTGTTCAGACGCGGCGTTAAGCAGCTCACTACTCGCTGGTGCACTGCCTTTTTTAAGATCGACCAACCACTGCGTGCCAGCCTCTTTAACCAATTTTTGTTCGGTTACCATATCGTATTGCGCTGGCACTGCCACCATTTTAAAACTAGCAGGTTGTACCGTAACAGTTTCAGTTCTCGTTTCGTATTGCGCTGGAGTCACTTCAATACGTTGGCTTGCTTCTTTGGCAAGTACGGTTTCAGTGTACTGCTCATAAGTTGGCTCAACCCATACGCGAGCATAACATTCGCCAGCGCTGGCGTTAGGTGGCAATAATTCACCCGATGTATCAAAGCTATTGCCGCTCATTGCTGAATCTTGAGCCTGAGCTTCACGTTTAGCAACTGCGGCCTCTCTTTCTAAAAGAGCTTGATTTCGTTGTTCGAGCTCAGCGGCAGAATAAGGCGATACCACTTGCGACTCGGTGGTTGAACATGCGGTCAGTAATATTGCGGCACAAAGCGTACTAAGTTTGAATAATGAAGCTGTTGAAGTCGTCATAATTCCTCCTGAATAGATGATTAGCTTGGTTGTTTTATTTAGTAAGTCATTTTTTTTGAATGCTAAATTCCACTGGCAATAGTACCTACTTAACCGCTAATTTACATTTTGTTAACATACTTTATATAATTGTCAGCCAAAGGGTGGGGATTTTCAGGCCTGAAACACACTAAACCTAAGCATAAAGCATTAGATAAAACTAAATTGACGAGTTTATGCACTAAGGAGTGTTAATAAATAAAGATAAAATGGCTCAAACATAGCGCTGTAAGTATCACTTAGAAAAGGGCTTTGAATACCCAAATAATACCTGCACTCAAATGATAACGGCACCAAGATGGTATCAAGCCAACGAATGTTCGCCATCACTATGAAATACCAAATTAACTCACCAGACACCTTTTCTTACAGATATCCAACCATTATCACGGCATGTTTCTAACATATGCTTGTTCATAGAAACAAAAAAGCCTTAACATACAAGATTCAATGTCAATTTAATGTTGATGTCATACCCATTGCATTAGGTCGCTGTTCACAAATTCAAGCAACTAAGTACTGCAAACCTCATGCATAGCATGCCATTGCTTGTCATGTGTTTTATCCAGCACAATTTGAGCTGACTACTGACTTAATGCAATAGGTATAAATGCATTCAATTGTCATTGATAATGAACAACAAATTGACGGCATATAAAGGAATAAAAATGAAAAAAGTAATTATTGGGAGCTTGTGTGCATCCCTCATCGTTGGCTTAAGTGCGTGTAATAACGACGCGGTTAAAACCGTTGAATCGCCAACACCTGCGCCAAGCAAAACAGAAACCGCAATAGCCGTTGAAACAGCTCTTACATCGGGTATTGAGTTTGAAAACTTCGATAAGTCTGTTCGCCCTCAAGATGACTTTTACTCATACGTTAATGGTACCTGGGTAGAAAAAACCACTATCCCTAGCGACCGTACCAGCAGCGGCGCTTTTTATGATCTTCGTGAAAAATCACGTGACGATGTAAAAGCCATCATCGAAGCCGTCGCCGCCACGCCGAACCTTAAAGCGGGTAGCGATGAGCAAAAAGTCGCAGACTTATACCGTTCATTTATGGATGTCGACACCCTAAACAAATTAGGTGTTACCCCAATTCAAGGTGAACTAGCAAAAGTCAGTGCAATTAAATCAAAAGACGAACTTGTGGCTTACTTTGCTCACAGCCAGGTTGTCGGCGGTAGTACGCCAATGGCATTTTATATCGACGTCGATGCAAAAAACTCAAGCCGTTACGCTACCCATATCTGGCAATATGGCCTAAGTTTGCCAGAAAAAGATTACTACTTTAATCAAGAAGAGCGCTTCGTTAATATTCGTAAAGCCTTTGTGGCACACATTGAAAAAATGTACGCCCTAGCCGGTTTTGCAGAGCCTAAAGCCAGTGCTGAAGCAGTACTAGCGCTTGAAACCGCGATTGCAGAGCAGCATTGGGATGTAGTTGAAACACGTGATAGCACAAAGACATATAACCTATACCAAGTTAAAGACTTACCGACATTGGCGCCAGACATCAACTGGACTGGTTACCTAGCCGCGCTGGGTGCAGATAAGCAAGCAGATATTATAATCAACCAACCAAGCTATATTTCCGGCTTAAACGAGGTGATAAAAAACACCGACCTCAATACCTGGAAAACTTACATGCAGTGGCAAGTATTAACCAACGCTGCAACCAGCTTAACTGAAGCACTTAATGACGAACACTTTGAGTTTTTCTCTAAAACACTCAACGGCCAAGAAGAGCAACGCCCACGTTGGAAGCGTGGTGTAGCATCAGTAAACAGCCTACTTGGTGAGGTTGTCGGTAAAGTTTACGTTAAGCACCACTTTGCACCTGAAGCCAAAGTACGCATGCAAACGTTAGTTGAAAACCTACGTGGCGCTTATGGCGACAGCATTGAGTCTTTAGAATGGATGAGTGCCAGCACTAAAGTTGCCGCAAAAGATAAACTCGCCAAGTTTAATCCTAAGATTGGTTACCCAGATCGCTGGGAAAACTACGACAAACTAAAGATAAAAGCCGACGACTTTTTCGGTAACAACGTCCGTGCAAGTCAATTGAGCCATGAGAAAAGTCTTGAAAAACTCGGTGGTCCAATCCGCACTTGGGAATGGGCAATGACACCACAAACGGTTAACGCTTACTACAACCCAACCATGAATGAAATTGTATTCCCTGCGGCCATCCTGCAGCCACCATTCTTTAATATGGACGCTGACGATGCCGTAAACTACGGTGGCATAGGCGCGGTGATTGGTCATGAAATGGGCCATGGTTTTGACGACCAAGGCGCTAAATTTGATGGCGAAGGTAACATGCGTGACTGGTGGACAGAACAAGATTTAAAAGAGTTCTCGCTGCGCGGTAAAGCGCTGATTGAACAATATGATAACTACGCAGTATTTGACGACCTTAACGTTAATGGCCAATTAACACTTGGCGAAAATATTGGTGATCTATCCGGTGTTACCATTGCTTACCGCGCTTATAAAAAGTCACTTAACGGCCAAGAAGCGCCAGTGATTGACGGCCTTACCGGTGATCAACGTTTCTTTATTGGTTTTACGCAAATTTGGCGTACCAAAATGAAAGAAGAAGCATTGCGTAACCGCGTAGCAACTGACCCACATTCACCTGCTCAGTTCCGCTCACTCGGCGCGCTATCTAACATGCCAGCCTTCTATACAACGTTTGACGTTAAAGAGGGCGATGCCATGTACATTGCACCAGAGAAACGGGTAAAAATTTGGTAAAAAAGCTTTAAGCAAAAACACCTAAAAACCACAATAAAACAGGCCGTTGATAACATTGTTTATCAACGGCCTTTTTGATTTTAGTGGCCCTGCTCACACTATGAATAATTGTTAATTTACCATTCAGCATTGCTTAAGACTTGAAGCGTTAAATTAAGTTTCAGCCAACAATAAGGACTGCTATGAACCGGTTATTGCGAACATTTTTCATATTCTTATTACTGCTTTCTACTCGCTCTGCGATTGCCCAAACCACTCCGGTTGAGCAAGACACCAATAAACCCAGTCGCAGCTATAGCACTAAAGTTTCTTTATCAAATGACCTTAACGGCTTAACCGCAATCGAGTCGATGACCTACCAACAAGCTAAACAAGTCAGCGGCAACCTAGAACAGCTATATACGCTAGCTCCCGACGCACAACAAGAGCTTAAAGCTCTACTTAACGGCATCACCAATACCACACAAACCACAGCTATACTCGCAGACATCAAAAGCAGAGAAAGAGCACAAGCAAAAGTGCAAGCTAAGTTTGGCAACGACGCCAGCCAACTGACAGATATAGTCAGAGCCAGTATTGTCAGTAAAGACATTTATAATCTGATGCAAGCCTACACCCAGCTAAAATCAAACAGCCAAATTGTGCAGATTAAAAACAGATTTGCCGAGCCCAAAGCGTCAGGTTATCGCGACCTCAACCTATTAGTAAGGCTACCTCAATCGCAAATGATTGCTGAAGTCCAACTGCACCTAGACGATATAGCCGAGATAAAAAGCGGCGACGAACATTTGGTATATGAAAAAGTACAGCAAATACAGCAAACAGCGCATCTGCAACAACGCGGTTTAAACCCTGTAGAAACCACCGAAATTTTGCAATTACGCCAACAATCACACAAGCAATACCACAAGGCATGGCTCAAATATAAGCGCCTTGACCAAGCAAGCTTACTTAGCGCTGCGTAAAACCCACTTGGGGAGCACGGTTAACGCGGGGCTCCCCAATATTCTTTGCATCCCTTTTTGTACCGCACTCGATAAAAGTCTATACTCCCGCCCAATAGTCTTAACACGCGAAAATTTATGAACGATATCATTGTGCAACTCCAAGAAATGAGCGAGACAGTTCCAATTCCATTAGAACTGGCAACCTTTGAGCAAATTGTTGAAGTAGAAGAAGAAATTTTAATGCCACTGCCTTTGGCATTGAAAGAATACTTGCTAGAAGCCAGTGATCTTATTGTTGGTAGCTTAGAGCCTGTGACAGCAAGCGACCCATACTCGCACACTTTTTTATCAGAAGTTACCGCGTACGCTTGGTCAATTGGTTTACCGCGTGAGTTTGTACCAATTTGCCAGCAAGGCGATAGTTTCTTTTTCATCACCCAAGAAGGCGAAGTCAAGTTATGGCAAGACGGTGAAATCCATGAAGACAGTTGGGAAACCTTCTGGGAATGGGCTGAAAACGTGTGGATGAAAAGCTAGCGGCAAGCGCAATGAAATTTAATTAAGGAAAAAACATGTCTAAAGATCTTGGCCTAAATGCCATTGAAATGCAGTACCTTCGTCATTCATTGGCGTTAACCACTGCACAAGTTGCCGAAATAGGTAAAGTCACCGAAGCCGATGTTATCGCTTGGGAAGCAGGCGAAAAGCCAGCACATATGCCTGTACAAAAAAAACTGATTGAAATCGATGAAGCTATCGAAATGCAGGTACTTAATACCTGTGACGGTATTGAAGAGCTATTTACTAAAGAGCCAAAGCGTACTTTAAGCTTTGTGGTTTACCCAACTCAAGCGCTCTATGCACAATATAACCCAGAATTTTTGGGCACATTGCCGTTAGCAGAACTGTATAACACGTCAGCTTGGAGGATCAAAAAAGAGTGTAAATTGATGCTTGAAGTTAACGTGGTATTGGTGCCACTCAACTTTGAATCTTACAAAGCGTTCCGCGACAAAGAAGGCTTAAAAGAAAGCCCTGCTAACCGCGCTAAATGGGCTGCAGCCCAGCTATAAGTTAGCGATGACAGACAAGTCGATGCCGTAACAAAAAGCACCTCTTTGGTGCTTTTTTTGTGCCAACGTAGAACGATAAAACAGCAAAGGCATCAAAGCCGGCCTCAGCCATAAATGCTCAGCCCCGATACTCTTACCAGCTTTATGTTTAATAACAGTGTGCTAGCGCAAAATAATACATGCATAATTTGATATTAACAAAGCCCTAATTTAATATAGCCTGATTCTATTAAGACGTTATTTGTCGACTCAACACATTTAATCACCGAGACTCCAGCAATGCACTCCATTATAAAAACAACACTGAGCATTGCACTCATCACGCTTTGCTTATGGGCGCTCAACAAAGCGAGCGCCAATAGAATGGCCAGTAGCGACATAGCCAAACAACTGCCGACCATTATCACCCAAGATGAGCGCCCTTTTAACGGCATTATCATGGTAAAACGTAACAACCAGCCACTGTTTACTTATATTTCTGGCGAGCAGGTCAACCAGCAATCACAATTTGTTATTGCATCACTTTCAAAACAAGTGATCGCCGCATTAGTACTTCAAGCGGCCGATGCCGGCAAAGTTAAATTAACGCAATCGATCAACCATTACCTTGGCACATATCAAACCGATATCCCCAACAGCGTCACGGTATCGCAACTGTTGAGCCATACATCAGGGTTAATTAGCCCTAATAAAGCGCCAGTGTTTACCCCCGGTACACGCTTTAAATATTCAAACTATGGTTACACCCTATTGGGGCAACTGCTAGAGCAGGTGAACCAAAAGCCGCTAGCAGCGCAAATTAATGCACTAAATATTAACGCTGACTTAGGCGGCCTAAATGCACGTTTAGGTAAAACTTCAGCCATAAAAATCAGTCAGCCGTCATTAATACTTGGCCAAACTGAAACGCGAGTTAAAAGCCCCACAAATTCGCAATCACACCATGCTAGCCCTGGTGAATTGACATCGCACTACACCGATTCTGATGTTGAAATCACCGCCGATTTGCTCGCTCCAGGTGGCATCGTTGCCTCAGCCGATGCATATAGCCGCTTTCAACATGCACTATTTACTGGCCAGCTAATCAGTGACAAAAACCTGCAACAAATGACAACGCCCCACATTACTCGCGAACATCGCTGGGGGACCGTTGGCTATGGTTATGGCACTCAAATCAGTCAACAAGATGGTATTACAGAATACAGCCACAGTGGTTACCTACCCGGTTATGTCAGCTTGGCGCTGTATTACCCGCAATCAAAGGTTAACGTGGTTATTTTAGAAAACACCTCTTGGGACCTACAACATCCTCAACGTACCTTTGGCTTGCACGACAAGATCCGCAATAGTATTTACAGTAAAGTCATAGCATTAGACAACCGCCCCGTTGCCAAACTTTACCAAAGCGGTAAAAGCGCGATTAGCGATGCATTTACAGCAACAGAGTAAATGGCGACCGATTCTGCTATACTTCGCCGTGATGATTCCGCAGCCGCGCAGTCAAATAGAACAAAGAAAACACATATATGATTAATAACGATATTTTACGTAAAGTCCGCTACATTCTTGATTTAAGCAATGCAAAAATGGTTCGTGTTTTTGCCAAAGCTAAACATGAAGTCACGCAAGAGCAAATGATCAACATGCTGAAAAAAGAGTCGGAAGAAGGCTACCAGCCTTGTAACGACAAAATCATGTGTACATTTCTCGACGGTTTGGTCATTTACAAGCGTGGACTAAAGCCTGGCGCCGAAGTGCCAGAGCCATTGTCGCAGCTGACCAACAACCTTATCTTCAAAAAGCTTAGAATTGCTTTTGAATTACGTGAAGACGATATTATTGAAGCACTAACCCTAGCCGAATTTAATATGTCTAAATCGGAATTGGGCGCACTATTCAGAAAACCTGGCCATAAACATTACAAACCTTGTGGCGACCAAGTTTTACGCAACTTTTTAATGGGTTTATCCCTTAAGTACCGCCCAAAAAAAACTGAAGCATAATTGTCAGTTTAAGATTAAAGCACAGCATTTGCTGTGCTTTTTTATGCCTGCTTCCTGCACAACCCTCCCCTGCAGTGACTTTAAAAACCCACTTTATCGACCAACAAACCTAACAAAGATCACACTTTGTGTTAATATTTATTGGCGATAGCATTTGCTGTAAGTCTCTGAACAGACCAGTGATTTATATAAAGTGGTATTACAATCATTGCCCACAGTATTCACAACACAGAGAAAAGGTTTCTAATGGACGATCATAAACGCCCGCTTTATCTTCCTTTTGCCGGTCCTGCCCTTCTTGAAGCTCCTTTGATTAACAAAGGCAGCGCTTTCACCGACGAAGAACGTATCTCTTTTAACCTTGAAGGATTACTACCACAGGTGATTGAAACGATCGAAGAGCAAGCATCGCGTGCTTATGATCAGTATAAAAATTTCACCAATGACTTAGACAAGCATATCTTTCTTAGAAACATACAAGATACCAATGAAACGCTATTTTACCGCTTAGTGGAAAACCACATTAGCGAGATGATGCCTATCATTTACACCCCAACCGTCGGCATGGCATGTGAGCGTTTCTCAAAAGAATACCGCCGTAACCGTGGGCTGTTTATCTCGTACCCAAATAAAGACCGTATCGACGATATTTTAAATAACTCGACTCGCCATAAAGTCAAAATCATTGTGGTAACTGACGGCGAGCGCATTTTGGGTCTAGGTGATCAAGGTATTGGCGGCATGGGGATCCCCATAGGTAAATTGTCGCTCTACACCAGTTGTGGTGGTATTAGTCCGGCTTATGCCCTGCCTATCACACTTGATGTAGGTACCGACAATCCGCACCTACTAGAAGACCCAATGTACATGGGATGGCGTAACCCACGCATTGGCGGTGATGAATACGCTGAATTTGTAGAAGCCTTCATGCAAGCCGTTCACCTACGCTGGCCAGATGCATTAATCCAATTTGAAGATTTTGCCCAAAAAAATGCCATGCCATTATTAGAGCGCTACAAAGACCAATACTGCTGCTTTAATGATGACATTCAAGGTACTGCAGCAGTAACCGTAGGTTCACTACTGGCCGCTTGTAAAGCCGCTAACACACAGCTTTGCCAACAACGTATTGCCTTTTTAGGCGCCGGGTCAGCTGGCTGTGGGATTGCCGAGGCAATAGTGGCGCAAATGGTAGCCGAAGGCATTAGCGAAACCCAAGCCCGCCAACAAGTATTTATGGTTGACCGTTGGGGAATGCTGCAATCGAACATGCCAAACCTACTGCCATTTCAGCAAAAGTTGGCACAACAATGCAGTGACATAGAAAACTGGAGCAATGTTGGCGACAACATTTCGTTGCTAGATGTGGTCAATAACGGTAAACCAACCGTGTTAATTGGTGTATCAGGTGCGCCAGGCTTATTTACAGAAGCCATAGTAAAAGCAATGCATAGCCATTGTCAGCGCCCCATTATCTTTCCGTTATCAAACCCTACAAGCCGAGTTGAGGCAACGCCAAAAGATATTTTACACTGGACTCACGGGCAAGCATTGGTCGCCACAGGTAGCCCGTTTGAGCCCGTTGTCGTTGACGGAACAACCTATGAAATCGCCCAATGTAATAACAGCTATATTTTTCCGGGTATCGGCCTTGGCGTGTTAGCGGTAAAAGCGGCCCGCGTGAGTGACGCAATGCTGATGGCATCAAGCCGAGCGTTAGCAGAGTGCTCGCCATTAGCCATCAACGGCGAAGGCTCGCTACTGCCAAAACTAGAAGAGATCCACAAAGTGAGTAAACATATCGCCTTTGCGGTAGCTAAACAGGCCATTGCTGATGGTCATGCTTTACCCACTAGCGATACCTTATTAGCTCAAGCTATAGACAATAACTTCTGGACGCCAGAGTATCGCAGTTATAAGCGAACCTCATTCTAATCAATACGCTATTGGCTAGCATCACGGCTAAACCCAAAAAGCTGTCAACATGATTGACAGCTTTTTTGATTTTAACGTTGCTCATTAGGCTTGCTTTATGGCGTAGCATTTGTGGCACCAACAATACTTGTCAAACAAGGTTAATCACAGTTTTTTTACCGAGCCAGTTTTATCTGTACGTTAAACTGATATGGACATAATATGTGGCTTCTATAATTATAGTATCCACCTATATAATACTTATAAATTATAGGCTTAACAGTATATTTTTACACCGCAAAGGTTTTAATTAAACGTGACTAAAGAACAAAAAATCAAAGCAGCATTAAACGAATATAGATCTAAGGTTTATCAAGAACTACAGAACATAACAGGCAGTAGCGCAGGTAAAGAGACAGGGCTGTTATTTATTCATGCATCACAAAGAATCTACAAAGTACCTTTTAACTGGCTGAACGAGCTCATGAATAACAAGGTTGAGGCAAAAGTAACTGCTAAATTTTTGTTGGTGCTTTTTTCATTGGCTGTCACCACAAATCGCGAACAGGGATCGTTGTTTAAAAAGAAAGTCTGGAGCCTATGCTCGAAATGGGACTATTACATCAACTATAACCATCTAGAGATGCTTCTAGTGCAATCCATTCTTACTCGCTCACTGAAAGAAGGCAAACTAGTTGGCGTAGACGACTTAGCGATATGCCAGGGGTTCTTTACGCAAAAACTGATAGACCCTTCTCAATTATCAAAAACCATGATTAGCATGGCGAAATGCTTTACGTCTGTTCAGCTGCCAAAACATGAATCAGCTTCATTTAATGTGTTTCAAACGTATTTAATTAGCGAAATGTCTAAAATCATGTCTGCACAATTTGAAGGTCCAACTGACTTATGGTTGCTGATTGAAGCGGAATTTATTGCAAAATTTTCCCAAAAGACAAGAACCAATTGGTGGGAAAAGTCGGGTACAGCAGCGCTCGTCAGGCAAACGGTAGGTTCAGGGGGTGACGACCACCCTGAATGGCGGCTATACGCCGACGCTGGTATGCAGGCTGCACACGATTTTTATAATCAAATTGACATAACTGACGCATATACAAACGTCGCATTGAGATCGACATAACTATTTAATGCTGCGTTACAAATAACCGACAGGGTGTTCAACTAATTAAGGGTGTAAGTACGAAATTCATCAGAGGCGCAAGCAAGAGCTTGTTAAGCCCGTATATATGTCAGCACTATCGCTTTTAAAGCGAAAAATATTAAGCCAGCCATTGTTGCCGCGTTCAACTTGCAAGTGCCACACTAGATGCTCCACATAACGCCCGCTAAGAGGCGCAAAATGCTTGGTTATAATTAGCCAACCAAGCAGTAAGACATCATTTTAAACAGCTTGTTAGGTAACCTTTGCTCTGTTTGTGCAGAACCTAGTTAAAAGCCCACTGAACATAAAAGCTAAGACAATACTAACAACTTGAAATGGAATTAAAAATAGCCCACCTGCCAAAGTAGCTTGCAACAAATAACCATCTAAAATACCTGAAACAATAAATATCGACATGAAAGCAGTGTTAGAAATCAACACAATTAATGCTTTTGGGTTTGGAAATTTGCGTTTAAAAAGCATTCCTATGTTCAGGATAAACATTAATGGAGTAATGAAAATGAAAACGCCTAAAATCTCAGTGCCCACTTTGGTTACCTAACTCCCGCTTAAGTAGCTGACAACGCTACTAATACACTCAAATTTACCACCAAAATCACTGAAGCTAAATCGAGTTAAAAATGCCAAGCGTTGACAGTCTGCTTAAATTGCTTGTTATGTTCGTAGCCTATTATTGTAAGACACTATGCGAAAAATATTTTAGGCATGGCCGCTCTAAACCCCAACTTTACTTCACTGCAACATAAGCCAAACTCCCAGATTGAATCGCTTATCTGAGTTGAATCAAACCTAATAATATCCCAAGGAAGATTGAGATCTGAAACCACACCTATTTCACCACTATCACCTTCGAAATAGATGATATTCACACTTTTAAAAACTGCTACAGCTTCGTTTTGAAGATTATCCCAAGGAGCTACTATTAACTTAAGCTCATTTTCTGAGACGGATAGAGCCTTCAGGGCGTGCGTACCCAGAGAGCGAAAGAGGATCTCAGATATCTTTTTACTCATATTTACCTCCAAGAACATAACGCCCAATTAAGTAGCAGACAACACTACCAATACACTCAAACCTACCACCTAAATCACTTAAGCTAAACCGAGCTGAAAATGCCAAGCGTTGACAGTCTGCTTAAATTGCTTGTTAGGTATATTTAGCCTGCCTTATCGATAAATTTGTAGCATACAGAGCTACAAAGCCAAGAAATTAAGACAGGCAGTGGCAACATAGCTAAAAAGTACTCTATATTAAATTGCGCAATAAAATGACTAGTTCCTATTAACAGCCCCAATATAGCAAGGTGTTTAAATGAAAATTTTTTATTATTTAAAGACTGCTTTGTTACGAAAGAAGAAATGATAAACCCACCTCCGCCTAGCAAGCCCCAAACTAAAGCATGTATTGAAAATACGGGAAAAAGACTAAAGTACCCTAAGTGAGCGGCATAATTGTCAAAGGTATTAATGCCTACCCAATAAATAAGGAAAGGAGGAATAGAAGACATAATAAAAATTAAGAAAAACTGTTTCAATCTACTCTCCATAGCCAGTTTGTATACCTAACGCCTTACTCAATGCTGCTGACAACAGTTGTATTGAAGTTTTCAAAACCAGTCATTTCAAACTCTAAAACCCAGTTTGTTTCAAATGTGACTGGTAATTTGCCATTTTCACATTCACCAAAAGTAATTTTGGTTACATCAACTGGGTTGTGAGCGGCAAAAAAATACACTGAACCATCAATATAACCATCTTCAGGGTTAACAGGGAATGTGAACGTTTTACCAGCGAGCGCACTTATATCAGCTGGTATATTTATGGAATCAAGTCGTATACAGGTTTCCACACTTTCAGCATAATCATCAATGGCTAGATCAAATGGCTCAATAGCACAAAAACACTAAGCCAGCCATTGTTAATCAATAACATAACGACCTTAAAAACAAACTGCAATGCATGAGTGACCTTTCGTTTGATACAAAGCAATATTTGGCATGCTACTAGTGGATTTTTAGCTAAAGCAGCGCTTTATCAGGCAAAAATGACGAGTTTTAGCCGTGTGCAGTTAACTCAGTACTGTGACTTAATTTAACGAAAATGGCTCAGCTGCGCACCATGTCATTAACGGCCGCAGCTGCACTGCAGCTACGAACATGAGTAAATAAAGTGATATAAAAATAGCCACACTGAGCAGTGTGGCTATTTAAACTGATACGGCAATCGCCGTTAAATCTGTTGTCCCAAACGTTTTTCGCGTTGTTCTAAATATGCGAGCCATTGCTTGGCTTGTTCGTTGGGCTGCATTTCAAAGGCCTGTTTTGCAGCCTCTTTGGCATTCGTAAAGTCAGCGAGGTGATAATGCGCTTCAACACGAGCCAGCATATAACCTTGGCTTGGCTGCGGAATGCTAGACACCACGGCTAACGCTTGGCGATACATTTTTTGCTGAAGCAATACCTGTACATATTGCTTTTTGTATTGGTCATCTTGCTCGCTGGTTACGCGCCATGCATCAATGGCCAAATCCCACTGCCGCGCTTGGGTCCAATAACGCGCTTCAGTCATCCAGTCTTGTGTTTGTTTGTCGGTAATGGCGTCATGATAAATTTTTGCTGCCAGTTCTGGCGCTTTTTGACTTGCATATAGCTTAGCCATCGTACGATATTCTGGCTGAGTAAGCTTAAAACCTGCACGCTGATACTGCTTAATATTGGCTAAGGCGTTGCCATATTGTTTTTGCTGCAGGTACAAACCTGTTTGCTGCTGCCACCAGCGTGCTTTTGCGGGCTCTAGCTGTTTTAATGATGAAACCGTGGTAATTGCGCCCGCCCACTTAGACAGTGATAACTGAGCGCCTAAGCGTAATGTGAGTTGCGGCGCTTGTAATGCTGGCTGGTAAGTTTGGTATTGGTCAACGGCTTGTAGCACTGGCTGCCAGTGCTCGGCTTGGTAGTTTGCTTGTGCCACACGCATCCATAACTCGCTAAGCAATGAGTTACGTTTCCCGTCGCCGTCAACACCTTGCGGTATATGGTCTATCAGGTATTGATAGTGCAAAATGGCATTATCATATTTGCCGTTCACTAATAAAATATCTGCCAACATACGGCGGGTTTTGGCTTGTAGATCAGCGGGTAAAACATCGCTGCTGACAGCATTGGTCAGTGCTTGTTGGGCTAGCTCTGGTTTTTCTGTTTGCCAGTATAAAATGCCTAGCATCCGGTCGATATATGCACGGTCATATTTTCGATGCGGGTTAAGTGCGTTGAGTAATTCAATGGCGCCAGTCGCGTCACCTTCTTGCTCCAGCCAAAAAGCCTTATTTATCGACTTATCAACATGGGCACTTAATTCTGCTGCGATGCTTGAGCAGCTCAGTAGTAAACATGCGGTATAACAAAGTGTTCTAATTAAATTCATCATTTCTGTAATTTAAACTCCAGTCTTACGCTTTGCCCTAACTGCGCGGTGGCGTTACCATTAACGATTTTTGGCTGATATTTCCAACGTTTTAGTGCCCGTATTGCTTCTCGGTCAAAGAGTTGACTTGGGTTGGCATCGAGCACTTTAATGTCTTGCGGGTTACCTTTTTTATCTATCACAAAGCCCAATAGCACGTAGCCTTCTAGTTTGCGCTTTAGGGCTCGGGCTGGATACCTTGGCTCCACTCGGTGCAATGGCATAACCTGTTGGTTGTCGCCAATTGAGGGCGAAGCTAGGCTTGAGCTCAAATCTGTTTGCTGCGACGTAATGGGGATATTTAAGCTAAGCCCCGCTACGGCTAAATCTATATTAATTTCAGGTACGTCTGGCATGTCGGCAGCAATACTTTCTGACTGCTGCGCACTGGCCTGCGATTGTGGCGTTGGCGCCATTAATTGTTTTTCAGGTGGTTCGGGTAGCTTACGTTGCCGGCGCTGTAATTGAGCATCGGGTTCAATCTGTATTACATCAAAACGTAATACTGAGTCGGGATCGGGCATCGGGCCTTTGCCCGGTTCGACCAACCATGCAATAAAACCAAAAATCACCACGGTAAAAATCAGTGCTGACGGCGTTAACAACAGTAAACGGCGCATTAGTTAGACTCGGTGGCTAAGGCTATGTTGTTAATTCCAGCACCTTTTGCGCCATCCATTACCCCAACTACTGTGCCGTTGTAGGCAAATCTATCAGCTTGAATAACTAACGTTGCATCAGGTTGCTCTATCATTAAATGCTCTAACGTGGCTTGCACGCGCTCAACATCTACTAGGCGTTTGTCGATATACACTTCGTTGTTGTTGGTGATGGCAATAAAGATGCCGGCATCTTTTTGACTAGTGGCATTCGATGCTGCCGGACGGTTAACCTCTACCCCTGATTCGCGTACAAATGAGCTGGTCACAATAAAAAATATCAGCATGATAAATACAATATCCAACATGGATGTCATATCAATTTGTGCCTCTTCTTGATTACGCTTTCGTTGTCCTAATCTCATATGCTTTGTTTTCTATGTTGGCGGTTATATTTATCGAGACGTCTGATTCAATACGGTTTAAGCCGTCACTGTGGCTGATGTTCTCATGAGTCGTTCTAGGTGAACCAAACGTTTTTCACTCACGCTGTTGAGGCGTGAAAACACAAACATACCGATAAGAGCGGCAACCATGCCGGCCATGGTCGGTAAGGTGGCCATTGATATACCAGAGGCCATCAACCTTGGCTCGGCGCTGCCTTGCAGTGAAATAACGTCAAATACCGAGATCATGCCCGTTACAGTGCCTAGCAGTCCGAGCATTGGAAACAACATCACAATCAATTTAAGCATCGGTAAGTGGCATTTTAACTTTTGCTCTGCTTCATCTAACCAGCGCGTACGTTGGGCTTGTGCATACCAGGACACTTTATCGGTGCGTTGCAGCCATTGCTGCACCCACACTTGTTGTTCTTGTTGGAAAGTAACTGCAAAGTACCAAATGCGCTCTAGGGCTAATACCCAAAACACAGCGACTAATCCGGCTAACCACCACAGCACTGGGCCACCGCGATACATAAAGGCTTTAATCGCCGCTAATGGGCCATAATCTGACAAGATTAAGGCCAAATCAGCCAAGGCTTCCATTACGCAGCCTCGTTCAATTGACGCTGTAGCTGCGACTGTTCAGCGCGTTCAGCAACCAAACCAACACCTTGTTTTTCAATAATGTTTCTTATTGATTCAACTTGCGTATTCAATACATTACTCACTAGCAGTAATGGCATTGCTGCGATAAGGCCTAATACTGTGGTGATCAATGCCATTGAGATCCCACCGGCCATCACGCGAGGGTCAGCGTTACCAAATTGGGTAATGGTTTGGAATGTTTCGATCATGCCGGTAACGGTACCAAGTAGACCTAACATTGGCGCTAAGGCAGCAAAGAGTTTAACCAGTGATAGGCCACGCTCTAAACTTTGCTGCTCGTCCATTACCGCTTCGAGAACCCGCAGTTCAAACGCCTCGGTGTTTGGCGTGTTGTCGGCTTGGTAAATTGATAAAATTCGGCCTAATGGATTTTTATCGCAGGGCTTATCAACGCATTTTAGCTGTTGGTTAACGCGGCGTTTCATTGTAAATAGGTGCAAACCTTGTACTAGGCCAATCAGTAGTCCTATCACCATTAACCCCAAGATCACTCGCCCAACAATGCCGCCATTGTCGAGTCGCTGTGACAACGTTGGAGCTTGCGCTAATTGGTCGAGTAAGTTTCCGCGAGTAACGTCAAGTTCGAGTAAGGCGTTGTCTGCCACTAGAGTGCCGTTAGGCTTTAGCTCAGGCTGCACACCATAAGCCATTGCGCTTGAACGCGATGCGTCCCATGACAAAAATCCGGCTTCATTAGCTAGACTTATAGCCCCCATGCGTAACACTTGTTGCTCTACCGTTTCACCGCTTCTTTTGGTCACGGCAACGTTCATAACTTGTTGCTGGCCGCTTACCTGTATTTGCTGTTGAAACGCTTGCCATAATCCATAAAGTTGTGGTTTTGACGGTAACGTTTTAGCGGCAACGATGTTGTCGACCATTGCGATATTAGCCTCGGCGCCAATACTGGCCACTGAAACCGTTTGCTCCAGCAGTAGCTCTTTGGCCGACAGCCTTACTACGCCAAATAACTCACCTAAACTGCCTGTAGCTAAATGCAGGGCTTTCTCTTTATCTGCGAGTCGTTCTTCATTAAGTTGAAAGGTTTCTGCTAATGCGGCGGTTTGCTGCTCTAGTTGGGCAATTTGCTGGCTCAAGTTAGTAAAGTCAGCTCTTAAGCTCGCTTCTGTGTGCTCAAATTGCTGCAAACGTTGTTGATTATGTTGCTGCTCTTGCTGCTGGGCGTTATTGGTGATCGATAACAATTTTTCGGGTGTTGCAACCTCTGCAGGTTCGGCCGTCACAGTATGAGTATTGAGTAACAATCCCATCATCAACACTAATGGGGCTAACAAAGTCGGTTTTTTTACAGTATTGATATACATTATTCTGCTCCCTCGGTAACTGCGAGCGACACAGGTAAGGTCAATAAATGGGGGGCGGCTTGCTTATTTGCCACATCAAAAGCTTTATCAATATGCAGTCCTAAACTGGTATCAAGCGGTTGCCAATTTTTATTGCTACTACTCCATGACCAGTAGTTTTTACGGTCGGCACTACGTGCCACAAGCGCGGTGCGGCCTAAGTACAGTTGTTCGGTTTGTAACGACTGCCCTGCTATTGTGATAAGTGCTTTGTAACTGCCTAACTTATAACCGTATTCGAGCTCAATTTGGTAAGCTTCTAAAATGCGGCGATACTTTTCGGCATCACTGATATCGGCTCGAGGCATCATTGCGGTAAGCTTGTTGATGCGGGCATTTCTGGCATCTATACGAATGGGTTTATCTGCAGCGATGTGCTGCTCTAACCATTCCAGCATAGAGTACATTAGCGGTACGATGCTTTTCTTGGTTTCAACGATCTCTTCGAGTTGAACATCAAAACTATTAATTTCATCGTTTTGGCTTTGGATCATCGAATCAAGGTGCGCTTTATACACTTGTAACTCTTTTAGCTCTGCCCGTAGGGAGTTGTTTTCAGCCTCTAGTTGCACTGCATTCATATGACTTTTGGCCACGGCTTGCTGAGTGGTAGCGGCTTGCTGGGTAATGGTTTTTTCTAGGCTGTTAGATTGCTCAAGCGCCCCCGGATTGGCCATTACCGCGCTAGAGATGGTTAATGCCACAACTGTGACTGCACTTTTAAGTTTCGACGCGTAACAGTTTTTATCAGTGCTACGGTAATGGTGTGAAGTCATCCTCAGGGTCTCTATCTTATCAGTCAAAGCGTTAATTAATGTCTAATGTCCTAATTGAACCAAAGTATGATAATCTAGAAACCCGACCTCCGCAATGATAATCATTCTCATTAATAAATACTAATAAAGAATTACCTAATAAGTGATATTAATAATGATTATCAAAGCGACTCGTATTGGGCTTTTAATGAGCAATCGGTCGCATGAGCCCATAAACTGCTCAACAATCTTGTTTAACACCCTTGGTATATAAGTGATGTACCCATTTTTTATGAGCCAATTGACATGAATCTGCATCAGATAGATCTAAACTTATTAATTACACTTAAACACTTACTAGAAGAAAAACACGTTTCTAATACCGCATTGCAATTGAGCATTAGCCAGCCGACCGTTAGTCGGTCGTTAAATCGGCTCCGTAAACTGTTTAATGATCTATTGTTAGTCAAAACCGCCAACGGTTACGAGCTTACCCCAAAAGCGCAATCGATAAAGTTGGAACTCAACACGGTATTAAGTAGCTTAGAGGATCTGATTAAAGGTAAAGATTTTGACCCAGCCACCAGCAATAACACAGTTCGCTTATTTGGTCTGTCGCCCCAAATGGAGTTTATTGCGCCACTGTTACTTAAACATGTGCGTGAGCACGCACCCAACATGATAATTGAGCTAGATACGATACCGCAGCCACACTTTGCGGCGCTGCATGCGGGTGACTGCCACTTTGTTCTCTCATGTCACACGCCACAAGTGATTGATCAAAACCTACACAGTATGACGTTATTACAACGCGATTATTGTTTAGTAATGAGCAGTAACCACCCACTGGCACACCAACCGTTAACAATGGACAACTTGCGCCAATGTCAATTTGGGCAAATTTCACTGCAAGGTGATAAACAGTTATCGCTGGAGCCAAATTTTCAAGCGCAAGATGGTAGCCACTTTAGTGTTGCCACTCCCGTAAGACTAACCAATTTTTCTTGTGCGGCAGGCATTGCCGAGGCCACCGATATTATTTTCCACCTACCAAAGCGTTATGCCGAATCAATTTGTGTACAGCGTGAATTAGTGATGCGGCAAGTCCCAAAGCCATTGATCCACGACAATACCGAGCTAAAACTATATTGGCACAAACGTTTTCATAATGACCCCATGTGTAGCTGGATCCGTAACGCCTTGAAAACGCTTACTCAAAACACTAAATAAGCATCACGGATTATACAAAAGTTAAATAATAACAATGCAATATGCGAATGACGAATAACGTTGTGATTTCGGTAAGTTATGGTCTAATGCGAATCATTATCAATACTGATTGTATTTAAGCTGTAATCAAGGAAGTCGTATGTCAACCAAACCTTTATTCACCCCAACTCCTCTAGCCGTATTAATTTGCGCGGCTTGTGCATTTCCAGTTGCCGCCAATGCTGCTGATAAAGCAACCGACGACGCTGAAGTGGTACAAGTTTGGGGTACAGCTATCAGCTCTTCATCAATACTGACAAGTGACATCGAGCTTAAACAAGCTGACCATTTGAGTGATTTATTACGTGACCAACCTGGCGTTGATATTGGTGGTACTCACTCAATGAACCAAGGGATTAACATCCGTGGTATTAGTGAACTCGATTTAAATATCACCATTGATGGTGCTAGCCAAACCAACAACGTGTTCCACCATGTTGGTAACTTACTGATTAACCCTGATATATTACAAGCGGTTGATATTCAAGTAGGTAATAACTCTGTTTTAAATGGCGGCTTAGGTGGTGGTATTGCCTTTGAAACTAAAGACGCTAAAGATTTATTGAAAAAAGATGAAAAGTTTGGTGCTCGTTTATCAGCAGGCTTTGCGTCTAATGACAGCTACAGCTACTCAGGTACAGCTTACTCGCAACTAACAGACACCATTGATGTACTTGCTTATTACAGCGGTATTGAGCGTAATAACCCTGAAGATGGTGCTGGTGTTGAAGCAGTTGGACAAGAAGGTAGCACCGAAAACTACATGGTTAAATTTGGCTGGGATGCAAACCAAGCAAACCGCTTAGAATTAAGCTATGACTACTACGAAGATGCAGGTGATTACACCCTTAAGTCTAACCTTGGTAATGATTTTGATCATTCTAATTATATCAGACCAATTGAATACACCCGTGAAACTCTCACCTTAAATCATGAGCTTGCTCTAGGAATTACTGATGTTCATACCTCGTTGTACCGCAACGAGATGAACTATAAAAATACCAACTCAGACACAAATGAGGTCTCTGAGGGTAATACTATTGTCTACGGCTTGAAAGCTGTGGCTGAAACATCTTATGAATTAGCTGGCATGTACAATACCGCTCGTTATGGTGTTGAGGGCAAGCAAGAAGAAGCGCAAAAATTAGTTAATGGCCAGGTGTCTGACGACCCTAATGGCAACGATGGAACTGAAAGCGCTGACTCTTTTGCGCTATACGCAGAAAATGAAATAGAGCTTATTAATGGCTTATTCGTCACCCCTGGTGTGCGTTACAACCATTACAAAATTGACATAATGGCGTCAGATGATACCTTCACCGACACTATTTTCGCACTTGCAACCAAGTACGAATTAACTGATAAGTGGACTGTTCGAGCTAGCGCAACTGAGTTGTTTAAAGGCCCAGGGCTTACCGGTTCATACCTAACCTCAGGTTCAACTTACAACCCAGACTTGAAAGCTGAAACCGGCATCAACTACGAAGCAGCTGTGGCATACCAAGCTCAGCAAGTAATGGGGCTTGACCAACTTGGGTTCTCATTTACTGTATTTGAAACCCATATTGATGACTACATCAACGATACTATGACTGGTAAAGTATCAACTTACAGCAACGAAGGTGACGTAGAGCTTGTTGGTTATGAGTCAGAGTTTAATTTACGCCGTGGTAACTTAAGTGCTCGCCTTAGCTACTCTCACTCAGATTCAGAGTTTACCAAACTTAACGACAACAGCAGCTTTGCACTAGGTCAAGCTATTGACGACGAAGTAGGCGACAGCATTGCTTTCAACCTTGGTTATGACATTGCCGATTTAGGTTTGAATATGAGCTGGACCAGCCAATTGGTGTTCGACTTAGATAAAGATGTTGAAGCAGACTCTGCAAAAGAGGGTTACAACGTACATGATGTTAGCCTTCGCTGGGTACCGACTAGCGTGCAAGAGTTAACCATTACAGCATCTGTTGAAAATATATTTGACGAACATTACAGTTCACATGCATCTCACGACTTTGGTGTTAGCGATTATGAACCTGGTCGTAACTACAAGCTAACAGCGTCTTACAAATTCTAAAGCCGCTTAAGTAATAAAAGCGAGCTCTACCATGTAGAGCTCGCTTTTTTTGTTTATACGCTGCACTGTTTTAAAATTGAATACCATCCTTGCTACTTGAGCCTTTTGATATCACAAAAGGAGTACTACAAAAGTAAAGCAATAACACTCGCAATGACTTTAAATACGCGCCTCAAACACGCCTAAAATTGGTTCCCTTGCATCTGCTTCACAATACTCTTAGATGCCTCAATCAGCTCCTCACGAAACCATTGATGACTTGGGTCGTGATTAAATTGCTTTGACCAGATCAGGTAATTGGACACCTTTTTATATTCAAATGGAGGCTTAAAAAATTGCAACCGCAGCGAGTCTTTAAATTGTAGTGCCATTGAAAGCGGCACCACAGTAATAAAGTCTGATTGGCTACACAGCACTAAGTTATTAAACAAAGAGCGGCCATGGTAGGCAATTTTACGTTTGCTAACGTCAATGGCAGTGTAGTGGCCTAGGCTACGCATTTTGTCTCGAGTTCGCTCAAGCACAGCATGGGTTTCATCCATATATTGAGCTTCTGTCAACTCACCTTGAATTCTCGGGTGACCTTGACGACAGGCAATAACAAAATCCCCTTCAAATAACCTAACCGACTCAATACTGCGTTGTTGCGGTTCAAAAATATCAACCATTACGTCAAATTTTTTTGTTAATAAAGCATCGTACACTTTGCCGTCATCATCAGGCTGATCGAAAATTTCCAAACTTATGTTTTTGTTGGCTTTATTTTCAAATCTATTCAAAAATAACCACTGCAAATTCTCCGGTGCAGTCATCACAAATTGCCGTTTTGACACTTCAGGGTCAAACTCTCTTAAGGTATGAAACACCTGACTGAGTTGATGCACCGGTGACTGAACTTGTGAAAAAAGGCTCGAAGCATAAGCAGTTGGCACCACACCACGGCCACTACGAACAAACAGTTCTTGGCCAACTTCAGCTTTTAAACGCGTTAACGCGGTACTAATTGTCGATTGGTTGGTATTTAACAGCTCAGCTGCTTTACTCAGGCTCCCCTGCTCCATTACCGCTGAAAAAACGGCCAACAAATTTAAATTAGGGATCTCATTACTCATTATTGGGTCTCTTTTTGCACTTTAATGCGGTAGCCATGCAAGGCTCAACGCTGGACATGTTACCACGCTCAAAGCCTGTAAATTAGCCTATTTCTCGATTAAAACATCGTAAATGCAACCACTGAAACCGCACCACATATCGTAATTACGATATAACGAATTCGATTTATCTTGTCGATCCAATAATAGCGGTTCTCTATTATAATAACCAAGAAATGAATCTACTGTTTAGACACTCAACTAAAGGTCGTCAACATGGCTCGTATATTTAATAAAATGGCTCTTCCAATTGCAATTGCTGGTGTGTTGTTTGCATCAGGTAGCGCACTTGCTACTCCAGTGACACAAGCAACATCAACTGTTGGTCAATCACTGCAAACTAGCTCAGCAGCTCAATACCAAAATATTGATCTTAATGCACGCTACACCAGCGAAGTATTATTTGAAAACGAATCAAACCTCTTTTGGGGTAAAGGCGACCGTATTAAAGTGTTGTCTAAAACAGGTGAATCTTTAGCTTACACTGCTGAATCTGACCACGTACATCCAACACTGACTAAGCATGGTCGTAAGATGGACCAAGCAGTCCTTCAAGTAGACGACAACGTTTACCTTGGTTACGGTTTCGGTCTTGATACGCCGGTAATGATTGAAGGTGATGACGGGATCATTATTGTTGATCCGGGTGAGTCTGTACAAATGGCTGAATCTGTTAAACAACAGTTCCGCAAAATTACTGACAAACCAGTAAAAGCTATCATCTACTCACACAACCACATTGACCATATCTCAGGTGTGCGTGCATGGGCAACTGATGAGCAAGTTGAATCAGGTGAGATTAAAATCATCGCCCAAGAAGGTCTTACAGCTGCTGTAGCTAACTGGTCTTCAAACCTTGGTACACTATTTGGCCACCGTACTTCTTACACTGGTGCTAAGCACGTAGAAGAAGGTGAACACGGTACTGTAAACGATGGTTTAGGCCCACGCTTTATGCAAGGTGATATCTCGTTTATTGAACCTAATGTACTCATTGAGTCACACGGCACTCTAGATATTACGATTTCTGGCGTACGTATGCAGATTGTAAACGTGCCTTCAGAAACCAAAGATGAAGTGGTTGTTTACCTACCAGAGCAAAAAATCTTACATGCGGCTGAAGTATTACAGGGTGAAAACTTCCCTAACTTACACAGTATCCGTGGTACTAAATTCCGTGACCCATCAATGTGGTTCAAAGGTATTGATACCATGCGTAAGTTCGATACTGAAATCATGATCAACTCGCACGGTCGCCCGGTAGAAGGTAAAGCAGCTGTCGCTAACGTGTTAACTGCTTATCGCGATGCGATTCAGTACACCCATGACCAAACAATCCGTTTCATGAACAAAGGCATGACACCTGATGAGTTGGTTGAAGTTGTTAAACTACCTAGCCATTTAGCCGAGCACCCTTGGTTAGGTGAGCACTACGGTACTGTTGCACATGCTGTACGCCAAATTTATGTGGGTTACAACGGTTTCTTCGAAGGTGATCCATGGCAGTTAGAGCCTATGGCATACGAACAACGTGCTAAAGCATTTGTTGAAATCATGGGCGGTCGTGACAACATTTTAACCACAGCTAAAGCAGCGATTAAAGCTGAAAACTTTACCTTTGCAGCTGAAATTTTGTCTTACCCAATCACGCTGAACAAAAATGACACCGAAGCGCGCCAGCTTAAAGCTCAAGCTTATAAAGCATGGTCTGCAGATCAAGTGAACATTAACTGGCGTAACTGGGGCTTAAATGCTGCAGCAGAGCTTGAAGGCAAACGTGATTTTTCTAACATGATTAGCTTTGCATCAGTTGACGTATTAACTGCGTTACCAACCAAGCAAATCTTAGATATGATGACGGCAACATTGATTGCTGAAAACACACTAGATGTACAAATGGCGTTAACGTACAACTTTGCTGATACTAACGAATCTTTCACTGTTGAAATTCGTAACGGTATTGCTCAGTTACACGAAACAGCGGTAAAAGGTGCTGATGTACAAATTAACACTAGCCGCGCTGTACTTAACCAAATCCTAATGGCGGGTCCAAACGCACAGCAAGTGATTGGTAACAACCTGCAATCTGGTGACTTTAGCTTTGCTAATGGCAGCATCAAAGAGTTTGGTCAGTTTATGGGTTACTTCGATAAAGCAATGGCACCAAAAGACATCATGCTTATCGTGCGCTAATAAATTGGTCCATTAATCGCTGATTAATACCAGAGCGTAAATATTAAAAGGGACCTTGATGGTCCCTTTTTAATTCAATAACCCTGAAAATTACCATCACTATACAACCCATTTTAGTAAGCCCACTAATACAACACTTTTAGGCTGACATCATGAAATTACATCGACTATTGCTTTTGCTTACCCTGGTTTCATCACACAGCTTTGGCTGCGGTATTCACCAAGACACTGGCTTTAGCTTTGTGACTGAGCCCGGCTCGTTAGACATTTTTAATAAGGTAGTTGAACAGAGACGCTCTAATATGTTGGGTAACGCACATATGACCGAGCAAGCCCAGTTAACAACCTTTACCCGCGCACTCAGTGAGCCTTATGACAGCAAAATTGCCTTTACGATTTTTGAAGCAACTAAAGGCCATTACCGTAAAGTGAGTATTAGCGAGCAAATACAGATAACCGAGCTGCATACAGCAACCGATGAAAATACATTAATGTTAGTGACAGACTTAGACGTAATGGCCGCTTTAGCCACAAATGTACTGAGCTGGGAGCAAGCTAAAAAGAGTGGTTTAGTGCAAATAAATGGTGAGCCAGAAGCAAAAAAAGCATTAGCGTTATGGTTTAGCACCGTATTTAGTGCCTAGCAATAAAATCAATTTTTTCTTTGTTTTACCACTTAATTTTAAGCAAAAAAAAGCCATGAATCATCATGGCTTTTAATCATAAACTACGCTTTAGAACTTGTATTGCATTGATAGTTGACCGTAGTATGAATCTGCATCTAGATGCTCTAATTGGTAGTTACCAACTTCAACCGCAACAGCTAGCTCAGGAGTTAGGTTTTCAAACAAGTTAAGGCCCCACTGGCTGATCTCAGTACCGCTTTCATCGCCTTTGATGTAACCGTAAGTTACAGTTGAGCGCAGAGTGCTAGTCCAGAAGTGACGGTAAGAAACATTGTATGCAGTTGACTCTTCAGCGTCATAAGTCGTGACATCATCAACCGTTTTGGCCACTAAATCTTTAACTGCTGAAGTACCCACATAGCGGCCTAGCTGACCAGTATGGAATTGGAAACGAAGATCATCTTTACCGAAGGTTTTAATTTTACCAGCAAAACCACCACCAAATGTCGTTTCAGTCTCACCATCAAGTGTATTTAACTGGCGGCCCACACCTGAAATAGAAACGTTACCCCAGTCACCTTTGAAAGTATATTTAGCAATAACATCAGGTACATTATCACTTGCAGTATCGCCACCAGATGTTTCTGGGTTTTCTAGTGCAACTTGTAAGTTACCAAAGCTGTAACGAATCTGGCCTTGACGGATGAAAGCGATCCCCATCATCGTGCCACCAAAGTCAGCGGTTTCAGCCATTGCACTGGTATTCATAAATGTTGACCATGTTTGGCCCACTAGTAAATCTTGGTATTTGATGTAAGCGTGACGCAGTCTTGGGTTATATGAGTTAGAAATAACTTCATTACCACTGCCACCAAAGAAATCCATTTCAATAAAACCAGTCACATCGCCATGTACATACTTAGTATTGAAGCGACTTTGGTTAGCAAAAATTTTAAATTGCGATGCATCGCCAGTTAAAACGGTTCCATTACCAGACCATTTATCAAGGTAAGCGACATCACCATCTACGTAACGAGCATCAACTTTAATGTAGCCACCAAAAGATATTTTGCTATCTTCATCAATTTCAAATTCATAGCTAGCTAAAGCAGGGGCTGAAAGAATACTTAAAGCTAAGAGCAATGTTGTTTTATTGACTTTAGTGTTAAACATTTACATTCCTTTTTAAAATAATTACAAATTGGCACCAAGAGCGTGTTTTATATCACGCTTTAGTTAAACCCAATCCGATCGACTTCACAAAAACCATACAAACCAGGTATTTAATAAACAGTTTAAAACACAAACATCTTATATAGGGTTACATGTTGTGATTAATTTTTAGGCTTATGTTTATGTTTTTAAAAGAGACAATTCAGCTATGCCAAAGGTTGTAGCCCGTTTTAGAGCAATTATGCAAAGTGTTACTTAAACATTTTTAGCTATATCTTTAATCGCTTATTTATAACTAAAGCTCAATATTGATGTAGGACCTTGTAAATTACCAATAGCTAAACTTACTTAGTCCGTGTTCAAATAATGTATTAGCAGCAAGAAAAATAAATGGTATTAACACCAGCACAATATAGTGAGCAACGCGACTATTAAGGAACACGTATAAAGGCAGTAAGGGCAAAGCGGCAAACTAATATTAATTAGCTAGCGTAAGTAAACTTGAAAGGTAAAGTTGCGCTTAGTAGTAGGAGGTATTCAACTTAACCACGATTTAGCAGATCCAAAAAAACCATGGGTTACCATGGCCTTTAACTTAACACTGTAGACACGCATCAATATTTAAAAGTAAGTAATTACTTACCCGCTATAACAGACTTGATACTGTTTAGCATTGATCGATCAGTACGCGCTTTTTTCAGTTTTTTTACACTCTCTTTTAGCGACGCGTCTGACAAGCGGGTAAAAATACCATTGTATTCTTTCTCGGCGATTTCATCGTCTGTATCTGCCATTTCAGCAATATCTTGCGCAACGCGGCTAAGTTGGAACCAAGCATTCGCAATATAAAAGCCATGAAAGTCTACTTTCGGCAATAGGGCTTTAGCGCTTGCAGGTAAGGCATCCCAACCGCTGTTGAATTTAAGATCGGTATCTTCAATCAGCTCATTACACAGGTTGGCGTATGCTTCAAATAAGTTCTCTGGAATTTGATCCATTGGCATAACAGTATTACATACGTTTAATGCCACCAGCTCAGCACGTGCTTTGTATTCAGCGTTTACTTCAGTCATGTTAAATCTCTAATATTCACAATTCGCGTGATGGTAATACCTTTGTATCGTTCAGTAAAGCCATGCTTTCGTGACTGCCTACTCACGTGCAATAACTTGCACCTAGGCCTTGGTCACACATTAAGCCCTACCGGTAAGCTTATTGCTGGTTGTTCCGGCCATTTTAATGGTTTGTTGACCAAACTGAATCTACTGATAAAGCGCATATGGTCCCCTAACTGCAGGACTAACGATAAACCGTGCCCAGTTCCATTATCCATTTTGAGCAAGCAAATAAACCCGTTTAACTAATGCTATATAAGATGCAGTAATGGGCCGATTTAGTTGTTTCAATATACACGAGCAATATGACTATCTAAAAAATGCTCTGCCTATCACTATGGCCTGGTTTGTTGCGCTTCAATTTTTCAGCGAAACCGCCACCTCTTGACGCAACTGATTAAACGCGTAGACGTGATCAAGTAGTATCACAAGAGGCCAATAACATACCGCTTTAAGGTTATTTATTGCGAACATCACCGCGCTGTAGTCATGTTCTACAATAAATGGTGCTATTATTAGCCGTCACTTTTTTATTGCTTTCATATCTATGCCAAATTCAGCCCAGCCTCTTGCTCCAATTTCTCAATTAACTCCCGCGGTTCTGCGCAAACTTGCAGAGCAGATAAAAGTTTGGGGGCAAGAACTTGGCTTTGCTCAATTGGGGATTTGTGACACACATTTAACCTCTGAAGAACCCAAATTACAGCAGTGGTTAGACAATCAATACCATGGTGAAATGGGGTATATGGCCAACCATGGAATGATGCGGGCTAGGCCGCATGAGCTACACACTGGTACGATTAGGGTTATCTCAGCAAGGATGGACTACCTGCCGCCTAATGCGGGCTTTGCTGCCAATCTCAACGACCCCAATGCGGGCTATATTTCGCGCTATGCAGGTGGGCGTGATTACCACAAAATTATTCGTAACCGACTTAAAAAATTAGCCGATAAAATAGAAGCTGCGCTAAAAGAGATGGGTATAAGCAAACCCAATTCCCGCCCCTTTGTTGACTCAGCCCCAGTCTTAGAAAGACCACTTGCAGATAAAGCCGGTTTAGGCTGGACAGGTAAACACAGCTTACTACTAAACGCGGATGCTGGTAGCTGGTTTTTTCTCGGTGAATTACTAATAGACCTCCCCTTGCCCGTTGATATTCCAGTTGTTGCTGACTGTAATACTTGTGTCGCGTGCATCAAGTCGTGCCCAACCAACGCCATTGTTGAACCATATATTGTAGATGGTCGCCGCTGTATATCGTACCTCACCATTGAACTACAAGGGGCAATTCCGGTTGAGTTTCGTCAGGCAATTGGCAATCGCATTTATGGCTGTGATGACTGCCAGCTAGTATGCCCAATTAATCGCGTGGCTCCGCTTACAGCCGAGGCCGATTACCATACCCGCACGCCTTTGCAACACCCTGACTTACTCACTTTATTTGCTTGGACAGAAACCGAGTTTTTAAAACTCACTGAAGGGAGTGCGATTCGGCGACTCGGCCATCGTCGCTGGCTTAGAAATATTGCAATTGCATTAGGTAATGCGCCGACGTCAACGGCCATTATATCGGCATTAACAGCGCGAAAATTATCGACAGAGGTTGATGACATGGTGATAGAACATATTGACTGGGCACTTGAGCAACAACATTTAAAGCTCAGCCAATTAAGTCGTAAAACACAACGGGTGATCCGCACCATCGAAAAGGGCTTACCGCGAGATGCATAAAGCAAGAACGCAATGCCAGCAAGCGATTGTTGATACCAGCCAGCATAGCCTTTAAAGGCTAATAACGGGTCGCGCAGTTATAGAACTAAACAGCCAAAGCCCCGACATTAAGCCATCCACATACGCCACCACATACCTGGCAAGCTGGTAAACCCACTCGTAAAATACTGTAACTGACCATTTTTAATAATCATGATCGTTGGCGTAACTTGCACTGACCATAAGCGAGAATATTGCCCGCGTGGGTCATTCACCACGCTAAAACCTAATTGCTTATGTTGCAAATATTGACTCAGTGTTTGCTTGTTGCCAGAACGCATTGCTAGCGTCACTACAAAATAATGCTGCGACATCATATCGACAGCGGGGCTGACTAAGCGGCAAACCGGACACCAAGTCCCCCAAAAGTACACTAAAACAGGCTGCTCATAACTCATTGCGATAACATCTACTTGAGTGCCATCAATAGTCAACGCTTTGATGTTTGGCAAATCCATGGTGTTGATGTCTTTGCTGCGCCATATATCCACGGCCACTGACACCAAAGTAAACACCAGTAACATTATGACTAACTGCTTAGCAAGTTTGAGGAGAGTACGCATTATAGATTGAGCTGAATCATTTTCCGCCATACTCCCCCCATCCTTTGGCTAACAAACCTTACTGCGCTGACGCTTGCTCAATCGCTGCCAGCACTTGCTCAGTCGTCAAAATAACTGGCAGTGGTATACCATCCGGAGCATTAGGGCCATAAACAATATTAAACGGCACCCCATAACGATTATAGCTTTGTAAATAATCGGTAATCGCCGCAGAAGGTTTGGTCCAATCACCAATAACAAGATCCACATTTGTTTGCTTTAAGCGACTATAAACAGGGTCTTGCAAAATTACGCTCGCTTTATTGGCTTTACACGTAATACACCAATCAGCGGTCACGTCTACAAAAACGGTTTGGCCGCTGGCCACCTGAGCTTGAATATTGCTTTGCTGCAACGCAGTCCAGTTTAAATCTGTTGGTAGTGGGTTAGCCCATTTATCAGAGGTTGAAAACGCCGCTATTGCGCTAATCATAATCCCAATACTGATACTGGCTACCACAGCGGCTAAGCCATGCATTTTAGCCATTAAGGCCACAAAGCCGATAACTAATATAGCTGCAACCACCCAAAGAATAGCTACTGAGATAAAGTTAGCTAACAGGCTGATAAGCCATAAACTTGTCAGTAATAATAAGCCTGAGAAAAACACTTTAAGCACACTCATCCAGCGGCCAGGCTTTGGAAAGTAATTAGCGATTTTAGGCACCGCTGCAACTAGCAGCCATGGCAGGGCCATTCCCACTGCAAGCGCCGTGAATATCACCCACAAACTCAGCGCATCGGCACCTAATGCAAATGCCACAGCTGTGCCTAAAAAGGGCGCACTACAAGGCGTTGCTAACAAGGTCGCAAACATGCCTTGTAAAAAATGGCCGCGGTTATTGTTACCGCCAGTGGTCGCCAACTTTGTTTGCAAGCTTGAAGGTAAGTTAATTTCAAACGCCCCTAACATGTTAATAGCAAATACCGCCGTCACTAGTGCCATAAAGCCAATAAACCAAGGGTTTTGAAATTGCACTCCCCAACCAATGGCTTGACCGCTGACTTTTAGCATTAAAATAAATCCGGCTAACAACCAAAACGAAACCACAATACCTGCCGCGGAGGCTAAAAACTGTTGACGAATTTTAGCTTTATCAAGTGAAGGGGCAGCGACAACACTACTTAGCTTCATCCCCAGTACAGGCAGTACGCACGGCATGACATTTAAAATCAGCCCGCCAAGCAGCGCAATGAGCAACATGGTCAGTAATGATGATTCACCAGCCACTATTTGTACCGGACTCACCGCGGCGCTGTATTCAATCGCGCTGTCATTTTCAAACACAGTGACATTGAGCGGTTTGCCAATAACATTTGCTTCACCAGACCAACTGCTACCATCAAAAATAGCTTTAAGTTGAGTAACACCTTGTTCGTTGGTATTGGTCTCAACCCGCTTAAGTTTAAAGTTTACCTCTGGTTCACCGTCAATAATCAGCTTTGGGTAGTGCCAGTCGCCTTCATTGATCAGCACTTGAAGTTGTTGCTTAGAGTGGTCCCAACCTAAGTCAATGTCGGCATTAGGCTTAAGCTGCGGCACACTCGACTTTGCTTTGTTGTAGGCAAACATCGCAGCTGGATCTGCGGTCAGTTTTTGAGGGTCAATATTTATGTTAAAGGCGTAATCGGTCAATACACAAATTGAAGTACAGCTCGATAATGTCAGCAGCCCATTTAGCTCAACGGGCTGAGTGGCATTTTGGGGTTGCAATAACATCGGAAAAACAACGTCTTCTTGATAGCCGAATGTTTGCAGCCCTAATAATGAAAATGACTCAGGAGTTGGCCAGTCCCAACGGACATCAGCTAGATTGGTAGATGCTTGCCAATTAATTTTTGGCGCTATACCGCCCTCTCCAGGGCTACGCCAATAGGTTTTCCAATCATCGTCTAGTTTAACCTCTAGCACAGCAGGTAACGCCTTGCTAACGGGGTCAACCTCACCCGTCACCATAAACCGAACTTTAACTGGGGGATGATTTGGGTTGTCGATCCAACCGGTTGTTTGGGCTAGTGTCGTTCCAGACAATAGCATGCCTAAAAAGAGCAAAAAATAATGAGTAGCTTTCAATGTAGTTCCTGTACGGGTATCGGTGATTGGTAATGACAACCAACTGAAATAATTCAGTGCCAACACATGCTAAAACATGATACTGACTAAGGTTTAAAAACAACTGATTCAGTGGAGGGTAATATTGTCAGCACTAAGAAGCAATGTTATTTCGTCGTGGTTGAGGTAACGTTGGTACATCGAGGATGAAATACAAGGTTTTAAACACTAGAGGTAATAATATTACGGATAACAGTAATAGCAATACGGCACTAAGGCTGGGGTCATTAAAGCAAACTGGCCAAAAATGATCGTAAAAATCACAAGGTCCGAGAGTGTTCAGCTCAACATTTTGTGTCCCATTAATCGCACTAAAAACTGAGGATAATGCAATATCACTATTGTCATTTTCTGCAACAAAAAATGAGCTGCTCAACATCAACCATAAAAAGCCCACCACCGTGAGTACGATAGTCATGCCTTTCTTTACAGCTTGTATTTTGCTTAGGCTACAGATAATAGCTCCCGTTCATATCATTAAAACTCGCATTTAGCTTGCATAATAATTATGACCGAGCGCTGATCGGTATAGTTCATTGTCAAATGTCAATATTTGACTGGCGTCATAAAATGCCCCACAAATGCCAACATCATCAGAGGTGTATGCCAATCAATATTGCGATACGGATACAAGATGACTTTGCGGTGCAACAAACTGACCACAACTCGAATGATTGCACTATTTTCGTAATTATTTGGCCGCATAATTTAAGCCATATAACGATTACCAATAGATGCTTAAAACCAGTTTAAGCTGACGCCACGACCGACTTAGAAAGCTATAACTTATTTATTTACACGTTACGCTATTCTCACATTCAAGCGGACAAAATATAAAGCCAAGCCAATACCATAAGAGCCTGAACGCCTATTGGCGTCGCTTAATGTTTCGCAGTGGCTATTAATTTCAAAGTAACGTGAGAAAACATCAGGAGGGAAGCCAATCATAGGGCTAAAACAATTACCTAGGAAGGTACGTACCGACACAAATTAACTAAGCGCTCAATGACAATAAAGCCTGCAAATGCAGGCTTTATTGTCACGCAGATTATTTTATAACGGACACAACAGCAGCTTTCTTTTGGCTAAAATGTCACGCAGTATCAAGCCTGGTGATGCTAAATTGTGGGTTTGATTTAAGTTATGCGCAATTAAAAACTCATCATGTAACTCTTCATCAAGTCCCAAAGAAGTAAAGGCTTCAATGGTGAGTGTTTGCTGCTGACTTTCAATCAGTGATTTAAGCACCGCAAGTGAGTAAGGTCTGTCTCTATCAATATTGATATACGCAAATGCAGTTAATGCAATAATTTCACCAAAGACACTAAATAGCGCTAAAGTTTGCACTTCATCTGGGCTAATATCATAACGCTCCATTTGATGAAGATTGTCTACCGCTTCTATTGCTATCGCTTCAGTCAGCGCCCAATAAGCTTGAACTAATTTTTTGTATGGCTCATTCAGCTCGTCTAACCGTTCTTTTAAATAAAAAGTAAACGCATAGCGATAGATATTCACCTGGCCAAGCCGAACAAGTGCATCTTTTAATGAACGATTTTTAGTTGAGTAACCTGCCACATGATTAGCCGAACTACTCCGCCACAACAAGTGTGCCGCTAGTGCTGGGTCTGACGAGACTATATCGATCACATTTCGAATGTCACCATCGGCAATAATCGCCTTTTTTAATGGGATAAGAATCCCTCTACGACCAATTACCTGCTCTTCGTTGCTGATAATTGCGCGTACTTGAGTAAATACCTGCTGCTCAAGATCTGTCATGTGACGCATTAAACCTTTTATTGTATTTATTCATATGCTCAATAAGCAATAAACTTACGGCATTTGGGTTCAACCCCTTTTCCCTAGCTTACCAAGTTTCAGCCATTTAACACCTAAAAATTTAGGTAAAATGTTTAAACCTGACTTAACTAACACTCCCCCATACCAAAATAGCCTTCAACGCTGAAATATGAGCTACATTTCATCGGCTATTTTAACTCATTTAAAAATGAGTTCACTTTTTAAAGCGCAGTAATTTGGCCACACAGGGATTGCTAACCCTTACCAGTGAACGAATGCGCATATATTCGCCAACACGCTTTTAAAACTTACATAAAGCATGTTGGCTCATCTATCGTAGGCCTTATGAGCTCGCTTTACGCTGACGTAAATATGGTAATAGTAATAACACAACTCCCACTAATAAAAATGGAATACTAAGCAACTGACCGGCACTAAACGTCCAAGTGTCAGCGTAAACCGCCTGCTTTACTTTTACAGCTTCAATCGCAAAACGCGCACTAAACACCAACACTAAGAACAAACCGAAAATAGCGCCATGTTTTTGCTTCATTTCAGTCAACTTATACAGTGCCCACAATAAAACAAAAATCGACAAATAAGCCAGTGCCTCATATAGCTGCGCCGGATGACGCGGTGTTAAATCAATACGCTCAAAGATAATGCCCCACGGCGCATTAGTAGGTAACCCCAATATTTCTGAGTTGATGAAATTGGCCACGCGCACAAAAAAGCCAAAAATTGCAGTGGCAATTGCCAAGCGGTCGAGTAAAAACAAAAATGGCAATTTCATTTGACGTTGATAATAATACAGCGCCAAAATTGCACCTAGTCCACCACCGTGACTCGCTAGCCCCCCTTCCCATATCGCAAGAATTTTGACTGGATGACTAAAATAGTAAGCAGGGTCGTAAAATATACAATGCGCTAAGCGCGCACCAACAATAATGCCGATAACACAATACATCAGTAAGTTATCTAATGACTCTACTGGCAATTTCTCCTGTACATATATCCGCTTCATAACAAGAAAGCCAGAGGCTATTGCCAGCGCAAATAGTATGCCGTACCAGTGTATTTTAAGCCCCATAAAGCTAATGGCTACAGGGTCAATATTCCAAATTATGTGGTCCAAGTTTAACCTTCCAGATCGATGTTTTTTAATCAAAACTTAACGCTATTGCGCATTTTTACGCACCCAGATGACAGATAGCAAGCACCAAGCCCAATAAATTACGGGAAAAACCAAACTTAGCGTGATATCTGATTAATGGGCGTGATCATTTTAATGCTGTAACCGTTTAATAATACGGCCTGGGACTCACGTCGCCTTATCCCGTCAATCACTAATATCAATCGCACAGATATTCCACTACCCCATAATTTTTGCTATAGTGCCGCCTCAGCCACCCTACATAAACTTAGGGCTTAATTGTCGCGTTTTAACGCTAACAATATCGCCCCCCAGAAATTGGAAATAAAGGCTGATGACTCAGTTTCAAGGTTCACATATCCTCTCGGTAAACCAGCTTGATTTGGAAGCCGTACAAACCATATTTAATGTTGCCTCCAGAATGACCCCTTATGCCTTACGGCAAAAACGTACCTCCGTTTTAGATGGCGCAGTATTGGGCAACCTATTTTTTGAACCGAGTACTCGTACCCGAATAAGTTTTGGTTGTGCCTTTAACTTACTGGGCGGCAAGGTGAGTGAAACCGTGGGTATGGCATCTTCTTCGTTATCAAAAGGCGAATCGCTATACGACACCGCCCGCGTTTTATCTAGCTACTCTGATGTAATAGCGATGCGTCATCCTGATGCTTTTTCAGTTAAAGAGTTTGCCCAAGGTAGCCGCGTGCCGGTAATTAATGGTGGCGATGGCTCGAACGAGCACCCAACTCAAGCATTATTAGACCTATTTACAATTCAAAAAGAGTTACAGGCAGGTGGACGCGACATTAGCGGTATGCACATTGCTATGGTGGGTGACTTAAAATTTGGCCGAACTGTACATTCGCTGTCGCGTTTATTGTGTATGTATAAAGATGTCAGCTTCACATTAGTTTCCCCCAAAGAGCTAGCAATGCCTGACTATGTGATCAGTGACATTGAAAATGCTGGGCATAAGATCACAATAACAGATCAACTTGAGGGTAATTTAGACCGCGCTGATATATTGTATCTAACTCGCATTCAAGAAGAGCGCTTCCCTTCTCAAGATGAAGCAAATAAATACCGCGGAAAGTTCAGATTAAACCAAAGTATTTATACAAAAAATTGCAAATCAAACACAGTGATCATGCATCCTCTGCCACGAGATTCTCGTGAACAAGCAAATGAGCTGGATAACGATCTTAATAACAACCCTAACCTCGCCATTTTTAGGCAGGCAGATAATGGTTTATTAATTCGTATGGCACTGTTCGCACTGACGCTTGGTGTAGACTCTCAATTAGAGCAATATGAGCACCCAGTTAATTGGTATTCACGAAAAGCTGAATTTTAAACAAGCTACGACTTTTAAGGATCTAAAATGACCCGTTCCGACGAACTTTTTGAACAGGCTAAACAAACTATTCCAGGCGGCGTTAACTCTCCAGTCCGCGCATTTAGCAGTGTAGGTGGTGCGCCACGTTTTATTGAAAAAGCTGATGGCGCTTATATTTTTGATGCCGACGGTAACAAGTACATCGATTACGTTGGCTCTTGGGGACCAATGATTTTAGGTCATAACCACCCAAAAATCCGTCAAGCGGTACTTAACGCTGTTGAAAATGGTTTGTCATTTGGCGCGCCAACTGAGCTTGAAGTTGCTATGGCTGAAAAAGTCATTGAAATGGTGCCTTCAATGGAACAAGTTCGCATGGTGAGCTCTGGTACAGAAGCCACAATGAGTGCGATTCGTCTTGCTCGTGGTTTCACCAACCGTGACAAAATCTTAAAGTTTGAAGGTTGCTACCATGGCCACGCTGACTGCTTACTTGTTAAAGCCGGTTCAGGTGCATTAACCTTGGGTCAACCAAGCTCTCCAGGTATCCCTGAAGACTTTGCTAAACACACATTAACTGCGACTTATAACGACCTTGAGTCAGTTAAAGCGTTATTTGAACAATACCCTGATGCAATTTCGTGCATCATCCTTGAGCCAGTTGCTGGCAACATGAACTGTATCCCACCAGTTGATGGTTTCTTACAAGGTCTACGTGCCATTTGTGACGAATACGGCGCATTGATGATTATTGATGAAGTGATGACCGGATTCCGCGTATCTAAAAGCGGCGCTCAAGGTCACTACGGCGTAACACCTGACTTAACTACACTTGGTAAAGTCATTGGTGGTGGTATGCCAGTTGGTGCTTTTGGTGGCCGTAAAGATGTAATGCAATTTATTGCGCCAACAGGTCCGGTATACCAAGCTGGTACATTGTCTGGTAACCCAATTGCAATGTCTGCGGGTCTTGCCCAAATGGAAGCACTATGTGAAGACGGTGTTTATGAACAGCTAGCAGCGAAAACGCAGTACATTGCTGAAGGCCTGAAAGCCTCGGCTAACAAACACGGGATCCCAATGGCAATCAACTACGTTGGTGGCATGTTTGGTTTCTTCTTTACCGATGCTGAAAAAGTGACTTCGTTTGAGCAAGTCACTCAATGTGATGCTGCGATGTTCCCTGAGTTTTACCACGGCATGTTAGATGAAGGTGTTTACTTAGCGCCGAGTGCTTTTGAAGCTGGATTCTTGTCGCTTGCCCATGGCGAAGCAGAGCTTGAAGCCACTCTTGCTGCCGCGGATCGCGTATTTGCAAAAATGGCTAAAGGCTAATACCTCGAACCATTTTCGCGCTCCAAAAAAAAGGAACACCTCGGTGTTCCTTTTTTATTGCTCTCAGCCCCAGACGGTGGCAGCAATAGCTCGGCTAGAGTGGTTCACTTAAATCGCTGGCACAGTAAATTCTGTCCCTTGTATTGATAACACTACATCTCGCGGCCTAATTTCTACAATGGTCAGCTTACCTTGAATTTTATCGCCTTGCTGTAGCTCTGTCCCATCAACACTCAACCAGCAGTGGTCCTCAATCGTTGAGTAAACATGGGCGTTAATGTTGAACTCGGGGACTTGCCTCTGCAAGCTCGCAGGTAATTGCCCGTATTTTGGAATACCATCATTTTTGGCTTGAGCTGGAATAGGATCTAATAATGGTTCAGTCACCGGAGCCGAGACTGAGTTTTCAAGCTCAACCTCTTTTAGCGCAGCTTCAAAAGCCGCAACTAAATCATGGCTCTTTTGTGCGTTTTCTGTCGGTTTTTTATCTAATCCAACATCTGCCGCGGCAAGATCTACTTCGTATTGCAGCGACGCTAACACATCTTGACCACGTTGGTTCGCGTTTGCCCCTAATATTATCGCTTCGGGTTTAAGGCTCTCGGCTTGAGGTTTTACGTCAGCGCTCGATGCTTGCGCTTCAATACTTTGCTGCGCGCTAAGCACTTGCGCCATCAAACTGTTTGCAGGTGCTTTGGTAACCATATTAGCTGCAGGTTGCAACTCAGCACGAGGCTGCGCTTTAGCAATCGGTAGCGTCACTTTACCAGCAAGCATTACACTCGGCTCACTGCCATTTAACGAGCTTATCTTTGTATCCGCGGCTAATGAAGTATTTATCGGTTCCTGTTCGGCTACCGGTTTAATCTGATTCGCAGCTAAGTTGTTAGACGCAATAAACTGGCTGAGCACCCACGCTAGCGCCACAGTAAATATCAATAAACTGACAAAAACAGCCAGCCTTGTCACAACAGACTCGCTATGACTTGCTTGATATGGCGCTCGCGGAGTTAACACCACATCGTGTTGTATCGCTTGAGATTGCTGTTTATCTTTAGTGACAGCGTCAAGTAAAATAGACATTAATACAACCTCTTAGACTGGCCTAAACGTGGGCCAACCTCACTTAAATAGAGATTGAGCTGCACTAGCGTTTGCGCACCCGCTATGCCATCAGCAGTTAAACCATGTTGGCGCTGAAATGCCTCTACCTTTTGCTCTAATTGACGATCAAACCGACTCACTAGCCTTGGGGTTGAATTGCTCACTTGCGCTAAACTATTTTCTAACCACTGCAGTTGAGCTTGGTTAGCTGAGCGGCTAATCTCACTGACAGTATGGTCTGGCGCTTGCCAGAGGATTTCGAAAGTCCCCAGAAAGTGGCGTGTAAACCAATCGCGTTTTACCCACAATTGCTGCTCATTAAGTTGCAGCAATAATTGTTCGCCTTGTCTGGCCACCACAGTGCCATAAAATGGTTGTTGGTTATCATCAATAAGATAAACCACGGCTGGAAAGTTAAGCCTTATTAATGAGTTCCAGTTACCCTGTTGCTGAAAACAAGATAAACCTTGTTGTTTTGCCGACTGACAAGCGGTTAACCCTATATACGGGCTTTTATCCCACAAACCAAGAATACTGGCATAAGCACTGTTAATGTCACGACTTTGGGATATCGCCGCTTGTAGCACTTGCTGAGTGTTACTTTTATGTCTTGCGGTAAGTTCTGTCTGCGCATCATCGCTAGAAGGTGTATCAAGGGTAGCAACGGTATTGGTCATTTCTTGGTTGGCACTTGAAGCACTGTGTTGCTGTAAACTAAATAGATACAAAGTGCCTGCAAAGGTCAACACTAACATTGCAGCTGCCGCTATAACGAACCCTAACCTGTTTTTTTCAGGTGCTTCACCAAGCACTTCTTGTGCTGCCATTAGCACCATTTTTCTATCTACGGGGACTTTAGATTGGCCGTAACTGGCCATCAAAGCTCGCTCACATAGCAAATTAATCAGCCTTGGAATGCCGCCACTGTATTTGTGCAAAGCTTTAAATGCACCTTTATTAAATAGAGGCTCATGCCGCCCAGCAACTTGCAGGCGGTGCTGAACATAAAGCCCAACCTCTTCAAGCGTTAGTGGCAATAAATGGTATCGCGCGGTAATACGCTGCGCGAGCTGGCGCAACTCTTGCCGCTTTAACAATTGCTGTAATTCTGGCTGACCAATTAAAATCACTTGTAGCAATTTTTTGGTGTCGGTCTCTAAATTGGTTAATAAGCGCAACTGTTCAAGCACCTCTGGCCTAAGGTGCTGCGCCTCATCGATGATCAACACGGTATTACGGCCCTGACGATGATTATTAAGCAAAAAAGTACTGATATGGTCAGTCAGTTGTTTTAATGTTGGCGACTCGCCGTAGCTTATCTTTAATTCATCGCACAAGGTGGCAAGTAATTCTAATTCAGTTAAAGAGGGATTAAGAATAAAAGCCGTATCGGTATTATCTGGTAGTTGATTGAGTAAACAGCGCGAAACGGTGGTTTTTCCAGTTCCGACTTCCCCAGTTAACAATACAAAACCACCGGTCTCACCGAGACCATAAGTTAGATGTGCGAGAGCTTCTCTATGGCGATCACTTAAAAACAGGTAGTGAGGATTGGGGGCGATAGAAAACGGATTATCTTTCAATCCAAAAAAAGCCTTGTACATGCTGCTTTTTATCCTTGTTGGAGCCGGTATACCGCCATATGGCTGCAAATGACCTGCTGGTAAATTTCACATAATAATGGCCGAAACATCACCCCTTTAGGTGTGATATACAAAACAACGGGCACTTGATGCTTAGGCAATATGTTATCAATTGCCCTCACGTTAAAGCCAAGCAGATCAGTTGTCAAAACTTGCTACAACTTAAACTGCTAAAGTAAGAGGTTAATCGGATATTATTTGGGCAACGAACATCAATTTATCCATGCTAAACTAATACTTATGTCCATAAATGAGCTTTACTGTGAAAATCTATCTCGTTGGCGGCGCTGTCCGCGATAAATTACTCAACCTGCCGATAAAAGACCGTGACTATATGGTCGTAGGTGCCACGCCTGAACAAATGATTGCTCAAGGTTTTAAGCAGGTTGGCAAAGACTTTCCGGTATTTTTACACCCTAAAACTCAACAAGAATATGCGTTGGCAAGAACCGAACGTAAGACCGCGGCAGGCTACGGTGGCTTTAGTGTTAACGCAGCTCCGAGTGTAACCTTAGAGCAAGATCTCCTGCGCCGAGACTTGACCATTAATGCCATAGCCCAAGATGAAGATGGCAATCAGCATGATCCGTACCAAGGTGTTACCGATCTCAATGCACGCCTATTAAGGCATGTGTCCGATGCCTTCGTAGAAGACCCACTACGCGTATTACGTGTTGCCCGCTTTGCCGCCCGCTTTAACAGCTTAGGCTTTACTGTTGCCAGCGACACGATGGCATTAATGAGCGAGATTAGTCGCAGCGGCGAACTGCAAGCCTTAACCCCAGAAAGGGTTTATATTGAACTTGATAAAGCACTGTCATCTACAGCGCCGCAGGTATTTTTTAGTGTGTTAAGAGAGTGCGGCGCGCTGGCGATTTTATTCCCAGAAATTGAAGCGCTATTTGGCATTCCACAACCAGAACAATGGCACCCTGAAATCGACACCGGGATCCATACATTAATGGTGCTAGAGCAAGCCACGAAGTTATCAGGTGATAATGCGGTTAGGTTTGCCGCTTTGGTGCATGATTTGGGCAAAGCGTTAAGCCCTAAAGAGTCGCTACCGAAACACCATGGTCATGGCCAAAAAGGCTTACCACTTATCAAAGCACTGTGCAGCCGATTTAGGGTGCCAAACGAATACCGAGATCTGGCGCTGTTGGTAAGCGACCAGCACCAAAACATACACAATGCCACGGAACTGCGAGCAGAGACGCTCATCAAAATATTCGACCAAGCTGATTTTTGGCGCAAACCACAACGGTTGCCACAATTGTTACTCTGTTGCGAAGCCGATGCAAAAGGACGCACAGGATTTGAGCTTAGCGACTACCCGCAAGCTCAGTACGTTGAGCAATGCTTTACCGCAGCAGCAGCGGTAGCCGTAAAAAGTATTATTGACGCAGGGTTTCACGGAGCAGACATACGAAAGCAGCTCACCATAAAACGTGTTGCAGCAGTTCAACAGATTAAAAATAATTATGCAATTTATGCTCAAGACAAAAAATAAACTTAAAATTACATATATGGTCTAACATTATAACAGTGTTACTTAGCATTTAAATTATACTGAGCTTGCAATTAAGCAAATTTTCGCTAAGGTATTCAAATGTTAGCGTTATATGCGTAGCAATTTTTTTTGTCTATGACATAATTAACTTGTTCAGTTGTTACTTACAGCTGTGCTAATTTACTCAACCTTAATTAAGGGAATTCCCGATGAATAAAAAAGTACTTATGATTGCTGGTGTAGCAATGACAGCCCTTCTAGGTGGTTGTGCAAACACTACCGTTCTTGAAGAAAGCGTTGCAAACTTGGGCAACAAAGTTGACCAACTTTCAGCTGAAGTTAGCTCTCTAAAATCAGATCACGGTAAATTGTCTGCTGACATCAATGATGCTAAAGCAGCAGCAATGGACGCACAAGCAGAAGCTAAGCGTGCAAACGACCGTATTGACAACGTAGCTTCTTCTTACAAGAAGTAATTCGTTTCGGCATTAGCCGTTGAGTTAATACCAAAGGCTTGGTTTCAAGGTTTCTTGACCAAGCCTTTAATTTATCTGCAGTAAAGTAACTTTTATTACATAGCCTAATTCATGGCTCCCAATATTCGCCCTTTCTTTAACAGCCACAAATATTTACAACCGCATTAACGCCACTTTAAATAAGCGGTAGCGTAGCTATGCAATATATTGCAGTAATCACTGCATCATGTTACTTGGTCGTTTATGTTAGTTTTCCATATTCAACTCAGCATTTGTTACAAATTAAAACATTACTGCTGATAGCAATAAATCGCTGCTTATCGTGATTGTTGCCAAGGATTTATATTTCACTTTAGAGCCTACACAACTCTCTTCAGCTGAACCTAAAATCGTGGCATCAATTGACTAAATAATTATAATAACTGCAATTTAATCCATATACTTTCGCAATTACATGCGCACTTGATAACTGCAGGCCACAAAAAAGCGCCCAATATGGGCGCTCAATTAAGCTTATATACTCACACTATTTTTTTATATTAACCGGAATGCCACTTTGAGCTAGCAACGCGTCATTCGCTTTAGTGTAATCAATTGCATCTTGGCCAATAAACGCTACGACTTCACGCTTAAGCTCTATGACTTCGTTATTGTCTGAGTGCGACTTAGACAACGGTGAGTGAACTTCAATCAGATGATCACCATTGGGCTCAGACGACACTTTAACAGTTTGGTTAATAATGGTTACCGGATCTTTATATTTAACCTGGTTAAATAGCCATTCTATGTCGTTAGGGTTTAATCGTATACAACCGGCGCTGACGCGCATGCCAATGCCAAAATCTTTGTTGGTACCATGGATCAAATAACTACCGTCACCATGTGACAGCTGAATCGCAAATTTACCTAATGGATTATCAGGCCCGGCTGGCACCACTGGTGGGTATCTTTCACCGTGCAATTCAAAATGCTCCTTACGTAAGCTCGCAGGAGGGGTCCAGCTTGGGTTAGGGATACGAGACTTAACCTTTGTCACCATTTCGGGGGTTTCACGGCCAATTCTTCCAATACCGACAGGAAACACATGAACAAGCTTGCCACCTTTAGGAAAGTAATACAGCCTTAGTTCTGCTAAGTTGATCACAATGCCGTTATGAGGCACATCCGGCAATAACATTTGTGTTGGGATCAATAAGCGACTGCCCGGTGTTGGCAAAAATGGATCCACCCCAGGGTTAGACTCCATTAACTCCAAAATACCAATATTGTATTGTTTAGAGATGGTCTGAAAATAATCCCCTTTAGCCACCACATGCTCTTGAATTTTGCCCACCAAACGCCCGCCGTCTTGCGGGATATGATAAACATTAGCAAATGAAACCAGCGGCACCGCAGCTAGAATGAACAACAATATACGCATCATCAGTATTTAGCATTCCATTAAGTTAAACTTACAAAAAGATTACCCTGAGGCAAGATTATTTTCTAGTCATCACGTTAATAACAAAGTCTATTTCTAACGTATCGAACTTTGCGTGTTGAATATTGTGACGCACATTGTCATTTGCCCGCCAAGCGTAAGGCGTCATTTCAAGCAGAGCGATAGCTTGCTCGCCAGATACGTTCACATTAATAGAAAGGCGCTCACTTTGCAGTAACTCTAGCTCTTTAGGCAAATTAGTGCTGATTGGCTTTTCTGACAACTCAGGATAGATAAACTCTCTTATCTGCCATAAGTGCCTCGGCCCTGCTGCCACATGAAGCAAAATACCTTGCTGCTTCAAGACTCGGCTCAACTCTTTACCTTTAAGCTGCTTATCAATAAGCGTTACCAAATCAAAACTCTCATCAATAATCGGTAGATGCTTTAGATTTGACACTATGTAGGTAGGTCCAGCTTGCGCTTTAGCGGCAGCAAATATGGCGTTTTCTGCTTCCGACACTCCAGTTTGCTCAATTGAGAGCTCTGGTAGCTGCTCGGTTAGAATCGCTTTAACGGTTCTGAGGAAATATCCTTCACCACAATCATAATCGAGTTGTGACAAAGACTCTTTGGTAGAAAACTGCGGTAACTGTGCAATGATTTCAGCTAATTTTTCAGCTAACGGCACATATATCCCAGACTCAAGCACATAACGCTTAGCACGCATTACGGCACGAGAATCTACTTTTGGCTTTTTAACCTGACCAAAGAGCCAATATCCTTGCTCGTTTTTGTCAAAGTGATGCTTGTTTTCACAATGCAGACCTTTTGACTCTTGATGCTCCATTAAGCCTGATTGGCAAGTTGGGCAAAGATATATACTTTTCATGACACGCTCGTAGTTAAGATAGATTAAAATTATAGACGACTAATGTTAGTCTAAAGAAAGATAAAACCGCACAGCACAACCCCTAAAACGAGGCGGTAAATAACAAATGGGGTCATTCCCATTTTGCTGATGATTTTTAGAAAATAGTGAATACACAAATAGGCCGCGATAAACGATACCACTGAGCCTAACGCTAACGCTTGATAGTCAATCGCTTGACCACTTGAAATAAGGTCTTTAATGACCAAAATTGCGGCGCCTAAACTCACGGGTACCGACATTAAAAATGAAAACCTCGCCGCCGCTTCACGGCTTAAGCCTAGCATTAACGCGGCAGTAATAGTCGCCCCAGAACGTGAAGTTCCAGGTATAAGCGCCATAGCTTGCGCAACACCAATAGCCAACGCTTTTTTCCAACCAACTTGAAACTCATTGAAACCTTGGCGTTGCATTCTATCTGCCCACCACAACAATAAGCCAAAAATAATGGTTGTTGCTGCAATAACTTCAATGCTTCGCAAATGGGTGGCGATAAAATCTTTTGCGGTAAACCCAACAATCACCGCAGGAATAGTGGCTAAGATAATCCACCAAGACAACTTACTTTCTTCGGTTTGCTTGCCACTCACAAGGCTGCTAGTCCACGCAACAAACATCGACAACAGCTCTTTACGAAAATACATGACAACGGCTAGTAATGACCCTGTATTAACGGCAACATCAAACGTGAGGCCTTGGTCCTGCCAATCTAATAATTGGGCCGGTAAAATTAAATGCGCAGAACTTGAAATCGGTAAAAACTCGGTGAGCCCCTGAATAAGAGCCAAAATGATCACCTGAAACGTATCCATAACTATTCCTGTGTTAAAAAGTTTTATGCCGACCAATCAAATTCGATTGGCCACAAATTTTGTTGCGCTTTATCGTACTGGTTCCAAAGGTCTTGGTAAGACGAACCTGCAACGGGGTGAATCAAAGTTGGGGCAATTTCAGCTAAAGGCCACAACACAAAGGCGTTATATAATATTTCGCCACGAGGAAGTACAACTGGCAGATCACAAACCACGTTGTCGTATAACAATAAATCGAGATCTAAGGTCCTAGCCGCAAACTTCTTCGCACCGGTAACTCGGCCATGGTCTTGTTCGATTTGCTTAAAAGTCGCCACCACCTGCTCAATCGATAATTGTGTTTCTGCTGCCACCACCATATTCAAAAAATTAGTGCCATCAAAGCCAACCGCTTCGCTTTCAAAAACAGACGACAACTCTAGCGACTCAAAATGCTTATCTAAATCAACTAAGGCGGCTTTTAAATAACGAATCGGCTCGATGTTACTACCTAAGCTTATGTATATTTTCGCCATTTAAATACAACCTCGTTCAATCGTTACCCCGACAGCCGAAGCGGTAGGCACCGCACCGGGCTTCATGACGGTCACTTTTACCCATTGCACATTAAATTCGCTCATTACACACTGAGCGACCATTTCAGCAATAGTTTCAATTAGTTCAATAGGCTTTTCTGTGATCAACGCTGTAATTCGATTGGAAACCGTTTCGTAGCACAGAGCATGTTCGTAAGTATCACTCGCCGCCGCTAAACGATTATCCCAAGCCATATCAAGATCTAACAATAACGTTTGCTTGATCTGTTTTTCCCATTCATAGACCCCAATAACAGTTTCTACTTTAAGCTCTCTGATCAGTACTTTATCCATGATTTCTCCAAAACTGTATTCTTCGCCATTGAGGTCTGACAAGCTAATGCGAACAAAAAGGATATAATCCACCGCAAAGCAGAGATAATACTCTATGGCTCTTTCGAACGAGACAAAATCCAAGTAGGATAAGTGCTCGTAATTAAAGAATTTGTTAAAAACAGCGGCTTTGACGCAAGGTAGCGAAAAAGCTTTATAAAGCTGTATTTAGTGCTCAAAAAGGCTGACTAACATACTGGCCAGTAATTTAACGCTATAGAGCATTTTTTATGTGGCGCGATAATACCCTAAGACGGATAAGGAAACCAATTTGAGCTTAATAGTACAGACAATAATGTTGATAGTGGGCGCCTATTTAGCGGGTTCGATATCGAGTGCTGTATTGGTGTGCAAATTGCGCGGTTTACCCGATCCTCGAACCGAAGGCTCAGGTAACCCCGGAGCCACCAATGTATTGCGTATTGGCGGTGCAAGTTCAGCGTTGTTAGTGTTATTTTTTGATATGCTCAAAGGCGCGGGTCCCGCATATCTAGCCTATCGGTTAGGTGTTGACCCAGTGTCATTAGGACTCGTTGCGATTGCGGCCTGCCTCGGCCATATTTTCCCACTTTTTTTTGGTTTTAAAGGCGGTAAAGGTGTCGCGACCGCATTTGGCGCAATGGCTCCGATTGGCCATTACCTAGCGTTATTTTTAATGCTGACATGGGCTTTAATCGTACTACTTACTCGCTACTCATCGTTAGCCGCTATTTGTACGGCAATCCTTGCGCCAGTCTATACATGGTGGCTTGACGACAGGTTTGTTATCCCCGTTGCGATGTTATCCACACTCATTGTGATTCGTCACAAAGACAATATTAAGCGTTTACTCAGTGGTAATGAATCTAAAGTCTCACGCAAACGTCGCCGTAAAACATAATCACTATTGAGCCAATAATTAAAACTCAAAAATTAAAAACGGCGCTAAATAGCGCCGTTTTTACCAAATAGATTAACGCTTAATCCACTGGTTCCAATGTATCTAAAGGCCACCTTGGTTGCCCCTTAACGCCTAAGTCTTCGGTTTGACCCGCTTTTAAACGCTGTAACCCCGCGTAAGCAATCATCGCACCATTATCAGTACAAAATTCACCTCGAGGGTAATAGACTTGGCCACCGAGGGTTTTCATCATTGCTGCTAATGATGTTTGTAAGCGGGTATTAGCACTTACACCGCCCGCCACCACTAAGCGTTGGTAACCGGTTTGTTTCAAAGCGCGTTTACATTTTATTGCCAGCGTATCAACAACAGCCTCTTCAAACGCACATGCGATATTCGCACGAGTTTGCTCATCGTTAGGCTCTGCTGCAATCGTATTGGCGGCAAATGTCTTTAAGCCCGAAAAACTAAAGTTCAGCCCTGGCTTGTCAGTCATCGGTCTTGGAAAGCGGTAACTGTTGGCTACACCTTTAGCAGCCAATTTAGAAAGTCTTGGCCCACCAGGGTAATCAAGCCCCATCAGTTTAGCTGTTTTATCAAACGCTTCACCGGCGGCATCATCAACGGACTCACCCAGCACTTCGTAACGTCCAATACCTTCAACCCCCACAAGCATTGAATGTCCACCAGATACTAACAACGCAAGAAACGGAAACGCAGGCACATCGTCTTCTAACATGGGCGCTAATAAATGCCCTTCCATGTGATGAACACCAATGGCGGGTTTGTCCCATGAAAAAGCTAAAGCGCGACCAACACATGCGCCAACAAGTAACGCCCCGATTAAACCAGGGCCTTTGGTATACGCAATACCGTCTAAATCATCGATGGTCAAATTGGCATCGGACAATGCCTGACGGATCAACGGCACAATTTTACGAACATGATCCCGAGACGCCAACTCAGGCACCACGCCGCCGTAATCGGCATGCAACTTTACCTGACTATAAAGGGCATGTGATAAAAGCCCTTTTTTATCATCATAAACCGCAATCCCTGTTTCATCGCAAGATGTCTCTATTCCTAAAACCCGCATTGTCTCTCATCTTTTACAGCATACAATTGCCACTAATTCTACCTGCTACGCTTTAATTACTCCATAGTATGATTACGCTCAACCCATAATTTAGATCTATTGTAGCAATTATGATTGGTATAAGGGTTTACAAAAGGGCACGACTCGGTATAGAATTCCGCACCATTTTTAAATTATCTGAGTCAAGTAATTGTCTCAATGCAACCGACACCTAAGGGGTGATGGCAAATGCCAATTATTAAAGTACGTGAAAACGAACCATTCGACGTAGCTCTTCGTCGTTTCAAGCGCTCTTGTGAAAAAGCAGGTATCTTAGCTGACGTTCGCGCTCGTGAATTCTACGAGAAGCCAACTACAGCACGTAAACGTGCTAAAGCCGCTGCTATCAAGCGTCTTGCTAAGAAGCTTTCTCGCGAAAACGCACGTCGCGTACGTTTATACTAATCCTATTATGAGCCTAATTGATCAGCTAAAAGAGCAAATGAAAGTCGCCATGCGTGCCAAACAAAAGGTACGCTTGGGAACAATTCGTATGGCACTAGCCGCCATCAAACAAATTGAAGTGGATACCCGCGAATCTTTGAATGATGAACAGGCTGTAGCGGTCTTAACCAAAATGGTTAAACAGCGTCGCGATTCTATTGCTCAATATGCAGCAGCAGGACGTGATGATCTAGCCTCAGTTGAAACAGAAGAGATCCAAGTACTTGGTGAATTTCTTCCTCAGCCGCTTACGGAAGAGGAAATTGTAGCGTTAGTTGAAGCAAGCATCGTTGAGATGGGCGCTTCCTCCATGGCGGATATGGGTAAAGTAATGGGATCATTGAAACCTAAAGTAATGGGTCGAGCTGACATGGCGGCAATTGGCGCTATGATCCGTGCAAAACTCAAGTAGTTTAAGTTTTAATGATGAATAAGCCGTGCATCTGCGCGGCTTGTTTGTTTTCTGTATACTCTGTTTTAAACTTCACGTAATAAAAGGCGGCATTTAACAATACTAATGGCGATACCTCGTGATTTTATTAATGAGCTTGTAGCTCGCACCGATATTGTCGATTTAATCGACCCTAAAGTGCCCCTAAAAAAGGCGGGTAAAAATCACTCTGCCTGTTGTCCTTTTCACAGCGAAAAATCTCCCTCTTTTACAGTCAGTAGAGACAAACAGTTTTATCATTGTTTTGGCTGTGGTGCACACGGAAACGTTATTGACTTTGTCATGGAATATGACCGACTCGACTTCGTGGATGCAATTGAAGAACTCGCAGGACAGTTAGGGCTTGAAGTTCCACAGGAACAAGGCACTGGTAAGCCTCGCGATCAAGAACTTAGTCGCGATTTATACCAACTGATGGAAGAAGCTTCCCTATTTTTTCAAAGTCAGTTAAGGCAGCACCCAGACAAACAAAAAGTGCTCGATTATTTATCACACCGAGGGCTTTCTAAAGACGTAGTAGAACACTTTAACATTGGCTTTGCTCCAGATGGCTGGGATGGCCTGTTGAGTCGTTATCGTCAACATCAAGATTCACAAAACAAACTGCTTACAGCTGGCATGGTCATAGAAAATGACAGCGGCAAGCGCTATGATCGCTTTCGTGACCGTTTAATGTTTCCCATCAGGGATCGTCGCGGGCGTGTAATTGGTTTTGGCGGGCGAGTTTTAGGAGACGGTACACCAAAATACTTGAATTCTCCAGAAACGCCCATATTTCATAAAGGCAACGAGCTTTATGGCTTATATGAGCTAAAGCAACGTTACCGAGATCCGCAACAAGTATTGATTGTTGAAGGCTATATGGATGTCGTTGCGTTAGCGCAATTTGATGTCGATTACGCAGTGGCCTCTTTAGGTACCTCAACGACTGCAGAGCAATTTCAGTTATTACTGCGCGGAGCAAAAGAAGTTATCTGTTGTTACGATGGTGACAAAGCTGGTAAAGAAGCCGCCTGGCGCGCGCTTGAAACGGCATTACCACTGCTAAAACCAGGTAATCAAGTTCGGTTTATGTTTTTACCTGAAGGTGAAGACCCCGACACATTGATCAGACAGATTGGTAAAGAAAAGTTTGAACAAAGAATTGGCCAAGCCATGGCATTGCCAGAATTTCTATTTGAAAATCTAGCGAAAAAATTTGGCAAAGAAGACAAAAGCGTATTGGCAAAAAATGCCATTAAATTAATCGAAAAAGTACAAGACACCGTTTTGCAAAGTCTATTACTTGACGATTTAGCGCATAAGTTAAGAATGAACGGTGCTGACGAACTTAAACGAAAATTTAACTTTTCGACTAAGTCGGCCGATACACCTAAACAGCACCGAGCGTTGAAAGGACGTGGCACCCCAATGCGATTAGCCATTGCATTGTTGGTACAGCATCCGTACTTAGGTGAAACATTACCTGAGCAACCAGCGCTAAAATATATACAGATGGCTGGCATTGACTTGCTAACCCTTGTATTAAATTTAACTCGCGGCAAAGTAATGAGCAGCGCACAACTACTTGAACAGTTCAGGGGCGATAAACAATTCAGCACCCTAAAAAAACTGACCCAATGGGATCATCAAGTGGCGGATGATAATTTACTTAAAGAGTTAAAAGGTACCCTCGTTTGGTTAAACAATCAGTATCTTGAGCAACGATACCAAGAGCTGAGTATTAAGACTAACCACACGAAAGAAGAATGGTTACAGCTGAGTAAGCTAATTTCAGTGATAAAAAAGAAGGCTTAGCTTCTAACTTTGTCTCAAAAGTAAGCACTTTGACTAGCACAGCGTAACACCGAAGGCTATAATTAACGACCTGCGAGGCTGAATTTTGCCCGTCGTTTTAACTGTTTCCCAACTTGGATGATATCTATGGATCATACTCCGCAGTCGCAACTTAAATTGTTGCTTGCCAAAGGTAAAGAGCAAGGTTATTTAACCTATGCAGAAGTTAACGATCACCTACCTGCTGACATGGTCGATTCAGACCAGATCGAAGATATTATCCAGATGATCAATGACATGGGTATTCGAGTCTATGAACAGGCTCCGGATGCTGATGACATCATGATGTCTGAAGATAGCACCGATGACGATGCTGCCGAAGAAGCTGCTGCCGCTCTTGCTACAGTAGAAGCAGAACTCGGTCGTACAACTGACCCAGTTCGTATGTACATGCGTGAAATGGGCACAGTAGAACTACTGACTCGTGAAGGCGAGATTGTAATTGCTAAGCGTATGGAAGAAGGGATTTACTCTGTTCAAGCTTCTGTCGCTGAATACCCGCAAGCCATTGCGATGATTCTTGAGCAGTACGACCGCTACGAAGCAGAAGAAGTTAGACTGTCTGATATCATTTCAGGGTTTGTTGACCCGAATGCAGTCGATGTTGCACCAGCTGCAACGCACGTTGGTTCTGTTTTGCCTGAATCAGAAATAGAAAGTTCTGAAGAAGACGATGAAGAAGGTGACGAAGAAGAAGGACCAAAAGGGCCGGATCCTGAAGAAGCTAAAGAGAAGTTTACAGCACTGCGTTTAGCGCACGAAAAAGTACTTCAAATTATCTCTAACAAGGGTCGTGGCCACCCTGAAGCTACTGTCGCATTATTTGAAATCGGCGAAACCTTTAAAGAGTTCCGCTTGATGCCTAAGCAGTTTGACCGCTTAGTAAAAAACATGCGCGAGATGATGGACAAAGTACGTGTTCAAGAACGTTTAATCATGAAGCTTTGTGTTGAGCAAGCTAAAATGCCGAAGAAAAACTTCGTTAAAGCATATACTAGCAACGAAAGTAGCATTGAATGGTTCAATGAAGAACTCGCCTCAGGCAAGTCTTACGCCGAAGGACTAAATCTCGTTGCATTTGATGTTAAACGATGTCGTGCAAAGCTTGACGCTATTGAGAAAGAAACCGGTTTAGCCATTGGTGCAATTAAAGATATCAACCGTCGCATGTCTATTGGCGAAGCTAAAGCTCGCCGAGCAAAGAAAGAGATGGTTGAGGCTAACTTACGTCTTGTAATTTCTATTGCTAAAAAGTACACCAACCGTGGTCTACAGTTCTTGGATCTTATTCAAGAAGGTAATATCGGTTTGATGAAAGCGGTTGATAAATTCGAATACCGTCGTGGTTATAAGTTCTCGACTTATGCAACTTGGTGGATCCGTCAGGCGATCACTCGTTCAATTGCTGACCAAGCAAGAACAATCCGTATTCCTGTACATATGATTGAGACGATCAACAAGCTAAACCGTATCTCTCGTCAAATGCTACAAGAAATGGGTCGTGAGCCATCTCCGGAAGAGCTTGCTGAACGCATGCTTATGCCTGAAGACAAGATCCGTAAAGTGCTGAAGATTGCTAAAGAGCCAATCTCTATGGAAACACCGATTGGTGACGATGAAGATTCGCATCTAGGTGATTTTATTGAAGATACAACCCTTGAGTTGCCTTTAGACTCAGCGACTGGTGAAAGCTTGTGTAATGCCACACACGAAGTACTTGCTGGCCTAACAGCTCGTGAAGCTAAAGTACTACGTATGCGTTTTGGTATCGACATGAACACTGACCACACGTTAGAAGAAGTCGGTAAGCAATTTGATGTTACGCGTGAGCGTATTCGTCAAATCGAAGCGAAAGCGTTACGTAAATTGCGCCACCCTTCTCGCTCAGAGATTCTAAAGTCGTTCTTGGACGAGTAACCTCAAGATTGATGCATAACAGATTAAAGCTGCCTATTTTGGCAGCTTTTTTTTGCCTACGTGTACGCTCCCCTAGCTTCAACCCGACTGTTTTAGTACTTAGCAGTACTGTTACAAACAACGTATAAAATCAATTAGCTAAGGTGGTTGATTTTGAGTGTCTGAAAACCAATAAGCCCATAAAAGTGACTTAAACCAATCCCAACACAGTGCTAATCCCAGGCTTTGGTCGTGAGCATGGTGAGAGTTAGTGATTCTTTATAAATAAGCTCTACAAATAGTCACTTACGGCTCAGCTTTAATATAATGTTCAAAATGGTGGGCTATCGAAAGCTCACCATTCATTGGTTGATTGCAGGGCATAATTTAAACAAATAAGAAATGACCAAACTTATTATTTAGTTTATTTTTGAAGGGTTAAGCTGCCAAATTAGCACTCGCAAGTACTTTATTTTTACCCGTTGACTTAGCTCGGTATAAAGCCTCATCAGCAAACTCTAAAAGTCGGCTAGGCGTCTCTTTCATCGGGGTTAACGATGCAACACCAAGGCTAATGGTCAAGTCAAGTGGCTGCTTATTCGTTATAAATGGCTGACTTGCAATTTCTGTACGAAGGCGCTCACCCACAGCTAATGCGGTATGAATATCCATTTTAGGTAAAAACACTACGAACTCCTCGCCACCAAAGCGACCGAAAAGATCCACGTCACGCAGCACTGAACGACATCGGCGTGCGACCTCAATTAACACTTCATCACCCACAGCGTGCCCAAGAGTGTCATTAACACTTTTAAAGTTATCCACATCAATCATAATCACCGAATACTTGTGGCCATTATAATTCGCATTAATCACCTCCCCGTCACCGAGTTCAAGCACTTTGCGGCGATTAAACACCTGGGTCAAACTATCTATTTCGGCATTTCTTCTCAATTCTGCAATCGCAGTGAACTCACGCCGACGCATAATTGAAAATTGTAAATACACATAAGCACCGAATCCATTAGCCATTAATATAAACAGTAAACTGGTGTACAGATACTCGAGCGACGCATGACCAAGAACAAAAACTGTGGCAACAAAAGTGCCGCAACCAATCAAACAAGCAGCTAGAACACTAATAAACCGAGGGGGGAAACTAAGGTAAATTAATAGAACTATTACAGAAACTCCAGGAATACCACCATAGCTTATCTGCTCAGACTTAATGACCAGTTCTGCAGACTCACCAAACAAAAGAGCAAACTGCAACCAACAAATAACGGTATTTAATGTCGATGTGTATTTTCTAGCAAAAATTCCGCGTAAAAAAGCGCATACGGCAATAAATAAAACCAAAAAGCGGATCGTAGCCATCTCTTTGAACATCTGTTCAGAAGTGGCAGTCATAAAGTCACCGATGATGGCAAAAAAATAAATTAACCCACCTACGATACTCGTAAAAAGCATTCGCCTGCGAAGCTCTACCCACTGATACTTCCGAAAAGCGATTTCTACCTCTGGGTTAACAAACTCACCCATTCTGCCAATTTTGTTCATAAAACAACGCCTATAAAAATAGCTGTAAAATACAAAATCATACCAACCTCAAGGAAATGGTAGCGCTGTAAATAAGCTATGCCGCCAACCTAGCGTAAAAGTAAGCGTATAAAACGTCTTACATCACACAACAAAATGAATAGCTATGTATTCAAATGTTGTTCACATTGATAAAAACCAATAAAAACAACTACTACTTGCAGTTATGAATATCCTTATTGCAATTATATTCAGCAAACGTAAATACTGTTGTGAACAAGCTCATAAATACACCAACTCGTTGCGCTCTTGTTAAAGTCACCATACATTCGCTTAGCACATACGTAGCTCACTATAAGCAAAACACCGGCTTACCTTCATGTTATAACTGCTTATAAAGCTCACCGATAAATTCAACTACTCCCACTTTTCAATAAAATTTGCATCATAAAATCTAATTATTTCCCTGTTGCTGCAATCTACGGATCAATTTTTCAGCCATTACTGCAAAAATATTGGGCAGATTGATTAACCGATGAGCAGTTGTGCGAATAAAGCTAAAATGAGCCTAAAACACTGGTGACAAGTGCATTTAAACCTCGTATACTTCTTTTCGCTTTCGGTAGTGACGACTATCTTAAGTCGGCCCCTTAGCTCAGTTGGTTAGAGCATACGACTCATAATCGTCAGGTCCACAGTTCAAGTCTGTGAGGGGCCACCAATTTTGATAAGCCGCTTGGATTTATTCAAGCGGCTTTTTCATGTCTGGAGTTTACCGTCTCGACTCCTTTCCATATCCGGTATTCTCAACTCACTTAAAACCACCTGTAAAACTAATCTTTAATATTAGTCACCCAAACATTCACTCTTATTCAAAATTTATGAAATCATATGGTGGCGAGTCAATTACAGCATCAACACTTTTGTCAGTAAAACTCATGTATTAGTAAAAAATCTAATGTAATTACCAGTTCACCTAAACGGTAAGGGGGATTTCACTGAACCGGTGCCCCTAGCTTTTCTTGACTATGTGACGGTTTTATAAAGCCCAAAACTGACTGTAAGTAATGCCATTTATAATTTGATTCCATTTATCCAATCCAACAGACAATGATCAGGATCAATTAGCCCGCTGTTTTATTAATCAATTGTAGAGATAGATCCCGAATTAAATGGACTTATGCATCTAGACTGTTCATAGACGGGTGTATTGGCATATATACCTGATATATGGCTAACTTCTCAATAATCGTTAGTAAAATGGATGGCACTATGATATCTAGACGAGAGTTTTTAGCACAGAGTAGTGCTCTGTGCGCAATTGCAGCCTACGCTCCCGGTACACTTGGAGCTCAAACCTCACTCACTCCCCATCAATATAAACCATTTAAAACCATTCACAGTATTTGCGAAATGTGCTCAACTCGCTGCCCTATTACGGTAGAAAAAAACGCCACTCACCTATTCATTAAAGGTAATAAACAGGCCAAGTCCTTTGGTGGAAAAGTGTGTGCCAGAGGTGTGTCCGGAGGAAAGCTACTCAATGACCCTCACCGCTTGGTCAAACCGATCAAACGCATGGGGCCAAGAGGAGCTGGGCAATGGCAAGAGATCGAGTGGAGCGAGGCTTACTCAATCATTAGCGATAAATTATTAAAAATATCAAATCAACATGGTCCAGAATCAATCGCTATATCAAGTAAGTCTGGTTCGTTGGCCAATCATATATTTCATTTCGCAAAAAGCATTGGCACCCCAAATACTTTTACCCATGCATCTACGTGCCCAGCCTCTTATAAAGTTGCAGCCAAAGTGATGTTTGGTTCTAAGTTAAAAAGGGACTTAAAGAATTGCAAATACGTGGTTAATTTCGGGCATAACCTATATGAAGGCATTAATATGTCTTTAACTCGGGCAATGTCCCAAGCTCAGGCTAACGGTAGTATAAAAGTGGTGGTTTTCGAACCAAGATTATCCATTGTCGCTGATAAGGCCGACGAGTGGCATATGATAAAGCCGGGCACAGATATTACCCTAGCTTTAGCATTAAGCCATGTTCTTATTGCAGAAAAACTTTATGACCACGAATTTGTCGAGTCTTATGTAGAAGGCTTTGATGCCTTTGCAGCTTCAGTAACAGCGTATACTCCAGAGTGGGCCGAAGCAATTTGCGACGTTCCTGCCCAAGACATTCGCCGTATCGCGCAAGAGTTAGCCGCTGCAGCCCCCGCAGCGATGGTAGATTTTGGTCACCGAACCACCTTTGCTAACGAAGAGTTTGACTTGCGCCGAGCCATTTATGCCGTCAATATATTGCTGGGAAATATAGAACGTAAAGGCGGCCTATTTTTCGCTAAAAAGTCTAAACTTTACAATAAACTCGCAGGTGCTGAAGTTGCGCCTTCACTGACAAAAATTAAGGTTGATAACCTACCAAAACCGCAACGAAAACGTATCGATTTAACCGACCCACAGTTTAAGTTTGCAGCCAAGGGTGGAGGGATCTATAGTGCAATCCCCAAAGCGGTACTCACTAAGCAACCTTACCCGATTAAAGCTTGGATCATGTCACGTTCCAACCCGATGCAAACAGTCAGTAACCGTAACCAAATTCAACAGTGCATGGAAGCTATCGACTTTGTAGTGGCTTGTGATGTCTATATCAGCGAGAGTGCCGCCTATGCTGACGTCGTACTGCCAGAATCAACCTATTTAGAACGTGATGAAGACGTCTTCGATAAGTCCTCCAAGAACCCTGCTTACTACCTGCGCCAACGAGTCTATGAAACCATCGGAGATACCAAGCCCAGCTGGTTAATATTTAAGGAGCTCGCCGAGCAAATGGGCATAGGTCAATATTTCCCATGGTACGACATCCGTGATTATCAGCAACAGCAAGTAGTCACTAACCCTTCACTGCTGAGCAGGCTACAACACCAGGGATATCAATCATTCGGTGTGCCATTGCTGTTACGCGAACCAAAAATGGTACAGAACTTTAGACGCCACTACCCTAAAGCGGTGCCGGCCTGCGAAAAAGGGGATTACAGTCACCTGTTAACATTCAAAACTCCAAGTGGAAAAATTGAATTGACGGCACCATCATTAGAAGAAATCGCACCGGGTCGTAGTGTCATTAAATACCATGCTGAAACACTCAAACAAGAAAATGAGCTGTTTTTTATTCAAGGAAAAACGACGTTGCATACTAACTCTGCCACCCAAAGTGTGCCGTTACTGCGTGAGCTGCAGAGCAGTAATCCTGTGTGGATCCACCCAGTAACCGCTGCGGAGCGCTCTATTCATGATGGGCAAGCCGTAATACTGAGTAATGCGCAGGGAGAGGAACATGGCACAGCTTTAGTCACTCCAGGAATAAGGAAAGACACCGTTTTTGCACACATGGGATTTGGCAGTAAGCATCCCGAACAGTATCCGGCAACGGCTAAAGGCGTGCATTGTGGCAATCTACTACCTGATAGTGTAGCGCCAATTTCGGGCAACGACGTCCACACCACCGGCATTTCGATTCGACCAGCGTAGAGCGTATCCATATGAATACTAAACATGTGATGATCCATGATGAAAACCTTTGCATCGGCTGCCAAGCCTGTACGGCGGCCTGTAACAATGCCAACCAACTACCAGATGGCCAATACCGGCTAGAGATCCATCAGCGTGGTCCTTTTGAAGTGAATGGAGAGCTGCACTACCAATACCTTCGAGTATCATGCGAGCAATGTGACAACGCCGCCTGCCTGCAAGCTTGCCCATATGGTGCAATCAAACAATCCAGCGAAGGAATCATATCCATTAACTCGGCACTGTGCCACGCCTGCTTAAGCTGTGTTGCAGCTTGCCCTTTTGGTGGCGCTTACTACAACGGAAAAATAGGCTCGACAGATAAGTGTGACTTCTGTATGACCTCTCGAGTTGAACAAGGCCTAAGCCCTGCTTGCGTAGAAGTATGCCCTACCGACGCACTCATCTTTGGCGATACCAATGACCCTAACAGCGAGGTCAACCAAAAGCTGTCTACAAACTCCAGCTATCAGCTGCAATGTGGTTACAACAATAAACCTAAGTTATATCGAGTTGCCTGCCAATCGCTACAAAAAAATAAAAGCTAGAGTCAGCACCATCACATTTATCACGACATTAGCCTCCTCTTGGGGGCTTTGGTCCATCAAGGGTAATCAGACGCTAACAAACTCGCCGCGGCTCGTTTGGAGTCGTTTAATGGTTCACAGGGCAACAATGATAAAGTTAGCTATTTAAAAACCTTCAATACATTGCTTGTTCAAGCAGTATAAGAACTGACTGTAGCGAAACAGTAAAATAGTTTTCATGAGACATATAGCGACTTATATATGCCTTTAAACTTTAAGATGAATAACAATATAGAAAAAATCACAACTTTTAACCTTATGCTAAATACGTATATCACCAACAACTATTAAGTTATTAGGCAAGGCTTAACTAGCAATGCGGCTTAAAGTTACAATTCCAGCGGGTCATTAAGTGTTTCGTAATTTAATTTACAATGCTTAAATGTCGAACCCGAGGCGCTTTCAATATACGGTGTCACCACTTCTAACATTCTAGTAAAGCTCAATTGCTGCTCATCTTTCCATTTAAGTGTATTCGCAGCAAAACAAACTAAATCAAAAAATGTCTCTAAGCTATTATCGTGCCCATGTTGACGAACAAATTTATTTTGCCCTATCACTATACTGCCGCGTTCAATGGTTCTGATTAAAAAAATACAATCAACTATTTCTTTTTTGCTCGATAAAAGCTCACCACTTTTAATGGCTTGTTTCCAAAGTTCTTGCACCTTATTTTTTATTTCAATAAAAATAACGTCCATATTGCCCTCGAATTCAGGGCTCGACACACCATATATATGTGGGTTAGCACCTAGAAAATTAACACAAATATCACTTTCTTTAGCCGACCAACATTTAACAACATCATACATGTGCTTATATACTACTTTCTCTTTAAAGCTTAGATCCTTACGGGCCATAAGTTGATCTTGCTTTTCCATCGAATCATTAATTGCCACAATATATAATGCAGCAACGATGTCTTCCCGCGATTTAAAGTGATTATAAAATGTTTTTGGTGAACACTGAGAAAGTTGAGGGAGTTGAGACAACCTAAACGAGCACAGTCCTTCTGCTATTATTAGCTTTTTTGCTTCAGCTAAAATACGGTCCCTTGTTGACGATTCTGTTTTTAAATGATTATGCATGTCATCCCCCTAGGCCTTACTATAACTTTGCCAAAATTGGATTACTCAACATTACACTCAAAATGTGAAGTTTAACGAATAATATCAGCTAGTTACACAAGCACCGCGAGAAAAACCGTGACGCTCATCACATTTTTCAAGTGTGATTTTTTCCCTCCACTCGGTAATAACATCACAGAAATGTGCCTCTCCAAAAAATACTATAGTCGCCATTGAAACCTATTCTTATTAATGCATATTTGAGGGCACCATGAAAAAAACTCTAACTACACTAGCCACAGCTTTATTCATGACATTCACTGCTTCTGCTGCTGAAGTCATCAAAATTGACACGCCAGCACTCGATAATACTGTGCAAAAAGTTTACTCAGTCTATTGTCCATTCTGCTACAAGTACGAGCAAGCGGTAACACCAAACCTAATCAAAAACCTACCAGCTGGTACAACTTTCCAAGCCGTTTGTTTAGAAAACAAAGGTGAGCTAGGCATTGAAGCTTGTGAAGTATTAGCTGCAGCAGACACCATCAGCCATAAGAAATACAAAAAAGCAAAAATGGCTATGTACGCTGCAGTACATGATCAAAAACTAAAAAATGTTAAAGGTTCTACCGCTGTTAAAGGCGACCTAGCGGCAATTGGCCTTAAAGCTGCTGGCATGTCTCAAGCTGAGTTTAAAACAGCATTAGCTTCATCTGCTGCACAAGACAAACTAGCTTATGACCGCACTATTGCACTGACTATCGCGAAGAAAAAAGGGATCCCAGCCATTGTTGTTAGCGGTAACAAGATGATTGATACCAGCACAATTACTTCTCTTGCTAACCTTGATGAAACCATCAAAAACAATCTTTAGGATAAACCATGATTACTAAATTTAAACAGTGGTTTGCAGATCTTAAAGCCAGCCCACTAGCAACACTTGAAGCAACACAAGAAGGACGTGCAGTCTGGGCTGTTATGGCATGTGCTTGTATATTCTTACTTGGTTCAGCAATGGGTTTCTTCCAGTGGTTCCTTGCTATGGACCCATGTGAAAACTGTGTTTACATCCGCTTTAGTCAAGTTTGTATTTTGATCGCTGGTATCGCAATGATCATTGCGCCAAAGAACAAAATCGTTAAAGTGCTAGGTTTAGCGCTAGCTTGGTACGGCATTATTTACGGTATGGACAAAGCGATTATTTTGGACGGCCAACATGTTGCGTCACACGCTGCAGAAGCTGGACTTGATTTGTTCCAGTCTGGTCAAGGTGCGAATGCTTGTTCTCTAGAACCTACATTCCCTCTAGGCTTACCTTTGCATGAATGGTTCCCATTAGAGTTTGCACCAAGCGGCATTTGTGGTGAAGATGATTGGTCACTATTTGGCTTGAATATGGCTCAATACTGTATCATCAGCTACTGTGTGTTCATCCTTTGTGCACTGCCGTTAACAGTGGCATTTATCACAAAAACACTTAAAGACAACAAATAAGCAAGTTTAGCGACCGTGACTGCCAACTAAATAACATTCGGTTGGCAGTGTAAAATGCCAAATATAAAAGATGAATTACCCCTTTAATTCATCTTTTTTTATTCACATTAAACTTAAAAAAACCGATTAACCCGACTAAACTTTAACCCCATTCATATAAGCATAATCCGCTATTGCAAGCATCGCTAAATCTTCATTAGTATCGCCATAAGCAAACACTTCATCAAAGTCATCTAACGGGTATGAGGCTTGTACTAAGCTCGCTTTTAACTCGCTATTACAATCACCAGCTACATAACGGCCAGTGTATTGGCCCCTTTTTACCGACATTTCACTGCAAATTAATCCAATACCGATTGACTCGCACCACGGGCGTAAATATATATCGAGCGAAGCAGATACCAACACGACCCTGTCACCATTAGCTTTATGGTTTAACAGTGTTTCTAGCATCTCAGGTCGAATAGAGTGTTGAATAATACTGCCGGCAAACTTTCTTCCTATCGCGGCAACGGTTTTTTTATCTCTACCAGCAAAAGCAAAATAACTCACTAACGGCCTAAGCTTACGAGCGGGAATAAGTTTCAACTTATAAAGCAAAAATAGCGGCGAAAGCATTATCCCCCCAAGCACTAATCGTAACGGGCTGGCAGAATAAATAACAAATCGAGTGTACATATCATGACGGGTTAATGTGCCATCAAAATCGAACAGTGCCAAATTCAAACTTTACTCCGTTAATGACTGCTTTTAATTAAGAGTAAACCAGAATTTAAATGAACGGTCACTAATTTTAAGCAATAAAAAGGGCTACCTTGGCAGCCCTAATCAATTACGTTAAGCAAAATACTATGATTGTGTCGTTGCATTACGCTTATTGTGTACCAGTACAAGTGCGATCAGGCAGATAACCCCAACGGCAATCCCCACAGGCTGACTAAACGATTGCGGTAAACCAAGACCAATACCCGCCGTCATAATGTAAGACACGGTTACGCTAGTACCTATAATCGCTGGTAAGCTTACAATCCAATGGAATGAACCGCGATCAAATAAATACTTAGTCGCTAACCACAACACGCTTGTCGATAACAACATGTTAGAAAAGGCAAAATAACGCCATATCAGTGAGAAATCTATTTTAGTCATAAAATAGGCAACCACCAGAATAGGCATAGCCAACAACAAACGGTTGCGCATGCTTTGCGGAATTTTAAATGCGTCGGTAATGGTTAAGCGCAATGAACGGAAGGCTGTATCACCTGACGTTACCGGGAAAATAGCCACTGCAACGATCGCCATAATACCACCCGCTGCGCCAAGGTAAGTGGTCGCAACTTGATTAACCACTAGGCCTGGACCACCGGCATCAAGAATGCTTTTCAGTTCGGCATAGCCACCAGGAAACGCTGCTATACCAGCTAATGCCCATACGCAAGCAACAATACCTTCAGACATCATTGCGCCGTAGTACACTGGACGAACATACTTCTCGTTAGTCAAACAACGAGCCATAATCGGTGCCTGGGTAGAATGAAAACCACTAATAGCACCACACGTAATAGTAACAAACAACAGCGGCCACACTGGTAGACCATCAGGGTTAGGCTCTAATAAGTCATTGTTGTAATGGCTATGATCAAAGTAAGCAAACACATCGCCAACTTCCGGTAACTGTGGTGCACTAATTAACAATGCTACCGCAATTGAAACTGTCATCACGATCATCAACAAACCAAATAGCGGGTAAAGCTTAGTGATAATTTTATCAATAGGCAGTAATGTCGCAAAAAAGTAATATGCCAAAATAGCTAATACCCAGAAGGTATTATTAGCAAATATAGTGTCTTCAAAGTAAGTCAGGTTACTGAGCAGCCCTGCAGGGCTCATAATGAACACAACCCCGACAAAGAATAACAACATTGCAGTAAAGACCAGCATTACGCCTTTAAAGTAAACATTGAAATAATGACCCGCTATTTCCGGCAAGCTTTTACCGTCTTCCTTAATGCTCAATACACCCGAAAAATAATCGTGTACCGCACCACCAATAATATTACCCAGTACAATCCAAACTAATGCAATGGGTCCATATAATGCCCCTAAGATAGGACCAAAAATCGGCCCAACACCAGCAACATTTAAAAACTGAATTAAGTAAGCTTTGGCTGGGTGTACTTTGACATAGTCAACGCCGTCCTCGAACCGAGCTTGTGGAGTTTTAGCATTAGGATCAATACCAGCTTGACGTTCTACAAACGGGCTGTAAAACTTGTAGGCCAGCACTAATAGCGCAATACAAATAAAGAAAATAAGCATGGTGATGTTAGTCCATTTATTGTGGGGCAGTTATTGTCTTCCAAGTGTCAATCACATCCATAGTAGGGTCAAGCAACTGCGTGCTATACCAAAGTAGGGTGGTATTTTTACACTGTTTGGGCTAGAGGTAAGTATGGCACATATATAATATGTAGCTAAAAAAATACAAACTATTGATTTACTGATGCTTAATTAACTTTAAGTCATGCCAGTAGTAACAAAATTAATTAACAATTCTTCGAGATAGATCACTCAGCCGCTCAACCAACTGGTGCATTTTCAGGCAGATACTGGCGCCAGAAAAATCCACAGCGATACTATCGCCAGCTTCAACAGCGGCTTACAGTTTATTGATGTGCCCAGCAATATAACCCCAAACCATAAAATAATTTGCAGATGTTGACGTTAATCGTTTCTAGATGGCTGAGAATAAGTTAGATTTAACCGACTAACCAATTAGAAATAGCAAGCTCATGAAACAGAAAACCCTATTAGTGAAAAGCTACTTTGCAAAGATAGAGACCGATAAACGCGAACAAATGTGGGCTGCTAACCCCAAGACATCACAATGGGAATACTCGAGCTGTAAAGTCGACTCCGAAAGGCTCAATAACGATTTACAGCAAGCCATTGCTCAGCTAAATGATGACGGCTACCAAGTCGTACAAATCACCCCTATCACCTCCGGAGACTTTCAGTTTAGCGACCATTCAACTGATCCTCACCTACTCGGCAGCAGTGTCTCTACCGCTGGAGGATATGGTTATGGTTTTTCATACACTGACAGCCTCGTGATTTTAGCCGAGCAATCACAACCTCAGCCAACAACAGACACTGGCACTGAAATGGTGACGGATAAAATAGACATTACTGACGCTGTAATTATTGTGGACTAATGGCCACTCTAATGGCTTAAGCAAACAATAGATGTCCACGCTAAAAGAGCTAGCGTAACGAACACGACAATGTCGTATTCTATTGCTTGTCCTACGGGCGTACTGAATTTTTAATTCTAGGTTAAGCAGGTCTAATAAAGATACATACTTATAAATTTGAAGCAAAAAAAAGCAGGGAGATAAACTCCCTGCTTAGTACTTAGCTATGTGATTGACTTAATCATTCACAACAGCGCTAGTGCTATTAATACTTAGCCGCTAGTGTTACCCAAACTTTGTCGGTATCGTTTGAGAAGCTGTAACCAGCATCGGCACCACTATAACTTGCGTATTTAACACCTACAGTGTAATGCTTAGCAAACGGGTATGTCGCTGCTACGCCCCACTCTTTACCCATATCGATGTCACCAAAGTCTGAATCAAATTTATGGTATTTAGCCATTAATTTAATACCAGCAACATTGCCTGACACAACAACATGTGCATCTACTAAACCATTTTCCCAGTTACCCGCACCACCGAATAAAAACTTATCGCTCCAACCGTTAAATGCATGCAAGGTCGCAAGTGGAGTAACAAAACCGGCTTCGCCATCGTCAGAACCCAATACTTCATAGCCCGCTTTTAAGCCAAAGCCATCAAGATTAACCCCTGCACCCAATTTATAGTATGAAGCGCTGTAATTTATTGGGTTATCGCCACCTTCAGACTGCTGTGCAAATTCAGCTTCATAGCTTAATTTAACCGCATCTAGTTTTACATTACCTGTCGCACGGATACCGTAAGTATCGGTAGAGAATGCAGCAACATCTTGGTTATCAATAAGGTAGCCATAACCAGTAATAGTGGCAAAATCTAAACCTGAATAACTAATGTTAATTAGGTTTGTTTCGTTTTCATGCTCATCATTGCCTGAATCTTCAGAGAAAATGCGATTAACCGTACCAATGTATGCGTAGTAAGCCGTCAAACCATCAATTGCAGTATTTTTAACAGAAAACGCATCGTAAGTTTGTTCATTTTGGCGGAAACCTACACCACCAACAAAACGTTGATTATCAAGAATAATACGTTGACGACCAAATTTAGCTAGCGTATCGGCTGGGCCTTTGTAACCAATATAACCTTGGTTAATCTGGGTATATGCATAGTCTCCGACTAGTGACTCATTGTCCGATGAGCGCACATCATCAATCTCAGTAACGGCATACAGGTTGTAAATATCACCTGTTTGGTAAGTTAGACGAGTTCGGAAAGTTGTTTGGTTTTGCTGATCAAGGTTGGCTACATCTGCGTCTTCAAAACGAAGGCGAAACTCAACATTGACTTTTGCGTCATCAATAAAGGCTTTTTTTAGTGGATCAACGGTATCAGCGCTGGCTGCTGTAGACGCTAAACTTGCTAGTACAGCTAACGTTAATGCATGGACTTTCATATTGTAATCCTTTAATTTCATCATTCTTGATTAGTGTTATAAAACTGAAATCAGTTTAAAAATGTGACCTAGAACAAAGATATTAAGTAATTTCCAACCCGGATCGGTAAGTGTGAGCAAGATCATCAGCAGCTACTAATTTAGTGGTACCTATAAATAGGTATTATTTAACCATGCCTTATCTTGCTTTAACTAATCCAATTACCGCTAAATAAATCGATAGCTCAAATTGCGCCGAAAAGTCACAAAAAAGCCCGTACAGATAATGTACAGGCTATGGTTAATTCAGTGGCAGTTACAGGTTGCCAAATTTACCGTTGCTATTTTTCCACTGTGCCTTAGGTAGAATGGTTTCAATTACATCCCAATGTTCGGCAATTTTACCATTTTCGACACGGAACAAATCGTAATATGCCGTCGGTTTACCCGCGAATGTACCTTCACTAATGGCTAAAACAAAGTTGCCCTCGCCCAGTACTTTATAGGTTTTACTGAACTCCATAGTGATGCCCTGCTTAGCCATCGCTTCAAGTGCTTGCCCTAAACCAGATAAACCATCGGCAATCGCCGTGTTATGTTGGAGGTAATTATCGCCATCGAAAAATTGACCAAATTTATCGTATTGCCCATTAATCAAAATGGTGTCAACGAAATCAGCAACCAAGGCTTTATTTGCGGCGGTTTTATCTAAATCAACAATTGCAGTTGTACCATCTAACTGGCTGCGACCACTTGGGTTTGGCTGGGTAGCTTTTACCGCTAAATTATCCCAGTGCTCTACTATTTTTCCATTTTCAAAACGGAAAAGGTCAAAACCAACCTTCGGCCCAAAAAAGTTATAGTCGGTGTGGGTAAAAACAAAGTCACCATCTTCAAATGCACGAACCACATCCACTTTGGCACTGCCTTTAGGTAAAGCTTGCAGTACCTCACCAAAGCCGGCTAGTCCGTCTGCAACGCCTAAATTATGCTGTGTGTAATTCGTCGCATTCACATACGCCATGGCTTTGCTATCACCGGTTTCAATTGCATTAAGTACAGCGATTGCTTTGTCTTTATTTGAAATATCCACCATTGACTCCGACTTAGTAGAGACGGTTGAACAGCCAGTTAATAAACTTGTACCGACTAATAAAGTTGCAAGTAATTTGGTTTTCATCTTGTATCCTCAACAATTGAATTTAGAGCAATTATAGGGGGCAAGACAGTATATGGGCTGGTTAAACCTAGCGAATAAATGGTAAATATCGTACTTATGTCATTTTCTTAAATTGACTAGGCGTCATCAAAGTATGCTTTTTAAAGTACTTAACGAAATTTGTCGGCTCATCAAAACCCAGAAAATCAGATAGTTGCTGAACTTGAATGTTGTCAATAGAAAGCCTGCGCTTAGCTTCTAAAATGGTATAAGCATCTATCAATTGCTTGGCGGTTCGGCTTGTTGCCATCTTGCAGATATTATTGAGTGTTTTATAAGTCGTGCCAATTTGTGCCGCAAAAATCTTCGCGTCTCGGGTATGGGTAAAAGCAAGGCTCAGGGCATGCGTAAACCGGTCAAAACACTTAATTTGCGCTGGTGTCATTTGATGATGATAAATATCTGGTCGAGACTCGCTGACTTTGGTCAGCAACGCAGCAAATAAGACTTGTAGGTAACTAATATTAGGCTGACTTAATTGATACTCTGTATAAATTAACTCCATCAAGCTCATTAATGATTGCGTTTTTTCGGCAGAAAGAGATAAGTTTTGTAGGTATGAAGCCACTAAATGAGTGGGTGCAAAAATAGTAATATCGATCGCTGCAGCAACCTTATCTAGGTAGGCATCGGTAAAAACAACCACTTTACCTTGTGGCTGATTGACCAAATCAAATGCATGAATTTGTCCTTTATTCACTAGCACCACACTGCCCTTTTCAACCTGAACAGTATTAAAGTCAACAAAGTGTTCACCACTGGAGCCAGTAAAAAAAATCAAGTTATGAAAATTAACTCTATGTGGCTGGCCTAAATACTCAATCTCACCACTCGCAACCCGTTGATACAAAGTCGATAGCGTAATAACCTCAAACCCCACATTGGGCAGCCGAGTGTCTTTAAAGGTTATCTCTGGGACTAAATCATTCATCAATTAAGGCTCATGGTGTTTAACACTGGCAGTATACCCACAAATGAACACAATAAAAAAACACTATGCTCACATTGCTAAACCTGCCACTGAGGTATGAGTTAAGTTGCAAGCGTATCTTTACCTATTGTCGTTGCAGTAACTGCGTGCTGCAGCCAGTTTTATGTAAAAAGACAAAATTACCAGCCCTGACTTGTATTTAAACTGGCTATTGGCTTTACTTATCAGGTCAATACTGTGTTTATTCATATCCGTTTAAAAGGGGTTTTTATGCTAGGCGAAGATCATTCTCTGCTCCATGAGTTTCCTGAATATCAGGCTGTTATTGCGCAGCTAACTAAAAGTGATGCCACATTTACCAAAGACGCTAAACAATATAATGCGCTAGATAAAGAGATCCGCGAGCTAGAGCTCAACGGCGCACCTATCGATGACGAAGCCATGCACCAACTTAAGCACGACCGTGCCCAGTTAAAAGATTCACTATATCAACGTTTATCTAGCCAATAGGGTAAGGCGTTCATTCATCGCTACCCGTTATTGCTGGCGTATATTACGGGCAAAAAAATACCGAGCAAGTGCTCGGTATTTTTAAGTTAAATTAGCTCAATTTAGAACTTGTATTTAACACCAACTTTTAACTGCCAAGCAGATTGTTGCACATCGTAACTATCAGCGTCACTCGTATTGATGCTATCTTGACCATAAGGTACTGAGTAAGTGTAAACCCCAGTATCTGGGTCATAGTTATGATCAACCAAGATTGAAGAGTTGTAAGATTGATATTCAACCACGCCCCAATCATTATTTAGGAGGTTAAGCACGTTTTTAATATCAAAATAGAAGATACCTTTATGGCCATCAACAAAGCCAGGTAGTTCTTGAGTAAAACGGAAGTCTAACTGATGTACCCAAGGTGCATTACCAGCACCCTTAGGTGCATAGCCACCAGCGTATTTACCTAGACCAAGTTCATCAATCGCCGCTTTAAACTCGTCATAAGTTAACCCATTGTATACAACATTGGTATCATCAGCACCTGTTGGAATGTACGGTAGGTAATAATCTGCACCAGCAAAGCTAGCTTGGTCACCCAGACCGTAATCGTTGTAAGACCCTAGAACGTATGTTATTGGGTTGCCTTCACGCGCTTCGTAGAACATGTTAAAGCTAGAGTTGTAACCTGCAACCAGCTCAACATCGTAACCTAAGCTAACGGTAAAGCGATGCGGGGTTTCATAATAACCTGGCCCCATTGTGGTGCCATTACGGTCATATTCAACTGGAGTGTATTGGTAGTTAGAGGTCGCTGTTGAAGATGAACCTTGGTTACCTTCTTCTACTGAGTTGTATGCGTAACCCGCTCTAAAGCTCAGGCCCATATCCCAGTTTTTAGCAATACTTAAGCTAAGTGTTTTACTCGTGCCGTCTTCTTCAGCATTGGTTAGCATTAAGTCGTAACGGTTGGTATTACCACCAGCGCCGTCATTAAGTAATGGGTCCCATGTTTCATAAACCGTACGGCCAGTGCCATCAACACCCACTTCACGGCGAGCAAGGTCAACCCAAGCTACGTCATTTTCTTTTTGAATGTATAAGAACTCACCACCGATAAACCAATCATCGCCTAATGCGCCAAGATCCCATGTACTGTCAAAACCAACACTTGCGCGCCAGTCTGAAGGTAGCTCAAAGTCAGGGTCTAGCGAGTTAGTATTACCGTCACCACCGACTAAGCCAGCTTGCGCCTCACTTGGTACGTTAGCAAAATCAGGTGTGCCCCAAGCATCATTCCAACCATCGTTGTATGTTAAAATTGTGCTACCATCATTTGAAAAGCTGTTTGACATCCAAACGGTTGGTGAACCACCACTGTAACGTCCCACGCCACCGCGTAGTGTTACATCGTCAGAGAGCACGTAAGTTAAACCAATACGTGGTAACCAAATGTCTTTACCGTCAAAGGTGCTGTTATTTGCAAAGCCATAACGGTCAACAAAGTTTTGGTTTAACGCAGGTGAATCATCCATACTAATGGTTTCGTAACGCATACCATAAGTAATTTCAAGCTCGTCAGTTATAGCCCACGTGTCTTCAACAAATAGCGCTAGTGTTTCTTGACTGAATTCAGCAGCAACATCATCAGAATTACCTGATTCAGCATTTGAATAATAGAAATCAGCAACCTTGCCATTTTCAAAATCTTCGATGCTATCAAATGTCCAGTTACCTAGCACATTTTGCGCAAACAGGTTAAACACATCAACCTTGTTGTACTGCACACCAAAACCGATCTCATGGTCACCTAAATAGTAGTCACCCACAAAACGAAGTTCTAAGTTTTGGTTGTTTAACTCATTGGCTTGACGTGATTTATCAGTACCAAATACAACATTACTAGAATCTTGATCGTACCAAGGAGTGTCAGCGGCAGTGTTTCTATTAATTGTTACTTGGCCAATACCCAAATCATCAATGGTATTAGACTTACTTGTTGTGTCTTTGTAAGCAACTTTGATTTCAGTTGAGAAATCATCAGTCCAGTCACTGTATAAGTTAGCTGCGTAGGTTTCTAATATTTCTTCTTTGTTATACCAAGTGCTCGATAGTTTTAATGCAGAACTACTCGAGCTCATGTTATTAGTTAAATTACCTACCGTATTTTGGTAGGTAAAGCTGGCACGGTGTAGCTCATTAATATTCCAATCCACTTTCGCGAGGATTTTTTCATCTTCCTCTTGTGGCGTGACGTCATAACTACCGATGCTGTCAAGGCCGTAAACGTCAGCAGCGATAGCTTCAATTTGAGCCAGCTCTTCGGTTGTAATATTAGTGCTAAGAGGCGCTCCTGCGCCAGAAGGTCCCCATTCCGCAGATTGTGGCGCATCAAAGCTTTCGTAAGAGCCAAAGAAAAACAGCTTATCTTTAATCAGCGGGAAGCCAATTGTGCCGCCAAAAGTAGTTTCTTCAAAATCTTGGCTTGATCTTTTGCCATCTTCGTCAGGTTGTGTTTTACCAGCCATACTGTCATTGGTGGTTTCCCAAAACATAGTGCCTGATAATTCATTGGTACCAGATTTAGTGACCGCGTTAATTTGCGCGCCAGTAAAGCCACCATTACGTGCTGTATAAGGTGAAACGTTTAGCGCAACGCTTTCAACCGCGTCAACAGAAATAGGTGAACGCTGAGTTGGGTAACCGTTAGAGTTAAGACCAAAGTCATCATTTTGGGCAATACCATCAACCACAAAAGTATTAAATCTTGGGTTCATTCCGGCAACGCTCATCGAGATCCCGTCAGTCCCCACAACCGCCATCGGGTTTTGACGTAATACGTCTTTTAAATCGCGGCTAGAACCTGGCGCGTTAGCAATGTCCTCAGCGCCAAAGTCACTATTGCTACCAGCAGATCTGAAGTATGTAGCTGAGCCAACAACGCCAATACGCTCCATTTCTTCTGCCGTTTTTAGCGAACGGTTAAAGCGGAATGTTTCACCAAGTGATAAGTAAACATTATCTTCAACTAAGTCAGCAAACTTATCTGAATCAATTTTAATAATGTATGGACCACCAACACGTAAGCCGCGAGCAGTAAACTGCCCTTCAGCCGTTACAGGAACTTCCGTCACTGTACCTGTTGGTTCGTGGATAATTGTAATGGTTGCATCTGCAATACCGTGGCCAGCAGGCCCAGTAATTGTTCCGCGTATATCGGATGCTGTATCGGCAGACATAGCAGGTAGGGATACACCCATGGCAAAACATGTTGCCATGGCTAAGCGGCTGATTTTACTACTTAACATTATTCAAACCCTTGAGTTTTATTTTATTTTAATTAATTGCTAGTTTGTCTAGCTTTAACAATAACGTTTACAAACCAAAAACTTCGAGGCGAATGATATAACAAATATATTTCAAATTTACTTCGGCACGCACTTATTGACAACAAAAACACCGAACTGTGCGCTAGATCTCACATCTGCAACAAAATTGCTCATTTATTACCTAACCATTACTAGTTAATAACACTCAGCAGGTACAATACGCACATTCATGCGCACGCAAAGCTAATTTAGCATTTACTACAAGCAACATTTAATCGTTAATTACAATGGAATATCAATGAAATCTACTGTTTTTTTAGTCAGTGCAACACTTGCACTGTCAACTATGGTCAGCCTACCCGCTCATTCTTACGGCCAATTGGGTCATCGCATTGTCGGTGAAATAGCGCAACATAATTTAACAACTTCAACTCAAGAGCAGATCAATGCACTGACCAATGGCGAATCGCTTGCGCAAATGTCTACTTGGGCCGACGAAATTCGCTCCGATCCTAAGTGGTCACATGCGTCACCATGGCATTACATCACCCTTGAAGATGATGACTCTTGGAGCACAGTAGAAAGAAGTGCTGACGGTGACATTATTACAGGCCTTGAAAAGTACGAAAAAGTGATGGTGAGCCCAACTGCCACTCAACAAGAAAAATGGCAGGCTCTAGCCTTTTATGTACACTTTGTCGGCGATATTCATCAGCCATTACACGTAAGCTCAGCGGCTGACAGAGGTGGCAATACAGTTAAATTAAAGTGGTTTGGCAACGATACTAATTTACATTCGGTTTGGGATAGCAAATTAATAGAGCATCAAAAATTAAGTTACACTGAGTTTGCTAAATTTATTGGCCGGGTTTCAAAAGAAGATGTTAAGAAATGGCAAGGAAAAAGCTATTACGAGTGGGCAAGCGAGTCTAGAAGTATGCGCTACGCGACATATGAATTAGAAACAAATCGCGATGGACAACCCGATTTACGCTTTCAATATGTTTTCGACCATACCCCAACGGCTGAATTAAGACTGCAACAGGCAGGTTTTCGTTTAGCTGAAAAACTGAATGAAATTTTTAGTAAGTAGTCACTAATTAGCTAGTACCGTTTTTATCGCTCAATGCGAACTTAAACGATAAAAAAAGCGGAGCCATCTGGCTCCGCTTTTTATATTTTAGCGCTAGAGCCACAATACAATTAACTCTCCGTAACGATTTTGGTTTGGTTTGGTTTGGTTTGGTTTGGTTTGGTTTGGTTTGCCAGCATAGAGCTGCCAAATAGCACGCTAAAACTGATCAGATACAGACATCCGCAAAGGTATGATTTACTACCTGCTACATCGCTATTTTCAAGTTAAGCCGCTTAAAGCTTTAACAATAGCCATTGTGTTAAGCGCAACACATACAATTATCAAATTTTTATTGATAATAATTCAAAAGCCAAGCTGTTTTTGAAGTAAGTTTTTATAGTTAACATAAATGTATTATTTCGATTGTATTTTGGCATGTAATACCGCCGAGCCACGTTTATCAAATGCTCATTTGCTTACAGTCGAACGTTAAGTCTGTTATTAGCGTTTTAAATTACAGTTCTAAATTACATTTTTTGCCAACATTCTAAATAGGCCTGTTCACTGACAACTGGCTTCAAAGGACCTTATCATGACGCACCCGATTATTTCTGATTTAAAAAATCGTTACACGACTAAAAAGTACGACCCAGCAAAACGTATTCCGCAGTCCGATTTAGATGTTATCTTTGAAGCGATGCGTCTGTCGGCGTCTTCAATTAACTCTCAGCCATGGAAGTTCATCGTGATTGAAAGTGATGCTGCAAAACAGCGTATGCATGACACGTTTGCTAATCAATTTCAGTTTAATCAACCCCATATAAAGTCAGCGTCACACATAATTTTGTTTGCTCACAACCCGCATTATAGCCGTAATGATTACGCTAAAGTGGTTGATAAAGGGATTGCTGATGGCCGTACTAAGCCAGAAGACAGAGAACAAGCATTTGCTGGTTTTGCTTTTGCAGAAAAAAATACCGATGCAAACGGCAACACTGAAGCATGGACGAAATCACAAACTTACTTAGCCTTAGGTAACACGTTACATGTGCTGGCTCGTCTCGGTATTGACTCAACCACAATGGAAGGCATTGATAGCGAGCTTATCGGTGACATGTTTAAAAATGAACTCGGTGGTTTTGTCTGTGAAGTTGCGTTAGCCATCGGTTATCGCCATACCGTTGATGACTATAATGCCCCATTGCCTAAGTCTCGTTTACCTGAAGCTGATGTTTTAGCGGTTATTTAACCTCCAAGTACTTCATTGTGGCGTATTAATCGCGCCACAATGACTTCCGCCTCTAATCGCACTCTTATTTTGCTGTAAATTGTTCACAAACTTCCACTTTACACTTCTTTAATTGCACTCCATAACGAGTTTGATTATCATTCGCGCAATGATGGTTTATGTATTATTTCACACGAACAATCACAACTTTTTAATCTTCTTTTGCGATACTTATGACTAAGCCTTACCCCATGTCTTTTGTCACTGTCATGCAAAAGATCAACAAGAGAACGTAACAATGAATGTCGTACCGGCTTTAAAATGGTTTCATAACTGGGTTGGTTTTTTTATTAGCCTTGCCATGCTCATCGTTCTAACCACCGGAGTGTATTTAGGCAGTAGTGACATGCTTAAAAGACTCGACGATAAGGGGCAGCAATACCAACCACTGTCTATTGAACAAAAAGCCCAGATCACTGAAACCCTATTTGAACGCTACCCAAAGATCAGTACGGTTAAGTTTCCGACTCAATACACACCTTATATTCAAGCATCAGCCAGAGGCAGTAACATCGCCCTCGACACTGACCTAAATGAACTTTCAGTGAGTAAGTTTTCTGACTCACCGGTTTACAGCACGGTATTTTGGTTACATCGTAATTTTTTACTTGACGATTTTGGTAAGTATTTCAATGCTTGGGCGTCACTACTTGGCGGGATTATTACTCTTGTCGGTGTTTACCTTTGGTGGCGCGTTCGTAAAGGTTTTCGCCTTAAGCAAAGCATTCCAACGAATACAAAATCAAGTAGCTTAGTAAAAAGTCATATTCAACTAGGCTTATTTATTTCAATTCCGTTATTTATTTTATGTTTAAGTGGTTTTTTAATCACTTATAAAAGCTTATGGCTAGGTGCGATGAACTCTAAACCGGCTACCGAAATTAGCTTTCCACAAAGCCAAGCAAATAACTGGCACAGCCAATTACAAACAGCGCAAAACATTTGGCCAGATTCACAGTTAGTGTCAGTAGCAAAAGCTCGCTCACGTAAGCCACAAAAACCAGGCCAAGCTGCACCAATTTATAACCTACAATTTGACACCCATAGCGATGTTTGGCTACGCGCTGCAGACCGCATTAGCATTAACCATCAACAAGGTACGATTCAATCTGTTTTAAAACACAGCGACCGACCTCTTTCAGGCAAGCTTGCCAGCTTTGTTCGCCCACTACATGATGCACTCAATATGCCTTTTGGGTACGTATTGTTTATTACATCAGTCTCGGTGGTTGGCTGCGTTATTTTAACGTTTAGCTTGGTGACATTTTATCGTCGCACTTTTAAAAAGAAGCCAAAACGCAGTTAATGCTATAAAGCCAAATATATCTTTTTAAATGCAAGTCTATATAAAAAATGCAGATCAGTTTCCTGATCTGCATTTTTTTATGTTTATAGCCTGAGAAAAAATTGAGCTCTTACGGCTACAACAAGGGTAAATTTAGGAGCAAAAACGTGTCTTAATGTTTACCCTTAACACCATTGCGTACCATATCTTTACCGGTCGCAAAAATTTCATCGGTTATCCAACGAGCATGCAGCACCTTATGGCCTTTATCAAAGACAGCGACAAAGTGACGACCATCAGCATTATTGGTCGCCATACCAACGCCTTCAACGTTAGTTAAACCTAAACCGCCACTTTCTACTGCAATCAAAAAACGCTCTAATTCATCCAAACTATCGATAACACTTTGTTCTTGGCTCATATCTTTACTCTCTTTGTGTCAGCGATGGTCAATATACCTAATCGCTACGTCGCTAATGGTCCTATTTTAGCGCCCTTAAGGCAAAATTTGAACTTAGATAATTAGATAAGTACTCAGGGTAACTAATTAATCGCACCATTAACGCAATTAATACAAACTTAGTCGGTAAATATTATTGCAGCTAAGTTGCGGCGCTGATTACAAGTTTTCAGCCAATGTAAACTTCAGGACTATGGCTTTTATAGCAAGTCCAACGGCAATCAACATCAATGGTACATAGTGCTAGCGAGTTACCTTCAAAGTGTTTATATTTAAACCTTACTTAGCTCCGTTAGCCTAATACAGTACATGTCTTTCCAATCAGTTACGGATCTATTTCAGTCGCTTAAAAAGCCAATACTGAACCCACATCAGTTCTATAACGTTCGGTATTTACCGGTAAACTAACAGGACACCTTATGAGCAACGACTATACGCCAGCCAAAGTTTGGACAATGGATAACGACAATGGGGGGAAATTTGCCAACATCAACCGCCCTGACTCAGGTGCTAGGTATCAACAAGCACTAAGTGTCGGCGAGCACTCATTACAGCTGCATTCACTCGCAACACCCAACGGACAAAAGGTTACCATCTTACTGGAAGAGCTACTCAAAAAAGGGGTTACCGAGGCTGAATATGATGCATTTTCAGTCAGCATTATGGAAGGTGAGCAATTCTCTTCAGGCTTTGTTGCGATCAACCCTAACTCAAAAATCCCAGCGCTAGTGGATAATAGCGGCGATACACCAATCCGCATTTTCGAGTCAGGTAGTATTCTCGTTTATTTGGCTGAAAAGTTTGGCCACTTCATTCCAAGCGATATAGCTAAACGAACAGAAACAATGAACTGGCTATTTTGGCTACAAGGAGCAGCCCCTTACTTAGGTGGTGGCTTTGGTCATTTTTATGCTTATGCGCCTGAAAAGTTTGAATACCCAATTAATCGCTTTACCATGGAAACCAAACGTCAATTAGATGTTTTAGATAAACAACTTGCCAATAATGAGTATATTTCCGGTGACGAGTACACTATTGCCGACATGGCAATATGGCCATGGTACGGCAATTTAATGCTCGGTAACCTTTATGATGCTGCAGAGTTTTTAGACGTTTGCAGCTACACCCACTTGCAACGCTGGGCAAAACAAATTGCCGCACGTAGCGCGGTAAAACGAGGTGAAATAGTTAATCGAACTTGGGGCGAGGAGTGGCAACAACTCGCAGAGCGTCACAGCGCAGCCGACATTGATGCCGTACTCAATAAACAGCCATAACGGCGACAAAAAAATAAATTAACGCCTTAACACGGCAGTTGTGAGCCCAATGTCACAACTGCCAATAACTTCGATTGCGCCGCAGCAAGCTATTTAGCACGCTGGGTTTGCATCAGCGTATACGCGCCGCTAGCGACCACTAACGCACTGCCGATTAATGTCAGTACATCGGGCGACTCACCAAACACAGCTATTCCAATAATTAACGCAAACAACAAGCGGGAGTAACGAAAAGGGGCTATCACCGACACATCACCTGCGCGCATGGCAATGGTTAATGCGTTGTATGCCATAACACCAAACACAACAGCCCCAGCTATCTGCACCATCGCCAGTGCATCTATCTGTACCGGCTTAGCTTGATACATCAACATTACCAGCCCTGTTGGAATTAACACCATAAAACCATACACCCCAAGCTGTAAGTTTGACAACAAAGGCGATGCGGCGCGGGTGGCTAAATCACGGCCGGCAAAGCCTAACGTTGCCACTACCGCAAAAATCGACGCAGGTTCAAAGCCTGCAATACCTGGACGAATAATCATCATCACTCCGACAAAACCGACCAACACAGCTAACCAACGTTTTACGCCAATTTGCTCTCCAAATAATAAAGCGGCACCAATCATGGCTATCAAAGGGGTGGCCTGTAAAATTGCCGAGGCGCTCGATAAAGGGGTTAACGTAATCGCCAGTGCAAAACTATATCGGCCAACGACCTCGCAAACGGCTCGCATCAATATAGGTTTTGATAGAAGAGCTGGATGAAACACGCGTTGCTGCTTTTTCCAAGTCAACAGTATAAAAACCAGCATGCCTCCAAAGCCAAATAACGCCAAAATAAGGCCTAACGGGGCGGTATCGGCCGCCGCTTTAATTAGCATATCTTCAATGGTAAAAGCCGCCATTGACGCCACCATAAACAAACTGCCCTTTGTGTTATTCAAACAACCCCCAATAAGATAATGCGCCTAAGTTATAAGGTTGACCATAACAGACAATACTAGCGGCAGCGCATTAGCACACATAAAATTAGACATTCATCGTGAGGTTATTGTTTTTTATCTGATTCACGTAAAACCAGCAAATAGGTAAGGTACATTTTAGTAGGCAGAGATAACACCATTCCTAGCGCAATACACAGCGCACTGATGATAATGCCGGTAACTCCCATCGCATCAATCATGTCACTAAAATTATGAAAATAAATGCCCAGAAGAATCAAACAAAGGCCGACAGTGATACAAATTTTTAGTATTAAAATCAATTTTGCATCAGTCATCTTAATCATCCTAGATCATCAATTTACTGTCACAAGTTAACATTAAACGCCAAATGACGCTCTTGGGATTTGAAGGCCACTGCTTTTGCGCTTAAATTCACTGATAAAATCAGCAACAAACAACTAGCACCACAAAGCCAGCACCACGAAACCAGTGGATAACACTAATACCAAGCATCTAGTCAGCATTAGTATCCAACACACCAGCCTGTAGCGTAAAAAACAGATGTAAAACCTAAGTTAAATGCATACCGCAATATTTAATCAAATAGAGATTGATACAGATCAATAAGCGCCTACGCCTTTTGAGGTCATATAATAGTGAGCCAAATCACAAATATTTGCGCTGGACAGTCGCTTCCACAAAAGCATGCTGCATAAATGAAACTTGTATTAAGAGGTGCACGATGGAATTACTCCCCAATTGTTATACCGACCTTTGTATCAATGGCAAATGGTTTCATTACGATCACGGCGCAGACTCGGTGTTTATGCTTAACGGTAGTGTGCCACTTTCATTTGAATTAGATTCCCTTCCTAAAACGGAAGATGAGCTAGAGTCACACCTTACTGCAATTGCAAACCGCTTAATTTAATAAGCAACAATATAAGTTCATCACTTTAAAAATGGGCCTGCTGGCCTAATTTTGTCTTTATGCCTGCTTGATACCTAGCAACAACCTAAAGCCCTGCAGCGACTATAAGTATTAATGCAAAATAAAGTCTGAACATAGCAAAAATGCCAACATAAAATGTTGGCATTTTTCATTACATCGTCGATGACTTAAGCTGCTTGGCGTCGCGGCGCTGCTCCATCGCAAGCAACCTTGTTATCAAGCCTGCCACTATAGCGAGTTAAACCTAGTGCCAGTAATACAATCACTGCGCCGACCCACGGTGTATGCATCAGTCCGGCATTGGCCACTATCATTCCGCCGCCCCATGAGCCTAAAGCAATACCCACATTAAATGCAGCAATGTTCAATCCTGATGCTACATCCACCGCATCAGGAGCATACTTTTCGGCAAGCTTAACGACATACACTTGTAGCCCAGGGACATTACCAAATGCAAACGCGCCCCACACTAAAATCGTCACAACTGCTGCCACTGGGTTCACCGCAGTCACGTTAAATACAAGTAGTACAGCAGCAAGACCAGTAAAGATGATCGTCAGAGCTTTAACCGGCCCCATTTTATCAGCCATTTTACCGCCCCATATATTTCCTATCGCAACAGAAACACCGTAAACCAACATAATCAGGCTAATAGCACTCGGGTCAAAACCAGACACCTGCTCTAGAATTGGAGCTAAAAAGGTAAAAGCGATAAATGTACCACCATAACCCAGTGCCGTAATGGCATACACCAATAGCAAACGTGGCTCTGTTAACACCTTAAATTGCGCTGACAACTTAGGCGCTTTAGGTTGTTTCAAGTTATTAGGAACCAATAATGCGCTGCCAATCAGTGCAATAAAACCTAACACTGCAACCACTAAGAAAGTCGCTTCCCAGCCATAAAGTTGTCCAATGTACGTGCCTAATGGCACACCAGTAACTAACGCAACCGTTAAACCGGTAAACATAATCGCAATCGCACTTGCCGCTTTTTCTTTTGGTACTAATCCTGTCGCGATGGTTGAACCAATAGAGAAAAATACTCCATGGGCAAGACCAGTAAAAATTCGCGCAACAACCAGCGTACTGTAGCCAGGCGCTTGCCAAGCTAATAAGTTACCGATAACAAACAGCGACATTACAGACAGCAGCACATGTTTACGGTTCCATTTTCCGGTTAACGCCGTCAACACTGGTGCACCAATGGCAACGCCCAGTGCATAAAGGCTGACCAATAATCCAGCTGAAGGTAACGTTATATTCAGGTCTGCAGCCATTGTAGGAAGCAGCCCTACAATCACAAACTCGGTAGTTCCTATAGCAAAGGCGCTGAGCGTCAATGCAAGTAATGCTAATGGCATAATCATTCTCACTATTTCAGTTAATATTTAACCGGCTATGCCCGATACTGATGAGCAGTCGATTTTGATGGGCGCATTATGCCGCTCAATTAAATTGTTAAAAACAGCGCCTTTAGCAAATAACTTTTGTAGTATTTGCAACAATGTCACCGTGATATGCCAACCGACAAACTGCAGTTCAGCGATTTACAGCAAATTGATAACAGAAATGGTGCTACGAGCTAATGCACGCCATTTGCATCGCCCAAGCACTGATAACAAAAATTTATTAAAAAGATAAAATATGATAATTACACTCAAAGACTGATTACCGCTATATTCTTCGCATCAAAATAATTCAACATCGACCACATCCCTATTCTGAGCACTTAAGTGTCATTGGCTTACGCGTTCATTGATGTGTTTCTGAGGCGATACATGAAATTTTTACACACTATGTTTAGAGTCACAGATCTTGAGCAGTCAATTGATTTTTATACCAAAGTACTTGGTATGAACGTGCTAGAGAGATGCGAAAACAAAGAATATCGTTACACATTGGTTTTTGTGGGTTACGGCACTAAAGCCGACAGCACCATTGAGCTAACTTATAACTGGGACACCAATGAGTACGAGTCTGGTAACGCATTTGGTCATATAGCACTCGGTGTGGATGATATTTACGCGGCCTGCGACAAAATCAAAACCCTTGGCGGTAACGTCACTCGAGAAGCTGGCCCGGTAAAAGGTGGCAATACCCACATTGCTTTTATCACCGATCCAGATGGTTACCAAATTGAACTCATTCAAATGTCAGGAGAATAACAATATGACGACTGCATTATTTCAACCAATCCAATTGGGGAAGCTCGCGCTTAAAAACCGTATTGTAATGCCTCCAATGACCCGCTCTCGTGCAACCCAACCTGGTAATGTCGCCAATCAAATGATGGCAGACTATTACGCGCAAAGAGCATCAGCGGGGCTGATTGTGGCTGAAGGTACGCAAATTTCGCCCAATGGCCAAGGCTATGCTTGGACCCCGGGCATTTACAGCCAAGAACAAATTGCTGGCTGGAAACAAGTAACCGATGCCGTACATGCTAATGAAGGTAAAATTTTTGCGCAGCTATGGCACGTTGGCCGTGTAACTCACCCAGACAACATTGGCGGCGAGCAACCGATTTCATCATCTGCACATGCAGCTAAAAACGTAAAAGTATTTATTGATAATGGCACTGACGCACCAGGGTTTGTTGATGTCGTTGAACCTCGGGCTATGACCAAAGCCGATATTGACCAAGTTGTTGCTCAATACCGCCAAGCAGCACTCAATGCTATTGAAGCCGGATTCGATGGTATTGAATTACACGCAGCAAACGGTTACTTGATCAACCAATTTATTGACTCAGAAGCTAACCTTCGCACCGATGAGTATGGCGGAAGTACTGAAAACCGATTGCGCTTTATGAGCGAAGTGGTGGCAGCTATGGCTGACGCTATTGGCGCTGACCGTGTGGGAGTGCGTCTTGCTCCATTCACTTCTCTCAACGGCACCGTTGATGCAACGCCATCAGAGACATATATCGCCGCGGCCACAATGCTAAACAAACACAAAGTGGTGTATATTCATTTCGCTGAAGTTGATTGGGATGACGCGCCAGAAACACCCGCTGAGTTTAAACCTGCGATACGTGCAGCTTACCAAGGTGTACTCATTTACGCAGGCAGATACAACCACGAGAAGGCGGTACAAGCAATCGAGGCTGGTGTCACTGATATGGTCGGTTTTGGCCGTCCATTTGTGGCAAACCCAGACCTACCAAACCGCATTAAAAAGGGTTACCCGTTAGCGCCGCATAACCCTGACACATTATTTGGCGGCAACGAGCAAGGGCTAACAGATTACCCACAATACTGCCCAAGCTAAACCTCAACCAAGACGTGCAGTAATTGCTTTCAAGCCCCATGTAACGCTTACAGGCAAGGTATGCAACTTATAACCCCGCAGTACTGTGTTGTTTCATCGCAGTCGCGGGGTTTATTTATATAAGTCCATCACACTAAGGAAGTTTCACCGATATGAAAACCTACGCTTGGCGCGGACAGCTTATATTACTACTGACAACCCTGCTCGCTGCCATTGGTTGGATTGCTTCAAAATACGTTATTGAGGTTGTACCAGGTGATGGCTTTATTGCGGCGCGCTTTACGCTTGCTAGTTTAATTTTGCTGCCTTTTTGCTACCGCCAAATAAGTAACTTGTCGCTAAAAAACATGGCTGCTATTTGCATGGTAGGCGGTATTCTAGCGCTATCAATGCAAGTTTTTATCTTTGCATTATCCATAAGTAACAACCTTGGCGAAGGTGCATTTATCATGAGTCTCGCCATGATTATCGCACCATTAACTTCATGGCTGTTGTTTCAAACCCGCCCCAACCGCGCATTTTGGATTGCTCTTCCCATTGCCGTCATGGGGATCGCGTTACTAACTTTAACCCATGAGTGGACAATCGAGACAAGCCAATGGTATTTCTTATTGGCGTCAACCCTGCTTTCAGCCCACTTTGTTTGCAATAAAAAGGTCGTCACTGCCAGCACCCCTTTAGCCTCAATCTGTTTACAGCTGATGATGGTAGGCTTAGGCGGTATAATTGCAATACTATGGAGCCCTCCTGAATCATTTGAACTCAACAGTCATATTATATTTTGGTTTTTTATCTCGACAATTGTCGCCACCGCGATCCGTTATCTATTACAAACAACGGGGCAATTACTAGTAAAAACCGAGACTGCGGCCATCATCATGATTTTAGAGCCAGTTTGGACACTTACATTAAGTATTTTTTTATTGGGTGAGGCGTTTGAAATACAAAAGTTAATTGGCGCCGCAGTGATTATAATATCCTTGTTGGTTTACATTAAGCTGCAGCAAAAGCCTAACTAAAAACCACAATATATTACCAACTTTTAAACAAGCAACAACGCATTACCCTGAATAAAAATATAGACTTACGACCATTAATTGCCGCCAGTAATATAATTTAATGTGAGGCTTTAATTATATTAAATTCTAGACGTAAAAAAGCGAACCATAAGGTTCGCTTTTTTAATGAATTAAGTTAAACAATATAAACCTAATGGCTCACGTTAACTTAATCATTTGAAGTGAGGCACATCGTCGTTAAACAATTACCTCATCTTTCAACTAGATAGCAACTACGTTAGCTGCTTGTGGGCCTTTTTGGCCTTGCTCTAGGTCGAAAGAAACTTTTTGGCCTTCAGCAAGAGTTTTGAAACCGTCTGAAGCGATTGCACGGAAATGAACGAATACGTCAGCGCCGCCGTTGTCTTGAGTAATAAAACCAAAACCTTTGTCTTCGTTAAACCATTTTACGATACCAGTAGTTGAATTAGACATTTTGTGTCCCTTATATAATTAAAATTAAAAAATCTATCGCTAAAATGCGATGCGCTGATAGCTTGAATTATTTAATGTGACGATGAAGCTAAGGGAAACACAGGGATAACAACGATAACGCAGCATCTGAGGCTTTCTTATTACTTGATGTTCATTAATAACTCTGAATGCCAGAGCAAGGCATACTCTACAGGAGTATCGAATATTGTAAAGGTTTAATTTATGTAAATAGAATAGCCCTGGATATAGCCGTCTACGACCAGAAATAACCAGTGCTCAGTCAATTAAAATCGGCACTACAATTGAGAACTACGATAAGTTATCCCCTTACAGCAAAGCCAGTTACCATTGCCTATCAATTGGTTTCATTGCAAATAAGTGTCAGTTAGTTAACAGTCGTAAAGTAGTGTAAAAGTCATGGGTGAATCAATAATTTGATTGTTAGAATATCAATCAAATTAAACTCTTACTTGGTCAATTATGAAAAGACTTTTATTAGTTATCGCTGCAGCATTAATGCTAAGTGCATACTGGTTCTTTACCACCACAGACGCAGTTACCCCAGAATCTAGTTCCTACCGTACTGAAACTATTGGCAAAGGTGATATTTCAAACTCAGTGAGTGCAACTGGGACGTTAGCAGCGGTTGATGATGTGATTGTTGGCGCGCAACTCTCCGGCCAAATTACCGAAGTTTACGTCGATTTTAACGATACCGTGCAAGCTGGACAACTATTGGCGCAAATTGACCCAAGAACTTTTGCCGCGAAAGTGGCTCAAGCAAAAGCACAAGTGAATAAAACACAAGCTGATATTGCATTGCAAAAAATCGCCATTGAACGCGCAAAGGTAACACTCAACAAAGCTAAGCGCGATTTAGCCCGTGGTGAAAAGTTAGCCTTGTCTAACAATATTTCAGAAGACGAGCTCGATGTGTTCCGCACCTCTGCAGACCAATACCAGCTCGACTTACAACAAGGTCAAGCTCAACTTAATGTGCTAAATGCGACCCTAGCCTCTAATAAGGCCAGTTTAGAACAAGACCAAATTGAGCTAAACCGAACCGAAATTCGCGCACCGATTGATGGATTCGTAATATCTCGCACCATTGAGGCTGGCGCAACGGTTGCCTCTAGCCTTAATACTCCAGAGCTATTCCAACTGGCAAAAGATCTGTCGATAATGGAAATCGAAGCCTATATTGACGAATCTGACATCGGTCAGTTAAAAGAGCAACAACGGGTTAACTTTAATGTTGATGCGTTTCCCGATCGCAAGTTTAGGGGCCAAATCACACAGATCCGTCGCTCACCGCAATCAACCTCTGGTGTGGTCAGCTACACCGTTATTATTTCTGCCAACAATCGCGATGGTGAATTACTACCGGGAATGACAGCCAATCTCGATATTTCAATTGACAGCGTAAGAGGTATACAGCGCGTGTCTAATGCCGCATTACGTCTTGCAACACGACTCAAAGATGAATCTGCAGAACAACGTCGAGGCCCGCAAACATTGCTTGCCGGTTTAGACCTTAGTGAAGAGCAAAAACAACTACTTGAAAGCAAAATGCCTAAACGCCCAGAAGGCCGTGGACCCGGTGTATCTGAGCAGCAACGCCAACGCGTACAGCAAGCGTTAGATGACGTACTGACCGACGCACAAAAAGAACTCAGACTAGCGATGCAAAGCGGTAAAATAAAACTTGCCACACTACTGCTTTTGCGTGATGGCAAGCAAGTCAGTGTGCCAGTTCAAATTGGTATCACCGACGGCCAGTATACTGAACTGTTAAAGCCAGACCTTACTGGTGAGCAAGTTATTACCCAAATTAAAGCGGGTTCGCTATGAGTGTTGCCGTCCAGTGTATTAACTTAAGCCATAGTTTTCCTATGGCTGGTGAGCGCTTTCAAGTGCTCAACAATATCAACCTCACCATCAACCAAGGTGAAATGGTGGCGATTATGGGGCCATCAGGCTCAGGCAAGTCAACACTCATGAACCTAATTGGCTGCTTAATGACACCAGAGCAAGGCGAAGTGCGTTTACTTAATAGCTCAACTTTAGGCGTCAATAAAGACGGCCTGGCCACATTACGCCGCGACCATATTGGCTTTGTGTTTCAACAATTCAACCTGCTAGCCCGCACCTCAGCCCTTGATAATGTGAAAATGCCTTTGATGTATGCAGATTCGCCAGTAGCCGATGCTGATCAGCGGGCGCAGCAATGCTTAGAGTCTGTTGGCCTAGGCGATAAACTGTTAAACCACCCAAGCCAACTCTCCGGCGGACAACAACAGCGTGTAGCAATTGCCCGCGCTTTGATCCACCAGCCAAACATTATTTTGGCCGATGAACCAACAGGCGCACTTGATAGCCGCACCAGTGAAGACATCATGGCGTTGTTTAGAACACTAAACAAACAAGGTAAAACCGTGGTGTTAGTGACACATGAAGACGAAGTGGCGGCCTACGCAGACCGCATTGTAATGGTGCGTGATGGCCAGCTTCAGCCTACCGCCTCAAGAAAGCCAAAGCCGGAGGCCTTGTAATGACCTTAGTGCATACCGCTTTACTATCGTTACGTCGTAATTTAATGCGTTCAATTTTGACCACTTTGGGGATCATCATTGGCATTAGCGCAGTCATCGTCATGTTTGCATTAGGCGAAGGTGCGCAACGGCAAGTAGAGGAAAAAATAAAAAGTCTCGGCACTAACGTGTTAATGGTGCGCACCGGCCCCAGTAAATCTGGTGGGGCTAAACAAGCTGTCGGCGACGTAGATAAGCTTGTCATTTCAGACGCCACAGCGATTAAAAATGAAATACCTGAAGTGCTCTATGTTGGCGCCTCTAATGATGGCCAAACGCAAATCGTGTGGGGCAATCAAAACTGGTCTACCAGCGTACAAGGCACCAACACTGATTATATTCATGCCAGTAACTGGGTTATTTCGCATGGTGAAATGTTCACTGAAGTTGACATGAAAAGTGGCGCAAAAGTGGCTTTGATTGGCACCACGGTTGCCACCGCATTATTTGGCGATGCTGAATTTGCCATTGGCGAAATTGTGCGAGTCAACAAGGTGCCGATTACCATTATTGGCCTGTTACAAACCAAAGGCCAAGACATGCGCGGCTTTGACCAAGACGACACCCTTATCATGCCGCTTACCACCGCTAACCGTCGGGTACTTGGCCGCTCTGGCACCAATATTAACCGTGTCAAGCGACTCACTATCGCGGTAGACAAAGCGGAAAACATGGATTATGCCACTGAGGAGATTGAACGATTACTGGATCAACGCCACCGCGTGCCTGTTGGGCAAACAAGTCCATTTGATGTGATGAACCTATCGGCAATGATGTCAACTCGCGCAGAAGCCAACCGAGTATTTTCAATGTTACTCGCCGGTGTTGCCGGAGTGTCATTACTGGTTGGTGGTATTGGCGTGATGAACATCATGCTGGTTAGCGTTACTGAGCGTACCCGTGAAATCGGTTTACGCATGGCAGTGGGGGCTAAACCCAAGCACATTTTAATTCAATTTCTAATTGAGAGTGTCACGCTGTGTGTTATCGGTGCCTTAACGGGTGTGTTGTTATCACTATTGGCCGTAGTGATAATGCAATATGGCTTAGGTTGGGAGATGGCCATTTCACCAGCAATTATTGGCATTAGCGTAATTGGTACAGCATTAATCGGTATTGGCTTTGGTTTTTATCCGGCTTACAAAGCGGCAAACCTCGATCCGATTGAAGCATTAAGATACGAGTAATCTCGTCTGCATTTTTAACATGGCGCACCTTAACCTTAACTTGCTTAAGGTGGCGCCTTGTTAAGCTGTATTGTTTTACTTCTCCCCTATTCCTCCCAAGCAATAGCCTAATCAGTACCGTCGTATCGATTAATCTCAGCCATTAAACGTAAACAAACACAACGCCAGAATGTTGCACGGCATACGTAAACTCAATGCCCCTTTTTATCAACTAACTTGATAGACGGTGTCAATCCGTGCTCAATTTAACCCACACTCAGAGCTGCCATGTATATGTTAACGCAAGGTGTAGGTTAGCTCCGTGAGTATTTCACCAACTGTTTACCCGCTACACATAAAGTAAACCTACCGGTAGCCTCAAAGCCATGAATATAGCCTCACAAATATGATGGGAATAGTCGGTTTAAAACTTAAATGAAGAGCTTAAATAATAAAAATCTTGGATGATCTATTTAGACAATAACTTGGCTAAATAGCTCAAAGCAAACATTACTGCAGCCGCTGGTGATTAACACTTAATGAATATCGATGTGAAGAACAACCTTAAAGCAAGCTTAGCGTAACCCGTCGGTCACTGATAACCTTGCTAAACAAAAAATTAAGCATGCATATACGTATGATGACGCATCTAAAATTAGCCACCGTTTTACAGCCAATAAAAAAGCACTGTGTAAACAGTGCTTTATCTCGTGCAGATGAAGTTCGCTAAAGCGACTTACTACATGTTGTAACTGAAGTTAACAAAAATTGAGTTACCGTCAGTACCGTAGCCACCAAACGATTCAAAATGGTGCAATTGAAGGTTAGCTGTAATCGCTTCAGTAACCCCAAAACTGGTGTTGAGCATGTAATGGTAACCATGCTCTTTCCAACCAATACCGTCTTGTATGTCATTGTTTCGGAAATTCACATTTTCAAATATAAAAGCTTGCTTGATGTTGTCGGTCAGGTCATAACTCAATATCGTACGACCAAACAAGTGCATCCCTTTCGCATCATCAAATGGTGAATGACCGAAGTAATATTCAGGTGCAAACTGGGTACTAAACCTAACGGGGCCAAACTTGTTTTTATACGAAATACCCGCTCGGACATGGTTATCGGCAATTTTATTATTACCCACTGTCATATGGTCAAGCCAGACCGAAAAAGGTGAATCACCGATATCAACATAAGTGGTCGAAAAAGTCTTTAAGGTAGTGATCGTCATACCGTTTGGTGACTCATTAGTGCCACCGATATTCTCAATCAACCCTCGAACAACACTCGAACCCCAATCCGTTTTGGCGCGGTATTCAGCAATAATAACCGTTTCATCACCTTGGTTATTTTCTTCTGAGCCACTGCCAGATTCCATCCAGTAACCAGCAGCAACTTTAAAATTACTGTTGAGCACTTCGGCTTGCAGCGTCGGAGCACCAAAAGCCATTAACGCGACGAATAAACTTAACTTTTTCATAGTGTCGCCTACAGTAGGTCAGGGTTAATGATCGTTGCACGGTAAGGCGCATTCCCTGGAAGAGGCGATATCACATCCATTTCAACTAATACGTTATCAGTGTTGTACTCAACTTCATTGATAACCCCGCGAGTCAGCACACCTTTTTGCTGTAGGCGTGTGTTAGCACTGAAGATAAACATAGAGTTTTTGTCTTCTTGGAAGCTCACATTTGACGTAATTGCAGAGTACCACTCGTTACCGCGGTCTTTACCAAACTCCCATACTTGCTCGACTGTCATGTCTTTTTCATTAACTTTGTATTCAACGGCGCGAGAGTACTTCATTGATTTAAGTGCAGGTTGCTCTAAGTGACGGCCATCACCGTTATCAAATACGCTTAAGCCCTTAACCTTACCGTTTTGGTAAGTTTTACCGGTTAGCCATGCTGTATGTTGGGTATAGGTGAAATCGAAATCGCCTTCACACGCACCATTATCAGTACATGATATTTTTTTACCTTTTGAATCAACTGGGGTCAACAGCTTGCTTGCTAGTGCTTTATTCCAGCCACTTTTTGGCGATAGAATCCATTTAACTGACTTGTCGCGATTAATTTTAACGACACCTTGGTGACGCAGCGAAAGGATAATACTGTCGTCTGAACTGTCGTGATCAATGGAGTTGACATGAGCCCAGTTACGGCCAGCGCCAACACCTGGAATATCGCTAAACGGGGCATCAAGCTCAACCTCTACGGTTTCGCCAGCATGCTCATTGTCAACGTTTAAACAAACCGCACCAACATCTAACGCCAGCAGTAAATCATCACGTAAGTTGTCTAAAATGATGTTCAAGTCCCATACATCGACCAAACGACCATTTTCATCTAACTCAAGAATATGATCTCGAACAGTATGTACACGCTTACCATCATCTCTGAGGTAATCAGCTTTCGCTGCACGAACTAAGTAATGGCCGTTATCCATGGCTTGTATTTCATGCGAGAAATCAATATAACCACGTGGTAAATCCCAGTCCCAAACCACTTTACCAAACATATCCATGCGGAATAATTGCTGGCCTTTACCCCAAATCAGGTCACCATTATCTAGCTGATGAAAGCCCATCATAATGCCGCGTTGAGTAATATCTTTGTAGTTTTCAAACTGCGATGTATCTAAAGTCCAGCGTACTTCACCCTTGGTATCAGTAATAAATATATTGTTTTTACCTGACCAGTTTTGAGCCCCCATATTACCTTTCCATGCCAGCGCTCCTGAATTAGGCGTTTCAAAAATATGGTTAATTAAGTACAGTCTGTCTTTGAATTCGTCTGCGACCTTAACTGGTTGAATCACGGGTGCATTATTACGCATACCATCTGAAGGCGTACCACTGACGCGAGGAGCAGTATAGATCCTGTAATCTTCAGTCACTTTTTTACCGCTTTTTGTGTAGGTTAAAGTGACGGTGTTATTAAAGTCTGCGTAAAGGCCAAAAATGGGTACGCCGTTATGATTTAAGATATCTGCATGGTCAACGTCATATTTAATGTCTATTCCATCTTTACCTTTACCGTGTACTACCACTTTTGCAGCTTCAATTTTAAACCCACCCAAGTCGATTACAGCGGTTTGCGGAGCTACCCCATAAGCATCAACAAATACTGTGCCCAACTGGCCTTGTGCCTTAATCGGTGCTGATGGATTAAATGCTTTTGCTGCATGCGATGGTGTAGCGGCGACTAATAGTGCAGATGCTATGATTAAACTAACTACTGATTTTTTCATTACATACCCTTAAACTAAGTTTTCAAGTGCTTTTCGATTTATGGGTAGTTTGTGCCTTTAGAAAAAACATTAACTTGATACTTCTCTATTTGAATCTGTAAACATTTCCAAAAATAAACTCAAATAAAACACCGATACTACAAAAAAACAGAATAATAGATATTTATCACAAATAAGAACAATCTAAACAGCTGCAACTTCTCAACAAAAATAATTTAAATTATTCTTACACCGATGACATTTAACGCCACAGCTAGATTATAGCGATTAGGAAAAGCATGGCCGATTTATATAACAGAATATTCGAGTGCCTAGATAACCTTTATGACAATGACAGCTTATTTAAATTATCTATAAATATTATTGCCAATAAAACTGGGATAGCAAAAGGCACTCTTTATTCAAAGTTTTCTAATGAACATGACTTTTACATTCTGCTTTTTAATCGCAATTTAATTAGGTGGGCAGTCGTGGCTAATCGATACTCATGCTGCAATAATTTAAACCCCAAAGAGCAGATATTATCTCTGTTTACATTCACCTCATCAAAACAAGAGTACTCTAAAATTGACTGCGACATGCAACACTTTGCACTGTCTGACACCTTTATTAATCATGCGTCACACCAGTATGCACATGAAACAGCTATGATTTTCAAAATGATAAAATCATCAAATCGTCACTTTATGCAATCACTAACCAGTAATGGCTATGTCAGTAACAACATCGATGAAATAACAGAAGCCCTAAACAACATGAGGCTTTATGAGCGTGGGTTTTCACTAAATTTTAGAAACAAAAACATAATGATGCCAATTTGTGATGACAAACAACAGTTTTACAAATTTATTTGTGCGCAAATCAATAGTCTGCAGTGGAATGTTGATTTCGATATCGACACAGACAAAGTTATTTCACATTGCAACACCAGTGCTAAAGAGATAATTCAAGAAACGTCATACTCTGAAGAAATAAGTAAAATCAACTCCATATATAACTAAGGTAACTCTAATTAAAAGCGATGTTTTTATGGTTTTTACTTGAATTAAATTACAAAAGTAACACATTAATAGCGACACTATAATTGACAACAATGTCGTGAATCATATATTTAAATGTAATACTTTATCGCGTTGTAATAGCATAATTTAATCATCAACAATAAAGTATTCAAGAGTCACTAAAATTACTCTACACAGTAAATGTGGTTAATGAGCTAAGCTGTTAGCATAGTTAATTTAACCAAGCTGCGTCAGGCACCCATTGTATATTCCAAAGCGGAATATCTTCAGCAGGCATGGGCCGAGCAATACCGTAACCTTGTGCAAGCATGCAACCCATCGACATCAACTGGCTACCATGCTCAATACTCTCAACACCTTCTGCTATCACTTCAAGATGGAAAGCTGATGCTAGACTAATCACCCCCATAACAATCGCACGATCATCAAGATCAACTAACATATCGCGTACAAAGCTTTGGTCAATTTTCAACATGCTCGCCGGTAAACGTTTAAGGTAAGTCAGTGAGGAAAAGCCAGTACCAAAATCATCAAGCGCAAAACTCACCCCTATATCAATACAAGCTTGCATGGTTGCTAATACTTGCATCATGTCAGCTAAGCCATTAGTTTCTAGAATTTCAAGCTCGAGTAAATGCGGCGGCACCGTTGGGTGCAAGGCTAACGCCTCTGACAGCTTAGTCACAAAATTTTGATCTTGTAGTTGGTATGCATCAATGTTGACACTAACGGGCAGATCTAGATCAACCGTCTGCCAGTCTGTCATCTGTGACAACGCATTATTAATCACCCAATCTCCTAACACTAAACTAATAGGGTGCTTATTAATTACGGGAAGAAACTCACCTGGCAACAGTAACCCTCGGTCAGGATGCTGCCAACGGATCAAGGCTTCACAACCAATGACAGTGCCCGTCTGCATATTCACTTTAGGTTGGTAGTAAAGTACAAACTCATCTTGTTCAATACCGCGCCTAATGCTTTCAATAACCTCATGCGTACTTTGTATATCTTTACTCTGATTAATATCGAAAAAATGATACCGATTCTTGCCAGTCTGTTTAGCACTATACATGGCCTGATCAGCATGGCGGATCAACTGATCTGCACTGACATTATCTTGAGGATATAAAGTCACACCAATACTGGCCGACACCAGTAAGCTATTATCTCCAGACTTAAACGGCGAACTCGCTGCTTGCAACATACGACTCAGCACCAGCTTACAATCTTCTAAATTATCTAGATCAACCAATAGTGCCACAAACTCATCGCCACCAATTCGTGCCAATGTGTCACTCTCGCGTAATGTTTCACTCATCCGCTTGGACAGCATAATTAATAGATCATCACCGACATCATGGCCGTAGGTATCATTAATCGTTTTAAAACCATCTAAGTCGAGGTAGGCAACGGCAATAAACTGCCGACGCCGTACACTCTGATTCATGGCTTGTAGCAATCGGTCAGATAAGACAATCCGGTTGGGTAAATCGGTCAGCGTGTCGTAATGGGCAATGTGTTCTAGCTGCTGCTGATGTTGCTTCATTGAAGTGATATCTGAAAACAACGCGACATAGTTTTTAAGCTTGCCATTCGCGTCTGAAACGGCGCTTATGGTAATAAGTTCCGCAAATATTTCGCCGGTTTTACGTTTATTCCAAATCTCGCCAGACCATTGCTTTTGGTTTAATAGCGCGCTCCACATGCTGTCAAAAAACTCGCGAGAATGGCGACCTGACTCCAAAAAACGCGGGTTGGTACCAAGCACCTCTTCACGGCTATAACCTGTAATGCTACTAAAGGTGTCATTAACATCAATAATGTCACCAGCGGCATCACATATCATGATGCCCTCACGCGCATGGGTAAACACACTTGCAGCAAGTTTTAACTTATCTTCAGTGGCCTTGTTTTCAGTAATATCACTCCACTCAATAATGCGCGCAGGCTGCCCTTTATAGATAATATGCTTACCATTAATCGCTAGCGGATATTCAGATTTATCTTTTCGCAGCCCAACAACTTCATCACGAAAGCCAAAATCGTCGAGCGCATTCTGTAACAGCCCTTCTTGATGTTCAGGTGTAACAAGGTTAACACTGCGCATACCTATTAATTCTGCATAGCTATATCCGGTAATATTGGTTAGCCCAATATTACACTCTAGGATCTCTCCTTCATCATTATGGATAATTATTCCGCAACAAGTAGCCTCGCTCAACGCTTTAAACCGTTCCTCACTGTGCAGTAACGTTTTTTTAGTTTCAGCTAAGTAGCGATTAAAACGGTGCAAATAAAAAGTAATTGACGTGGTTAATAGCACTAAAAATAGCGCAACACAGAGTATGATCCATATCCACCTGGGGATAATAGGCGGACTAGGGTCGTAAATAAAGCCGTCTAGTTCAGCCACACTTTCAACCAAATCCGCTTTAACAAACGTTCCCGCCATATGTTGCCAACGTTCAGGGTTCATATGCCCTATTTGGACTAAATCTGGGACAATTAACTTACGCATTTCGTCAGCTTCAAACATTAAATGTTCGCGTGTTTTGCTCGTGCTATATTGCTCTAAAATCAGCTCAATGATCGCATCTGGATGCTGCATCGCATAACGCCAACCTTTAAGGCTAGCGCGCCGCATAGCTGCGACACGCTCAGGGTTCTTGTCTAACTCAGCCTCTGATGTAAACAAAATATCACTATAAAAATCTACGCGATAAGTCACAGGGTCAATAAAGTCATAAGCAATGCCAAGTTGGTCTAAAATGTAAGGTTCATTCGTTATATAAGCATTAAAAGCATCAACTTCACCTTTGATAAGGTCATTTAGATCATAACTACTCGGCACAATATCGAGCTGCAACAACGACACCCCCTCATTAACTAGCATTGTTAAAAAGTCTGCATCTTGATTTTTATTAGCAAGCATCACCTTTTTGCCAACAAGATCGTGGGCAGAGTGAATATTGGTGCTTTTAAGTGAAAGTAATATCGAAGGGGAATGTTGAAATACCGTTGCCAGTGCAACTAACGGCTTGCCTTGTAATCGCTGGAACAGGATCTCACTGTTGCCCACACCATACTGAGCATTACCAGATAACACTTCAGTAACAGGAATATGCGAAGGGTCGCCTGCTTGTATACGCACATCAAGGCCTTCTTCTTGATAATACCCTTGCTCAAGCGCAGCGTAGTAACCCGCAAATTGGAATTGATGATGCCAACGTAACTGAAGATTAACGGTATCGAGCGCGGTTTCAGCTCGTACAAAAGAGGGGGAGATGCAAAGACAAACCAATATCAGAAACGGCAACCCACTTATCAATGCTAGCATTGATGTAAAATCCCTTTTCCATGAAAATATATCAGTCAACATCCTGTAAACCTTATGCTTAGAATACATAAAACAACGCTTAAAATGCAGTCAAACTCGCATTTGTAGCCAATGCTAATGCGTGCCACCCCAAAGCAAACACTTAGCATTAAGTGTATGCAACAGCAGTGGATCTCGCCATAAAACTTACTATGCTAATTTTTTAAATTTCACAAAATAACGTGCAATTATTCACAGTTAGAAACTGCTTGCACGCAGAATAAACAAGCTAAGAAGGGGGATTGACAAAAAGCAGTCTAAAGCTCTATCGGGTATTTAAGTGACTCAAATAACAAGTCAAAATGCTGCTGGTTAGTATTATTGGTGTCTAACAATGGAAAAATAGTTTTCAGCATATTTGGATATGACAATGCCGGACATTTTTCCTTCCACCTAAGCAAGTTAACCTGCCGGCATATGGCATTAAAGGTTGGGCGAGCATCATTATCATAACCAAATTGGCGCAAAAACTTATTTTGTCCCATAACGACAGCCCCACGTTGTAAGGTCATCAACATGAACATACATTCCACAATATCTTCTTTATTAGACTGCAGATCCCCGTCATCAATCGCTTGCCGCCACATAGCTTCATTATTCTCTTTCATCGCAAAAAATACTGCCTGCATATTGCCAATAAACTCAGGGCTAGCAAATTGATGGATCTGCGGATTTGCGGCGGTAAAGTTGAGACACAAGTCTCCCTTTTCGGCCGTAAGACATCGCATAGGATCAAGCATACTTGTATAGATGATTTTTTCTTTATTCGATAAAGCCTCAGATGACGATATCAATCTTACTTTTTGCTGAAGCATATTAATATGACGGATAAACAATGCCGTCACAATATCTTCTTTATTATGAAAGTAATTATAAAGAGTTTTGGTGGAACACCCCGCAAGGTCAGCAATAGTAACAAGCTTAAATGAGCACATTCCTTGCTTTTTTATAACCACTTCCGCTTGTTCTAAAATATTGCTAACAACGCAGGATGGGTTTAGTAAATAGTTATTCATCAGTTACTTATACAGGTTACCTTCTTTATATTGTGCCACACACCGAACACATATTAACCAGTAAATTTAAGGTAAAATTAAGATTTGTGTTCAACATTATAAAACACATACTTTTTGAGCACCCGATCTACAATGATGGAAATAAAACGTTTCCATCATTGTAAAGTTTGATCACAACCTGCCCCATCACTCACCTGTATGATTAATCAATTAAAGTACACTGTTAATCATATCGAGGCCTACATGAAAGTTAAATTAACCACCCTAGCTGCAGCACTATTTATGACATTTACTGTATCTGCTGCTGAAGTTATTAAAATTGACACGCCAGCACTAGATAACACAGTGCAAAAAGTTTACTCAGTTTACTGCCCATTCTGCTACAAGTACGAAAAAGCCGTAACACCAAACCTAGTTAAAAACTTACCTGCAGGCGCAACTTTCCAAGCTATTTGTCTTGAAAACAAAGGTGAGCTAGGTGTTGAATCTTGCGAAGTATTAGCTGCTGCTGACACTATCAGCCACAAAAAATACAAACAAGCAAAGCTTGCTATGTATGCTGCAGTGCATGATCAAAAACTTAAAAATGTTAAAGGTTCAACTGCGGTAAAAGGTGACTTAGCTGCAATTGGCCTTAAGGCTGCGGGCATGTCTCAAGCTGAGTTTAAAGCTGCTCTTGCTTCTCCAGAAGCGCAAGAAAAACTAGCTTACGACCGCACTATCGCGTTAACCATCGCTAAGAAAAAAGGGATCCCAGCCATTGTTGTTGGCGGTAACAAGATGATTGATACCAGCACAATCACTTCACTCGCTAACCTTGATGAAACCATCAAAAACAACCTTTAAGGTAAACTATGATTACTCAATTTAAACAGTGGATAGCCGATCTTAAAGCTAACCCGTTAGCGACATTAGAAGCGACACAAGAAGGACGCGCAGTTTGGGCTGTTATGGCCTGTGCTTGTGTATTCTTGCTGGGGTCAGCAATGGGTTACTTCCAGTGGTTCCTTGCAATGGACCCATGTGAAAACTGTGTTTACATCCGTTTTAGCCAGTTCTGTATTTTAATTGCTGGCATCATGATGATCATTGCGCCTAAAAATATAATCATCAAAGTGCTAGGTTTAGTACTTGCTTGGTACGGCATTGTATACGGTATGGACAAAGCCATTGTATTGTCAGGCCAACATGTTGCGTCACACGCTGCAGATGCTGGACTGGACTTGTTCCAATCTGGCCAAGGCGCGAATGCTTGCTCACTTGAGCCTACATTCCCGTTAAACCTGCCACTGCACGAATGGCTACCTTATGAATTCGCACCAAGTGGTATTTGTGGTGAAGACGATTGGTCACTGTTTGGCTTGAACATGGCTCAGTACTGCATTATTAGCTACTGTGTGTTTATTATTTGTGCGCTACCACTAACCATTGCGTTCATTACTAAAACACTTAAAGGCAGTAAGTAGCCAGTATATGGCGATTAACTTTATAACCATGCATGTTTGCGCTGGCTAGCATGCACAAGTTATAGCCTTGCAGGTATGCTTAAATAGATAATGCTATGGCTCGAGTTTAATTTATAACCTCGATAATTGGGTTGTTCACTCACCCGGACAACTCTTTTAAGTGTTATCTACCAAGGCCCGTATTAAATTTAATACGGGCCTTTTTTTGTCTAAATATAGACCATTAATTGCAATTTAAATAACGCCAACCAACGCAGATTAAATTAAAATACCGCTATTTACTTAAATTAATACTTATATCGACATTTAAACAACATACATATGACCATACTTTTAAGCGCTTCTGATTATTATATAAAATAGTTTAATGTGATATCTATTAATTAAACAAATACATCAACACAGCCATTAACCACTGCCACTAAACACATATAACACTCTCATTAAAAACACTATTTACTATCAAAGCAAAACCCGCCACGACTCAAAAATACGTTTTCCAAGAGTTACTCCACAAATATATAACCCAAAAAAACTCAACTTTAAATTTATGTGCGATTACACACGCGTAACGGAAATGATTCATTTCCTTTGATGGAAAGTTTCGTCACAACTCAGTTTAACTCTCACCTATATGATTAATACCAAGCAAAGTTAAATGATTTTTAATAAAAGCTTAATGAATGAGTGCGGGGTTAACCCGTTTGATGAACAACAAACTATAAATTTGGGCGTTATTTTTCATGTACCAACATTAAAAGTAACGCATTAATTGTTATTTTAATTACAATAGGTTGATTACTATGTTTGCTAAAAAACTGCTCGGAATTGCCATTCTTTGTTCTATCGGTTCTATGGGTATCGCCTCTAACGTTAATGCATCCGCATTAGGCATGAAGCCAACAACAGGCCCAAATGAGCCATTAGGCTACATTATTCATAATCCATATGAAAACGCCCCGCTCACTGCTGTTGTGACCCTAAACAACCATGAAATTAGTGATGTAACGGTAACTGTTCACGCTAAAAAAGGCGGTGTTCCAATCACTTATCCAGTGGGTGATGTAAGAATTATCGATGAAGGCGGCGTACCAATTTTTGGCCTTTACGCTGACTACATGAATAAATTCACCATTAAGTGGACTGAAAACGGTAAACGTAAGTCTCACGAATACAAAATGCTAACTCCTGACATTGACATGGGCTTCTCGCAAAAAAACTGGGCTAAAGCCCCCACAGCCGAAGTGATTAAAGTTGACCCTAAATTCAAAGACAGATTGTACTTTGTTAACTGGACTAACGCTGATTCAAAAACTAGCTTAATGATGCACAACAACCCTGATGCACCAGGTGCATTTTCTTGGGATGGTGCTCCAGGTTACATGATTTTCGATACAGCTGGCGACATTCGTTGGTACATGAACCCATATACTACGCATGATTCAAAAGACTATGAAAATGCCGGTTATGCAATGGGCATGAACGTTACCGACAAAGGTAATATGGTATGGGTGCAAGGCCAAGGCTGGAAACACATGACGCTGATGGGACGTATGATCAGCGAAAACAGCTTACCTGGTTTGTACTCTGATGCTTCCCATGAAGGCATTCAAATTGAAAACGGCAACATGCTTATTCGTGCTGCACGTAAAGACTACAAACGCCCAGACGGTATGGTAGTAAATACCGTTCGCGACCAAATTATTGAAGTCGATATGAATGGCCAATTGGTTGATACTTGGGACTTAAACAAAATTTTAGACCCTATGCGTGACGCCGCCTTGCTTTCGCTTGATGCCGGTGCAGTTTGTCTTAACATCGATATCAATCAAAAAGGGCATACTAAGTCTGCTGAGGAAATGGCAAATTCACACATGGGTGATATTCACGGCGTCATGACTGGCCGTAACTGGGTTCACGTTAACTCAGTCGATTACGACCCTGTTGATGACTCCATCATTATCTCATCGCGCCACCAGTCAGCCGTGATTAAAATTGGTCGCGATAAAAAAGTAAAATGGATTTTAAGTGCAAGCCGCGGCTGGACTGGTGAGTTAGCTGATAAAGTGCTTAAACCGGTTGAAGATGGCAAGTTACTTAAATGCTCTGACGCAGGTGTTTGTGAAGACACAAGCTTTGACTACACTTGGACCCAACACACTGCCTACAAGGTTGATGAAAAAGGCACTTACACAGTATTCGATAACGGTGATGGTCGTAGTTTAGAACAACCTGCTATCCCGACCATGAAGTACAGCCGTGCAGTTGAATACAAAATTGATGAAGACAACATGACGGTTGAGCAAGTTTGGGAATACGGTAAAGACGAGCTAGGTTATGAAGGTTACAGCCCTGTTACCTCAATCGTTAAGTACCAAGCTGATAAAGACTCTATGATGTCTTACTTTGCTTCAGCAGGTCTATTTGGACTAGGTGGTGGTTACGGTAACCTTAAAATGGATGACACCACAGGTAAAGTGAAGTCAATTCTTGTAGAACATGAATACGGTAAAACAGAGCCAGCGGTTCGTATCGATATTCACAGCCACGCTATGTTTGCAACCGGCTACCGCGCACAGGTTATTCGTGCAGCAGACATGCTTAAATAGTTAGCACTGTAGTAGTCGAGGTTTAATTTTAAACCTCGACAAAAGGCCTCGACCACCACCCGTTCGAGACCTTTTAGTGTTACCTAGTAAGGCCCACATAAAATTATGTGGGTCTTTTTTTGTGCAATCAACCGTGAACGTCACCTCTGAATACCTTGTATTTTTGTCATTGAGCACAGCAACTCAACAGGTAACAGGTTTTAGCGTTATTCACGTTATCGTTTAGGCAATGGTTCACCGTACTTTCTGTCAACTATCGAACTCAATATTAAAAATATAATAACTAAAGCTGATCACTAGAAAAGATAGTTTAAACCGACAATTCAATTCTTTGCATTACATCCCCCATGAGTTACAGCTACACAGACAGCAAAAATTAAAAAAGCTAATTCAACCCTACAAATTTAGCGCAAACAAACTCAGCGTAATTCACAAAAATCGCAAAAACGTGACTTTAACAACGAGAAAAAACCGTCATTAGGTAGGATCAACATTAAAAATTATGTGCTATTTAACGCGAACAATGGAAACAATTCATTTCCATTACCGGAACATATAGTCACATTTAACTACATTCACTCCCTATAACATTAACACCAAGCAAAGTTAAACGGCTTAAGTAATAAGTGCGGGGTAGCCCGCTTGATGAACAACAAAACATTAAATTTAGACGTTATTGAACATGTATCAATACACGTATCAATATTAGACGTAACGCATTAATTATTATCTTTAACATAATAGGTGAATGATATGTTTGCAAAAAAACTACTTGGAATTGCCATTCTTTGTTCTATCGGTTCTATGGGTATCGCCTCTGACGTTAATGCATCCGCATTGGGTATGAAACCTAAAACAGGCCCAAATGAGCCATTAGGCTACATTATTCATAACCCATATGAAAACGCCCCGCTCACTGCTGTTGTGACCCTAAACAACCATGAAATTAGTGATGTAACAGTAACTGTTCACGCTAAAAAAGGCGGTGTTCCAATCACTTATCCAGTGGGTGATGTAAGAATTATTGATGAAGGCGGCGTACCAATTTTTGGTCTTTACGCCGGCTACATGAACAAGTTCACCATTAAGTGGACTGAAGACGGTAAACGTAAGTCTCACGAATACAAAATGCTAACGCCTGACATTGACATGGGCTTCTCGCAAAAAAACTGGGCTAAAGCCCCTACAGCCGAAGTGATTAAAGTTGACCCTAAATTCAAAGACAGATTGTACTTTGTTAACTGGACAACTGCGGATTCAAAAACGGGATTAATGATGCACAACAACCCTGATGCACCGGGTGCATTTTCTTGGGATGGCGTGCCAGGCTACATGATTTTTGATACTGCCGGTGACATTCGTTGGTACATGAACCCATACACCACGCATGATTCAAAAGACTATGAAAATGCCGGTTATGCAATGGGCATGAACGTTACCGATAAAGGTAATATGGTTTGGGTGCAAGGCCAAGGCTGGAAACACATGACGTTGATGGGACGTATGATCAGCGAACATAGTTTACCAGGTCTGTACTCTGATGCTTCCCATGAAGGTATCCAAATTGAAAACGGCAACATGCTTATTCGTGCTGCACGTAAAGACTACAAACGCTCAGACGGCATGGTAGTAAATACCGTTCGCGACCAAATTATTGAAGTCGATATGAATGGTCAATTAGTTGATACTTGGGACTTAAACAAGATTTTAGACCCGATGCGTGACGCCGCCTTACTTTCGCTTGATGCCGGTGCAGTTTGTCTTAACATCGATATCAATCAAAAAGGTCACACCTCTTCAGCTGAAGAGATGGCGAACTCTCATTTAGGTGATATTCACGGTGTCATGACTGGCCGTAACTGGGCTCACGTTAACTCAGTCGATTACGACCCTGTTGATGACTCCATCATTATCTCATCGCGTCACCAGTCAGCCGTAATTAAAATTGGCCGCGATAAAAAAGTAAAATGGATCCTCGGCGCAAGTCGTGGCTGGACTGGCGAATTTGCTGACAAAGTGCTTAAACCGATTGAAGATGGCAAGTTACTTAAATGTTCTGATGCTGGTAAGTGTGAAGACACAAGCTTTGACTACACTTGGACCCAACACACTGCCTACAAAGTTGATGAAAAAGGTACTTACACAGTATTCGATAACGGTGATGGTCGCTTCCTAGAGCAACCTGCTCTTCCAACAATGAAATACAGTCGCTCCGTTGAATACAAGATTGATGAAGACAACATGACGGTAGAACAGATTTGGGAATACGGTAAGGACGAACTAGGCTATGAAGGCTACAGCCCTGTTACCTCAATTGTTAAATACCAAGCTGATAAAAACTCTATGATGTCTTACTTTGCTTCATCTGGTTTATACGGACTCGGTGGTGGTTACGGTAACCTTAAAATGGATGACACCACAGGTAAAGTGAAGTCAATTCTTGTAGAACATGAATACGGTAAAACAGAACCAGCGGTTCGTATCGATATTCACAGCCACGCTATGTTTGCAACCGGCTACCGCGCACAGGTTATTCGTGCAGCAGACATGCTTAAATAGTTAGCACTGTAGTCGAGGTTTAATTTTAAACCTCGACAAAAGGCCACGACCACCACCCGTTCGAGACCTTTTAGTGTTACCTAGCAAGGCCCACATAAAATTATGTGGGTCTTTTTTATTGTGCTTAACCTTCCAAATACCGCTAAGCATTTTGCAGTTAAGTCCGCCAACAGATGACTGACAGCAAAAATATTCGGCGGCAATTTATTATTCACAGCGGTTTGAAAAGATCTCATGCAGTTGCAACGACCAATAACAGGGTCAACCGCGACGGGCAAAGGCTTGACGTAAGGTATTGTTAACACCATTGGGATTTAACTACGACAGCGTATTAAGTTAGCATTACTACTGGAATAATAACGACATGCCCTTAAATTCGCTTTATTGTTGCGGCCCTACTACTAAAACCACAAAGCAACTAAAGCTCAATTTTATCTTTTAGTGACTCCATCGGTAACCCATAGTGCTCAAGGTTCATACACTTTACCTCTAATAATGGCGTCAGCACTTTAATCATATTTGAATAACACAATGCAGTGCACGGTGTCTGCCAATCAAGGGCGGTTACTAGTCCGCACATTGAATCGAAGGTCGGCTCGATATTATTATCGTAGCCAAATTGACGTAAAAATTTATTTTGACCAATAGCAACAGCGCCTTTTTGAATACCTCTGAGCTGCGCAATACACTTTAAAATATCTTCAGGGTTGGAGTGCAAACAGGCATCCTCAACCGCTTTTTTCCACATGTTTTGCGTATGCTCTTTTATCTCCAAAAAAATGACTTGTAGGTTACCAACAAACTCAGGACTGACAAAATTATAGATGTACGGGTTAACCCCTAAAAAGTTAATGCAAAAATCCTCTTCTTCTGCCGCCCAGCACTTCATAGGGTCGTACATCATCGAATAAATGATTTTCTCTTGATGTGACAGTGACTCGTCATCGGAGATCATATTAATCTTTACGATGATGTCGTTAACGTGCTGAATAAATAAAGCGACAACGATGTCCTCTTTTGAGCTAAAAACGTTATACAGAGTCTTAGTAGAGCAACGACACCGTTCAATAATTGTCGATATTTTAAATGAACAAAAACCTTGTTCTTTTATCACAATTTTAGCCTCATTAAGAATCGTTTCGACGACAGAGGATGGGTTAAGCAAGTAATTATTCATAAAAAAATCATCTATTTCATCATGCATATAGATTGGCATAACTCATCGGTTTTTATACTAATAATGTTCAGTTGTGATTATTGCTTTGTGAGCAGTACGGCAAAATTATCATTACCGTCGATAGCGTCTTATTTACTCAGTTAATGTGCGTCAGCCCCCGTTGAACGGAAAGGAGTTGTTCCTCGCCTTAGATTAGTTGCTCACAAACAAAAAACCGCCCCCCCTATATGATTCACCTCAAGCAATAGCAACTGTTACCCGCCTTGTTTACAGGCATCAAAACCCGGTTAATCACGCGGTGTCTGAGCGGTGTATAACGCCTAAAAAAGGTGGGTAAGTTGCACATTTAACATTCAATGTAGGGATATCTCAATGAAAAAAACAATTTTAGCCCTTGCACTTGCTGCAACCGCACTTTCAATCGCTGGTCCAGCTACTGCAGGCAAATTCAATGCTATTAAGCCTCCACCAGCACAAGGTCAGCTAGGTTCAGTTATTGTTAACCCCTACGGGCTCGCACCACAAACCGCAGTTATCGATTTAGGCGGCTATGAAATTGACTATGCCGAAATCATTGTTCATGGCAAAGGCAAAAATGGCGTTGATATTGAATATGACGCGCATAGAGAAACCATTCTCAACCATAACGGTATTCCTGTTTTTGGTCTGTATGCTGATCACGACAACCAAGTGACGGTGAAGTACGAAAAGAACGGCAAAAAAATCGAAGAAACCTACTCTATCTGGACATTGCCACAGCAAGGTGGCGCAGTCGTTAACGGCGTTAAAGCTAACTTCCCTGAAGTGAACGTGAAAAAAGTCGACCCTGAATTTAAAGACCGCCTCTATTTGATGAACTACTTACTCCCCGTACCCGGTTCTTATGATGTCAGCTGGAAAGGCGGAATGGGTGCAATGGAATGGGACCGTTGGTCATTTGTGTACGTGCTCGATACTGAAGGCGAAACGCGCTGGGCACTCGACACTAAAATGCTACATAACGTAAAAGAACTCGACAAGCGCGGCATTATGATGGGCTTCCACCAAGAAGAAAACGGTGATTTAGTCTTTGGTCAAGGTCAAAAAATCTATCGTATGGATATGTTTGGCAAAATGATCTTCGAGTGGGATCTACCGCGCGGGTATCAAGATTTCTCGCACGACATGAAAACCATGCCAAACGGCCACTACCTAGTTCGTGCTGCTAAAACCGATTACTTGCGTAAAGACGGCAAACGCGTCCATACCGTACGAGACCATATTTTAGAAATGGATCAAAATGGCAAACTAGTCGAAGTGTGGGACCTAAACAACATTCTCGACAACATGCGTGATGACCTACTGATCTCACTCAATGCAGGTGCGGTTTGTCTTAACATTGACCAAGAAAAAATGGGTAAAAAGGCAAAAATTGAGCCAGACGCTCCTTTTGCTGACATCCCAGGTGTTGGCGCGGGTCGTAACTGGGCACATGTAAACTCAATTGATTATGACGCCAACGATGACTCCATCATTTTGTCTTTACGTCACCAAGGTAACGTTAAGATTGGCCGCGATAAAGAAGTGAAATGGATCCTATCGCCTAAAGCAGGCTGGACCGGTGAATTTGCCGATAAAGTACTGCAACCTGTTGATGCAAATGGCAAAGAAATTAACTGTACTGACAAAGGCTTATGTAAAGATAGTGACTTTGACTTTACCTATACACAGCACACTACATGGTTAACGGGGAAAACCTACAAAGATGGCAGCATTGGCGTGTCTTCATTCGATAACGGTGACGGACGCTATATGGATCAGCCAGCACTGGCAACCATGAAGTACAGCCGCGCAGTTGAATACAAAATCAATGAAGACGATATGACCGTTGAGCAAATCTGGGAATACGGTAAAGACCGCGGTTTTGATTGGTACTCAGTTGTGACCTCAAACGTAAGCTATGAAGCAGACAAAGATACCATGTTTACTCTGTCAGCTAACACGCACTTAGGTACCAAGGGACGTCGCTCTGGCGGTACCCTGAACGAAATAAAATACGGTACTCAAGACGTAGCGGTTGAAATTGACTTTTTATACCTAATGCCACGTAACGCAGCCTACCGCGCCGTAGTTATCCATCCTGATAAAGCGGTTAAGTAATGAGTTAGCGGGCGGTGTTACTGCCCGCTAATTTTAAGCAAACCGTCTCATCCATAGCGGTATTTACGGATTTATCGTGACGTACAAACAATAATTAATCGCGTAAGCCACCTCCTGTGTAGGTGGCTTTTTTTGAGGGAAAAACATGAAACTAAACTACTTAGCAATCGCGTGCCTTATCGCTTCGGCTTCTCCGCTTACCGTACTTGCAGAATCTTTTAATAATAATTTTTACGGTGAAGCCCAAGGCCAGTCAACATGGCAAACCGGCAAAGACTACCAAACCGAGGTTCAACAACTTAAAGCCGGCTTGTCTGGCTTATATAAAACCGACAACCTAAAAGTAAAATACGACGCTGAAGCCCAGTACTCAGACAACTTTAGTGACCGTGGGTATGATGATATTGAAGTTACCATTGCCCGCGCTATCTTTCTAACCAATTACGGCGCGGTAGTTGTCGGTAAAGGGTATTCCGGCGTTTACAGCGAAATTTACCAGCGCGTTGACATTCACCAATCCAACAATGCAGAGCTGGCCAGTTCAAATAAAATGTTGTGGGATCAAGTAACCTACACCGACAATATTTTTGCCTACGCTACGCCTAAGTTTGACTTAGCCAGCGGTAAAATTAAGTTCGTTGCAGCTATCGTGTCATTAAAAAATGATAACGGCTCCGATGGCGATGTTCTGTCAGCGCGTATTGTTTACAACTCTAGCTCATTTAACACCAGCGCCGGCTATGTTCGCGTTGATAAAAGCTACCCCGCCGTCGACAAAGAAAATGACTATGAGCGTTTCTCTATTGGTGCCGATTACCAGCTTGGCAATGTTACTGTGGCAGGCCTAGTGGAATTGAACGAGCATGCATTTTCTAAAAACGAGAACACCTATGTTGGTGCGGTAAAATATCGACTCAACGACTTTGATTTTGGCGTGTCATACCAACACAAAACCTATACCGACGAATGGAAAGATGACAGCCAAGCATTATTAATTGGCAGTGTTAACTACCACTACAGTAAGGCATTATCGTTTTTTGTTGAGGCGTCTTTCTTTGATGATGCGCCGACAACTTACGGCGACACTTACTGTGAAGACACAGTCAATATCGGGTTTAATTTTAAGCTGTAAACTCTCATCACACTCTGACCACAATACAATAAGCGCAACAGGTTAACGATTCATCTTGAGCGTTAACCTGTTGCATTGTTTATGGGTCCTGTCACTCTATATCGCAAAAGCATAAAGGGCCATTAGCTCTTTTAACCTACCAATTATCAGCGTTAAAGCGGGCCATGCGGGCTTGTGCAAGGGTGCAGTCACTGAGATGAATAAGCTCAGCCAAAGTGATATTAGGGTTTTGATTTATTAATCGCTCCAGCTTCGCCGATAGCGGTTCTAATTTGTCGGCATGGGTCAGTAAGGCGGTTTCAATTTTTTTAATTAAGTAATGGTATTGTACCTGGTCCTGCTCTGGTAACTGAGCAGCTTTTAGCTGACCGCAAAATGCATGAACTTTAAGAGCCTCGCCTAATAACTGCCAATGCCTTGAACGTCGTACACGTTTGAGTTCGCACTGATGCAACTTAGCAATACTTTGAGCCTTAATAACTTTGCTCCTACCGAGCCTATGTATTAAAGAGGGAAGTGAAATACAGATATCATCATTCATGCTGTGGTCAATAACAGGCTACTTTGCGCCTATTAAAACAAGCAAACCGCAAAAACTCAACTGACAATAACGCCACTATTGCGTAATAGCCCACAACTAATTCAACTAAAGCGTTTAAACAATGACACGATAAAAACAGCAAAGGCCACTCTTTTTTTGCTGACCGGGTAAACTAAATCAAGCCTGCTGAAATAAGCACCAAAGTCGATATGATTGACATACGCTATACAACGTCATCATAAAACGGACGCCCTTTTAAAATGCTTTTGATTTGTTCATCTATCTGCGTTGCTGGTGTACTTATTGGTTTCGCCCACTTTAATAGTGCAATGCGCTCAATCATACGCTGTAAAAAATAAAATGGGTCGATTTGCCCCATTAAGTCGTCAAGGCCAGCATTAGTTAGGTTAATGATTGCGCCACGCTCAATGGTCAATAAATCGATCACTGCATAATTAATCTCAGCATCTGTGGCCGTTAATTCACCGGTTAATCTGGCATCTTTTAAATAATTAATGGGCAAGGTATGGATTTGTTTTAACTGCCGCTTCATACACTCGACGGTGTCTGGCTTTGCGCGTTTCCATAACTGCGGATTAGATGGAAGAAACCGAACCCCATTACCGGTAATATTCTGCAAATTTGCATATACTGAATAACAAAAATAGATGACACACTTGTCTGCAGTACTAAGGTCTGTAGAGTTATCAAGGCTAATGCCCACCAAGATCCGTTTATCTGCTTGGTGATTGAAGATCTCCACCAATAACTCGTCTTTATTAGGGAAATGGCCATAAACCGTCGATTTTGAGGTTGGAATAACATGCGCTAACCCTGATAAAGAAAACTGCACAATCCCTCGTTTAGCAATCTCTTGTTCTGCCGCTTGTAAAATACTATTACGTACATCCATTGTTGGCTCTCCATTCAGTTCAGCCTAATTATATCGATGCACTACAGCATGAATATGGCTAACCCTGCATTTATCATCATTTTTACGCAATTAACACTCACACTGTGACCGACTTATTTATTTTGCTTTCGCTTTACTCGGTATTTATTGGCATTAGGGCTTTCAATAACCCACTAAAGCGTTTTGTATCAGATATTTATTTAAATATAACGTCATGCGGCACTTAGAAATAATTTTAAAAGCCTAAGGTGCATGGCGTAATAAAGACAAATTAACCGGCAAATAAAATAGAGCAAGTCACTTAAAGGCTATGATTAAGCCTGCAGTCACTTACTCACTATACATGCTTAATCTTGGTTATAAGCCGTGAGGCACTCAACAATTAAATCAACAAAACCTTCTCGGTCCAGATCACTAAGCACCTGAGTATTATGTGGGCGGTCAGTTAACTGGTAACGGTCAACAACGGTCATACCTTGGGTATACTCACCTTTAGTTTCCACCCCAACCCAACAGTCATATGACGTAAACAATTCAGGCTTAAGCAGCCAAGCAATGGTACAAGGGTCATGTAATGGTGCGCCTTCAAAGCCCCACTTAGGGTCGCGATGATAGATCATAAAGAAATCCAGCAGCTCGGCCACACACTTAGCCACATGATTGGGGATTTTACGGATGCGCTCTATGTCTTCATCCATAATTTGCGCTTGGTGAGTTACATCTAAGCCACACATCGTAATAGGAATACCCGCTTTAAACACCATGTCTGCAGCTTCAGGATCAACAAAAATGTTAAATTCAGCCGCGGGAGTCCAGTTACCGGCAGCGGCGGCGCCCCCCATTAATACAATACGGCTAATTTTGCAGTGCAGCTCAGGGTAAGTCGATAAAAACAAAGCAATGTTTGTCAGTGGTCCTGACGGCACCAGAGTAACAGGAATGGCACTGGCACGTACTTTTTCAGCAATTAACTCAATAGCGGATTGCGCTAAGGGGGCAAAGCTAGGCTCGGGTAACTCAGGGCCATCGAGGCCACTTTCGCCATGTACATTATCAGCGATAATAAGTTCACGCGCCAACGGCTTAACCGCCCCACCAGCGACAGGAATATCGGTGCGGTTCAACATGGTCAAAACGCGCAAGGCATTATGCAATGTTTTATCAGGAGTTTGATTACCCGCACTGGTTGTCACCGCTAACGGAGCTAATTGATTACTGCTTAGCGCCAGAATAAGTGAGATAGCGTCATCGTGGCCCGGATCGCAATCGAGAATAATCGGCCTTGGGGAATGAGCGATGTTTGACATGGTTAAACTCCACTAATGGCATAAAAAATAAGATGAATTGCTATTACAAAAGCTGACCGACAGCCTAATGATTTGACCGCTAAAAAACTGTGACCAAATGATAGATTTACTATCCCGTTCGGTCATATCGGTTCGTATTAGCCCCAGGGCTGGTAAGTAAACCGGGTTGCAACTAAAGCAAACAGTTGACTAATCACCTTCTTTAACGCGATACAGTTGCAACCCAAGGTCCATCAACATCAATTGGCTCTGCATCACCTGGCCAAGGCGGCATGGTTATCGCAACAGCTTGCAGTGGACTTGAGCCAAAAGCTCTAAACTGGAAATGGGTATTTGACGGAATAGTTAAACACACGCCGGGCGCCAAATTTACCACCTCTTCTTTGCCCTCGGCCATACGCCACATCTCACCTCGCCCAGCCACAATATACCAAATTTCATCGACCGTTCGGTTAGCCGATGGAATTGAAGTTTGCTCGCCGGCCAATTCAAAGTGCGCCATGCTGCCACCGTCTAAAGTTAATAGAACCCGCACATCTGAACCGTCGGGTGCGATAACATCACGTGTTGTAGGGAGTAGTTTGGTGCTAAAATTTGTCACTATTTGCCTCAATTATTTGTTATTTTTTATTAAATTGAGCACTTACATCAAGTGCTGGTGCCTTTCGTTACCCGATTAAAAGCTGGCAGGCTCGTGCATTTAACCAGTAACGCCGTTATGACATTCAATCCTTCATCAAGCTGCAATTTAGCATTAAATTCAATAACTTTAATGCTAAAGACACCCTCCATAACAATAACTGTGAACTCAGCGCTAACTTTTTTTTAACCTTAGTGAGTGAAGACTATCAAACCAGTGCGCTAAAAAGCGTACCAAAAGGGGAACCAATGCCGACTCAAGTTTGGCAATTTATCAAATAAACATTAAGATATGTTTCAATCGAGACAACACTTAACCGTGTTTATCCCACCGCCACCAGCGACTGCACCCCAAGTGATACCAACAACATAGTAATGTTTTTAAGCTACTGACATTTAAGGTTTTAAAATGGATGACACCACACTACTTCGGTTGGATTTTAATTTATTAAAATTGCTGAAAATATTAGGCGAAGAAAAAAACACCAAGCGTGCAGCAGATCGGATGTTCTTATCACAGCCAGCGGTGAGTAAAGGTCTTAAAAAACTGCGGGCATATTTTGATGATGAGCTGTTTGTCAGACAGCAATATGGGGTACTACCAACGCCCTACTGCCAAGACATTTTAGATAAGTTACCTCGGCTATTTGAAGTATTAGGCGATGTATTTGACGGCCATGCCCAATTTAGTCCCACTGATTACAGTGGCGAATTAAGCGTTGCGATTAATACCTCTATATATAGGCCATTATCACGTGTTTTTTTCGAACACTTAAACCAACTGGCACCTAAAGCCACGTTAAAACTGGTTAACTGGGGCTGGTCGACTGAGGAAGACATTAAAAATGGCAAAATTCATTGCGGCATTAATTATTACCCTTTAGAAATATCTAAAACCTTAGCTCAAAAAAAATTAGCCACTGTACCCTTTAAAATTTGTTGTCATAAAGATCACCCCTTTGTGACCTCACGTCGCACCCTTAAAGATTTAGCTGAGCAACCAATTGCACTGCTGGTTATGCCCGACTTTGTTAATAAACGCAATATGATTGAAGACATCCTAATTCAACATGGCTTTCAACCTAAGGTTAAGTTGCGCGCGGATCAGCTAAGTATCTGCCTCAACATTCTCAAAAAATCTGAAGCGGTGATGCCAGTCAGTGACATTTTTGACTTTGAGCTTTCCAGCAACCTCACCTTAGTAGACTTAAGTGAAGGCGACTACACCAGTGGCGTTGGCCTGATACAGCCGTATCGCAACTCAGTGACCCCAGTGACAAGGTGGTTAACATCACAAGTGGAACAAGTATTTAAGCGTTACCACAGCACCAGAAATAACCAAGAGTAATAACTAAAAGGTAATTAATTCATTTCTGTAAATTTGAAAGCCTATTTATCCTACACACAATTAAGTTAATGACGAAATAGGCTTCATCATGAAAAAAACCTTACTAGCAGCAAGTTTATGTTTCATCGCATCAAATGCATACGCTGAAGATGCCGTTGAAAAAGAAGTTCAAGACATGTCAGATCCGCTAGCGGTTTACACCCAAGTTGGTGCAGGCGCAACAGATTCTGGTCTTAACTTAAAAGTAGGCCAAGCTTACGACACCGGCAATGCCAGCACTATGGGCATGAACATCCTTGAAGTTAAAGGGATTGCAGGTGAAATGACCGGCTGGAACGGTTCTTCAGATACCGATTCAATTGACTCTATTCGTTTTAGAAACTTTGGTGTTGACCTAACTAACGGTCGTGGTTCGCAATTCGACGCGAACTGGGATTTCTCAACGAACCAAGGTACAGCTTCTTACAGCTTCATTCAGGCTTTACCAAAAATGGGTCCAGTTAACTTATACCCACTTGCAGGTTTAGGTGTTGCAGTAGGCGAGCCATTAGATGGCAGCACAGGCCCTGAAGTTTCAGACCGCTACGATATGCATGGTACATTCTATGTTGTTGGTCTATATTCAAAAATCACTATCACCGATAAAATTTGGTTGAACTACAACCCAATGTACTTAGGTACAGTTTCAGGTTCTGACACCTTTAAAGATTATGGTTTAGGTGGTGATGAAGCCTTGCTAGCTCACGAATTTGCCATTAGTTACCAAATGGATCCAACTCAAAACATCCGTGTATTTGCCAACTGGGACGAAAACACTAGCTTTGAAGATGGCGAATTCAGAATTGAGTACAACAAACAGTTCTAAGCTTAAGGCACGTACTTAGTACAACCAATGCAAGTGGTGCCTAACGTTAGAATAACCGCCTCTATGACGGTTTAAGCAGGAAAGTGAATTATCACTTTCCTGTTTTTTTTGCGCTATTGATTACTGGCAAGGCAAGGAGAAATACCCGCACTTATTTGCTTACTACTTGTTTGAATTGAGCACCTTACACCCTAATTAATGCCATAAGGTGCGCCAGCAAATTCAAGCCCAAACAACAGCAATAAATTATTTGTTGATTAACTGCTTTGAGGTGGAATAACTAATATGTTGATGGAAGCGCACAATCAAGTCATCACGAGTTTTGTCTAACGCTAACTCTACAGCCAAACTCCTAAGCGCATCTTCAACCCGGTTTAAATAAAGCCCAAGTCCGCCATCTTTACTGTCTTTAACACCCGCTGCGATGGTAAAGCTCACCATTTCAACTAAGCGTTTTCCATTCCAATGACATAGAAATTGTGGATCGTCGATATTAGGGTCAAAGCCCAGCATTTGCACTTCATCAGTGCCTTCAAGTTGATCAAACTTGCTGTTGCGCACTAAAGGAGTACGCCCGTTTGCCACCATCGCAACCCGGTGTAGCTTCTTAGCTAGAGTTGCTTGTACAAATGCATCTTGTATTTTTTTATAAAGCGGTGAAAAATCATCACTTTGCTCAGGCAATATTGCCTGTTTAAGCTTACGACTTAACGGTAGCTTTACTGTGACATAGCATAATGAGCCATGATCATCTGGCAGTGGACAGCTTCTGGCTTTATATCTGTCGCTGATGGAGCGGAGCTTATAGCCATAAGTTTCTTTATTGCCTTTTGCTTTGGCAAATAAATCATAAGAAAGGTGCTGATGATCTCGCACTTTAATGGTGAGCTCATCTTCTGGCATTTGCGGCATCAACGCCGCCAAGAATGACTGCACTTTTAAATGAAAACTTGCCGAGTTACTGCGGATGTCTTCGCCGGTTGCCAAACAAACAATTCTAATTTTACGGGCACGGTAATCATCTTGAGTATGCAGCCCCTGCGCTTCATGGTACTCAGGGTTATAGAAAAAGATAATTTGCTCAGCCGTAGGGAAACAGTAGGCTTCAGAGTGGTAACGTACCACGGGCAGTTTATCGTTAGTAATAACATGAACGTTATACAACTCTTGCTGACTGGCTAACTTAAAAATAGTACGACTTAGTGCTTTGTAACACGTTTTATAATCAGGGTAATGGGCCAACAAAGCATCTGTCACTTTGATTTCAGCTGTAATGTATTGATTATTTCGAACGGCCTTGGGGATGTACACTTTTTGCTGATGGCTAAGGGACATTGATATTCCTAGTGATAAGTTAAGGTGCATACTTTAAGAGCTATCATAGCTGCAATAACTTTAAATTATCCTGTTATAGGACACGCATTTACGTCTAGTAACATCATACTTTTAGGGTTTTCCCCCTATAACTTGTAATTCTGCATTTGTTGCAATAAAAACAGCTAAGTACACTGAAGCAATATGCCACGCTTAACAATTACTACATTGATAAACCAATACCGCGGCCGCGCTAACGCTGCACAATATTTATAGCCAAATGCCCTACCGCCTCAAAGAAATATCACCACTAATAATATTCATCCTTTCTCCAGTTAAACTGATCAGTTTAGCTTCTATGTGCATCGACATGGGAAATTGACTGTCAGGGTGCTTAATCAATACCTCTGCATAGGTGGGTTGCCGCTTGGATAAAAAGTAATAGGTGCCGTTCCAATAGCAGTCAAAATAGAAATTAGATTCACTGAGGTTAATGTTTTCGAGCCGATAGTTTGAATGCCGAAGGTAACTGTCAGTGGTTGTGATACTGCAGGTATTACTTTCCGTACCATTGCCAAACATGAAAACTAGCGCCGGTTGCTGGGCAAGCTTGGTTTCGGACCCGCCAAGGTATTGGCTAAGCTTAATTGTTGTCTCTGCAGTTGGCGCAACAACTGGAGCAACCTTAACTTGCGTTAGTTGTGCGGGAGTGGTGGCGGTTGTACTAAACGATAAATACAGTAAACAAACTACTGTGAGCAAAGCGCTAACCCTAAACGAAGTATGCATAATGCTACCCTTGAGGATCGTTGAATATACCCTATCGATTATAGTGCTACAGGCCAATGTTATCTACAATTGATGTACCTCAATACTGAGCAAGATAATTTTACATTGAACTGACGATCTTAACGAAGTGACTCGTAGGCGATGAAGTCTCTATTGGTCTCTTAGCGATAAATAGTAATAGAAGTTGTAGATGAACAACCGCAATAACCTTTTAGTTGCTGCGCAGTATTAGGTTAATACTGCAATCATACAGACAAGCGACACAACAATAACACTTCAAAATACTTCGATTAACTTTTGCACCACATCAAAATACATTTACATAGCAATTAAATATCTCACTAATTTAAAATGAGATTTAATAATTTCAATCAATATATAAAAATAGAAAAAACGGAATATATTTTCCCGGATTTAAGATTGTATTAATAATTGATCGCACCTCCTTACCAAACAGCCTAGTTCCTTAATATATAAGACTGACTGTCCTACATAACAAGACAATATTCGCGATTTTCCCATTTAAGAAATTTTATTTGAGTGCTACTATCTTTCGCATTAAAGAGTAACAAAGAAAAACGAGTTACTTATAAGAAACAAATTAAACGCGTGCCTATTAATAACTGCTATAACTTTACCAGTTATTAACGTGGCAACGAGCAAATAACAACTGAATAACCAGTAATGCACCAGGAACCAATGAAGCAACAATAGCATTACCGTTGAATATATCAGTATCAAATTAGCAACAACTGGATATCACTATGAAGCTTAATAAACTAAACACTATTTTACTTACAGCAACGGCATTACTATCTAGCAGCGCAATCGCAGCCGAAGAATACCATGATGCAGATCCACGCAACAGCAGCATGAGAGCTGGTGTATTTGCAGACCAAGATGGTGAGCTAAAGCTACTTGCTGGCGGCGGAACTGCTGGCCTGACTAGTGATATTTCACAAACAATTGGTTTTGCTGAGTACTACACACAATCAGATAATGCACGCATTCGTGCTGCACATTTTGATAGCTTTGGTGGTGTATATGTTGACCTTTACCACGTTGATGAAGCTGCTGGCATGTACACTGCAGGCTACATGTTGCCTCTATCAAGTGATGATGGCACTCAGTTTTTCCCATCATTGAACTATACCTACCTTAACTTTAAAACTGACGATATCGCAGATCTTGCAAATGGCATGGCCGGTTCGCCACTACCAGCATTTACATCTGGCGATATTGCGGCAGCGTTAGGTGGCGAAGAAGCTCATTTAGGTTCTGTAAACCTTTATGCTCTTCACGCTTGGAACCCTACACACTTCTCAGTTTTCAACGTTAACCTTGGTTCATCATACGGTGGCGTTGATATGAATGTAGCTAACCTTATGTGGTTACAAGGTATTAAAACACAAGTTGGCAAACAGGTTGTGAACGTTATCTTTGAACTAAAATATGATTACGCTGAAATTCAAAACACCTCTAAAGGTGACATTAATTCAGATGGTTTCACTGCATCTATCGGTATTGATTTCCGTTTTTAATAAAACGGTAACCATTTAACGATTAATGGCGAGAATAAATATTTATTCTCGCCATTTTTATTTTACTAATGAGGCCATATTTCACACTCACTACATTTTATTAATACACCACAAAAATTTGCTAAACATTTTCACCGCTTAACCCGCTCAAATTGAAACATCCCAACAAGTGAGTTATATCGATTATTAACAAAGCTACTATTGAGCACACTAAAATAATCAATCCTGCCAGAACTTTAGTAGTTTTAATCACGCAATAAGTTTGCGGATATTTACTATAAACTTACACCTAGCGGTACAGTAGCGACAAAATAAGCTTACTTATGAATTTAAAATAGCGCGCACAAAAAAACGGACCCGAAGATCCGTTTATCAATTACGCAAGCGCCAAATTTTGCAATCTAACCCGTCACGCAGTACTGCCATTAAAGCTAACAGATTAAGCTTAATGTTAATCCGACAATTTACTTACTTGTAAAAAGCTTCAACAGTGCCTTTCATGGTTACCATTAGTGGTTGACCACGGCGGTCTAATGCTTTGTGCGATGGCACTTTTACCCAACCTTCGCTGATGCAATATTCTTCAACATCAAAACGTTCTTTGCTGTTCAGCAGGATCCCGATATCGTGATCAAAAATTTCTGCTACATGGTGCGGGCTACGCGGATTAACAGAAAGGCGATCAGGTAAAGTAGGTTTTGCAGTAGTGTCTGTCATTATCTTGGTCTGTAGTGAATAAAGCGTGCGCTATTGTAGGCAATACTAAGCTGATGCTCAAGCTTGGTGGTTATAAATGTATAAAGTGTAACTCACAATTTTTTGTATAAGCGTTTCTGTTTAACGCCATCGAATAACCTAAACACTAAACCACTGGGTAACCACTTATCCGCTTACCTCACATAAACAATTAGTTAGCCATAATTTAGCCTAATTGAGTTACTGAAGCTCGTTATCTAAGTACTCATTTTAAGCGCATAATCAACTACACTTAATTTTTAAACACCTTGCTTACCGGTTTGGATCCTCTATGCATTTAGTCGCATTAATTCTTGTTATATTAGGGTTGGCAGCACTCGCTTTAGCTATACATCCAGCTTATGTTATCTGCGCATACTCTGAGTTTAAGAATAAAGGCTGGCTAATTTTGTTGTCGCTAATTGTTGTGTTTATCATTAGCTATTTTGGTTACTTATGCCTGTTATTATCTGCAGCAGGTTCAATGGATATAGTGCACTTTATCGTTGCTGCTATTTTTTTTGCTGGCGGTGCTTTTGTTTTATTAGTGACTTACTTAAGCAAACAAACCATTATCGATATTGATAATTTACTCCAACAAAAACATCATCAAGCCAATCATGACTTGCTAACATCCCTCGCCAATCGGCAGCACTTTTACAGCTATATAGACAGTAAGCTAAACCAAGAGACTGAGGGTTTTTATTGTTTAATGCTAGACATAAATGATTTTAAAAAAATTAACGATAGCTTTGGCCACAATGAAGGCGATAACATGCTGCAAGTGATCGCGCAAAGGATTAGTCATGCAGTCCCAGCTAATTGCTTGGCGGCAAGAATTGGCGGCGATGAGTTTGCCGTAATCATTCCAAAAGCATCGGACTCAAGTATTTCCCATATAGCTCAAGCGATTGAGCAATCGTTATCTATCGATATTGAGTGTGCCGGACACACCATTGTAATCGGGGCCAGCATCGGGATATCTGAATATCCCAAAGATGGGCTTGATCAACAAACCTTACTTAAAAATGCTGATATTGCCATGTATCATGCCAAAAAAAATGCATTTTCCATCCAGTATTATCAATCGCATTTAGCGCCATTTAATAAGCGCTGCCACCCTCTTTAACCCCTGCGATTATCAATGACAGGCTATAGATTAGAAAACTACCTAGTCATAATTATGGGTGGCCATGTTATTTCGTTGGTAGTCATAACTATGTAGTCATAATTATGGGTGGCCATGTTATTTACGCCGTTTACTAACGGATAAAGTTTGTAGGTTGATTTATCGGAGGGTAGCAGCGAGAATGTTAGTAAGTTTACCCATTTTATTCAGTATTTTAGACAAGGAGTGCCAATCGATGATATCCAAATGGCCGACACGTTTTTTACAGATGGCAGAGCTCGTTGCATCATGGAGCAAAGATCCCTCGACTCAAGTGGGTGCTGTAATCACCAAAGATATCCGTATTGTTTCACTCGGCTACAATGGCTACCCAAATGGGATCTCCGATAGCGCCGAAACAGACAACCGCGAAATGAAGCTATTAAAAACCCTTCATGCAGAAGAAAACGCCATTCTATTTGCTAAGCGCGACCTGAGTGGTTGCGAAATTTGGGTAACGCATTTTCCTTGCCCTAACTGCGCAGCTAAAATAATCCAAACAGGATTAAGCACAGTCCACAGTCCACAACCGAGTGATGACTTTTTATCCCGCTGGGGAGACAAGATTAAAATCAGCCAAGATATGTTTGATCAAGCTGGTGTTAAGGTCGATTGGATGCAAACATCGTAACTTAAGCTTCATCAACTTTATCCATAAAAAAAGCGAACTACTCGGTTCGCTTTGTTTATGCTAAAACTACTAACAGCTTACCACGGCAGAACTTGCCCATTTGAATGCCTAAACACGCCAGACTGGCTCATATCAAGCTGCTCAATCAAGCCAACAATACGTGTCGCAGATTCAGTTGCTGATATATCACCGCCGTGGTTAACCATATCTGTTTGCACATAGCCAGGATGATAAATACCAACCGCCACGTTTTGAGGTGCTAAGTCATGACTCAATGACATTGAGGCTGCATTTAACGCCGCTTTCGACATACGGTAACCATAACGGCCACCGGAGGTATTGTCTTCAATAGACCCCATTCTAGAAGTGATCATTGCCACCTTGGCACCATGGGTTAACTGTAGTTGAAGCGCTTCAACCACACGTAATGGAGCAACTGCATTAACTTCAAATTGAGCACGAATAGTTGCTAGGTTAAAGTTCGATAAACTCTCATCTCGTAAAATACCCGCATTACATACCAAGACATCTATTGATATCCCCGCCAATGCCTGCTTCATGTTAGCAATGCCGACATCAGTGGCGACATCAATATCCGTTATCACGTTGACTTTTAATGCGGATAACGCAGTCGATGACGTACGACACAAAGCATATACCGTTTGACCTTGAGCGGCATAAAGGCTTGCTAATGCTAAACCAATACCACGATTAGCACCTGTAATAACAACCGTTTGTGACATGGATACTCCAAAAAATAAATAGACCAATTGCAATATCTTATTATAGTGCCAGCCATGCAACAACACAGGCCCTAGCTCACCTTTTACTACATTGCCGTAATACAATAACGATGGGTGGCCATATTAATTATTAATAATGCAAAATAATACAATAACGATGGGTGGCCATATTAATTATTAATAATGCAAAATATGTGACCAGTAGCATATCGCTACTACACGCTGTCAGCTAAATTAAAAATGACTTCATAGCACCTCTTATGGCGGCTGCTTAATCTCTTGATTAATTGGATAACAAATGGATAACCAAACGCCTTACCAGCTTCAAATGCAGCCTCTAAACCATGAGTTACTTGCCATAGCCAACGCACCAGTAGAGCCTGGCGAGTTTCCTTGTATACACAATGCTAGTCAGCTATTTAAGCAATGGGATACATTTGATAACCGCATATTAAAATCCAAAAATGGCCAACTGCTAGTCGCTTGCAGCACCCAAATGCCAAATGTGACTCCAGCCATGATTGATTGGTGGTTTGCTTGGCATCTAACACACTCTGAACGCTATCAATTATGGCACCCTCAAGCTCACAAAAAAGCAACGGTAAAGCATGACAGAAGTCACTTAAATAACGCTCGAGATGTCTATATAGATAACGTCTCATATGTTGATGAGTATATTGGTGACGAGTTACTTAAGTTATCCATATCTTTTTACCATCCGAATAAAATTGGCTTGCACGATCTCGAAGCCCAAGGTGCAACCGCTATTTGTGCACGCACAGCGCTGCGTCACCCTAAATTGGACTCAGGTCATTTAGTTCACTTGGTTGAACCAACAGCCACCGGATGCGTTATGAAAAGTGTATTCTGGCTTGGCGATGTAAAACTGCATACCCCATTGCTGGGGCCAATTCTAACGCCACTAATCAATACAGCTCTAGTCAGAAAGTTGGCGTTAAAAGAGCATTCGGCAACCAATTTAATTGCCCATTGTGTTGAAGAGATGAATCACTTACCACGGTTTTTACCGCAGTTATATCAAAAGCTAAAAGGGCAACTGACATAATTCACCCTGCGGCAGTCTTGATTTAAATAGGGTTAATCACATAATAAATATTGATACTTAACCCTATTATTTTTAAGCCGTTGCTGACCCTAAGTACTATTTCATGTATCCAACCAGCGTTGGCAATTACTTAAACTTTGTCGGCGCTTTCGCTGCAAATGCACACAATAATCTGTCAGTGCCGGCAACGCCCCAACAGCCCCTTTAAACAAACTCTCAAATTCAGTGGTTATTTTTAACCAGTTCTCTGCAGGAATATTCAACCTGTTTAAAATGTGCTGACTTGACTCACTAATGACCCCGCGCTTATCGTGACAAATAACTCGCCCAGTATCTTCTACCAGCACGATGTAATCTTTAGCACTGAACATCAACCCATTAGGCATTTCAAGCCGTTCATTGCCGACAAAGGGTAATAGTTCTGACGGTTGCTCGCCTTTAATCGCTGACTTTATTCGGCGTTGAATACTGGTGTAATCAGAGGTTTCTGGCGTAGCAGCCATTTGGGCACGAATAGGGTTTAGATCAACATAAGCCATGCATGCCAGCACTGCGGTTTCGTCTAATAACGCCTGAGATTTAAAGCGGCCCTCCCAAAAGCGCCCTGTGCATTTGTCTTCTTTATTTGCCATCCTGGCAATAGGCTCACAAAGGGAGCGCATAAACCAGCTTATATCAGCTAGGCGTTGCCGGTATTGGATTATGCAATCATTGACGGCCTTAAGCTCAAACTCATTCAACGCTTCGTCTTTAACAAACTTTTGCGTCAACAATGTGCCCTTAAAGCCTTTGTGCCACTGCAGTAATACTTCTTTATCAGACCAATGCCTAGCTTTATTGACGTCTACTTTTAACACCACATGCAAATGGTTGCTCATTACAGCATAAGCGCAAATATCAATCGCAAAAATAGTTGCTAACTCTACAATGCGTAAATCCACCCATTCACGCCGATGCTCAAAGTCATCTCCCGTGCTGGCATCAATGCCGCATAAAAAAGCTTTGCGGACCACTCTAGAGCAGCAGTGATAAAAAGGAGTATCGTCTAAACTCACTAGAGTTTCTCTAGGTCTGGCCATCATTCATACCGATAAAAATTGCATGAATAAAGCTTAGTTTAGCAAATCATGTTTTACCTCAAATATGGATGGCAATATTATTTTGTTAAGCATTACACAAATTTATCTTATTCGGCCTTAACAACTGCCCCAATTTAAGACACAATGAAGATAACATCCATCTAGACGGCTAAACATGAAAAAATCATTAAAACAGCGTTCATCCGATCATCACCGTGGGATCTATTTTATTGGTACAACCCCACCCAAAATTGATACTGATTTTGAATCGGTCAGCACTATCGCTGATAAGTTATTAGCTCGTCTTGATGAAATTAGTTTTGATGGTTTAATCATTTACGATATTCAAGATGAAACCAGCCGCATTGATACTCCTAGACCTTTCCCGTTTAAAGCCACTCATGATTCAGGCACCTACGCCCAACTGATTAATCAAAAATCCGGCAAGCCAGTTATTGCCTACAAAAGTGTGGCCGGCCTTGATGAGCAGGGGTTTAATGAATGGTTGTCGCGTGCTTGGTATCAAAACAACGTAAGAGATTTAGTATTAGTCGGATCTCCATCAACTCAAGTTACCAGTTCACTACCATTAAATGACGCCTACCGTGTGTTAGCCGAACACTCACAGCAGTTCTACCTTGGTGGAGTGGCCATTGCTGAGCGCCATTTAAGTAAAAAGAATGAACATATCCGTCTATTAGGTAAGTCAACTCATGGCTGCGAGTACTATATTACTCAGGCAGTGTATAACGCCCAAGCAACTATCGACATGTTAACCAGCTATGCGCAAGAATGTGCGAGCAATAATGTACAACCTAACCGGATAATTCTGACATTCTCCCCCTGTGGCAGCGCTAAAACATTAGACTTTATCAACTGGTTAGGAGTGTCGGTCCCTGAGCATACCAGCAAACGAATTTTGTCGGCAGCCGACCCTCTGTACGAATCAATTAAGATCAACCACAGTAACCTGCTGCAAATTTTAGCAGCCGTTATTCCGCTTAATATTCCACTAGGGTTGAATATTGAAAGCTTAACTAACCGTAAAACTGAAATTGACGCATCTATTTTGATGTACAAACTACTTAAGGGCACCATGGATCAAGCCCTAGCCCAAAATCAAATCGACCAATTTGTGCTAAACAAATAACTTTCGCTTTCAACGCTATACCGCTCTGTGGTGTTACGCACCATAGAGCAAGCATCTCTATCATGCGCTAACAAACACCATTAAATAGTAAGATTTAGCCATGGGTGGCCATGTTATTCGGTATAACTATGGGTGGCCATGTTATTTCCGACTGTAGAGGTTTAACTATGGGTGGCCATGTTATTTTTTGGTAGAGGTTTAACTATGGGTGGCCATGTTATTTTTTGATGTTATTTTCAGCCATGATATTTTCAATTGTCGTAGAGTTTAGATGTAAAGCCACAAGCAGTGTATTAAGTTCGCGAGATTCCTTCGGGCTCTGACCCAATTATTCAGTTCTTCAATCTAGCAAGAAATTCTCATAAGCTGACTTAATTAAACTTGAATTATTATTTGCACACAATTTTTTCTTCAATTGCAAAGTTCGATAATCAACACCTCTTGGCGTGAGGTAGCAGCCTGCCGCTATTGACTCACGGTTATGGCCTTCAGCAATCATAGACAAAATTTTAACATCGCTCTGCTTTATGACTTTATAATCCATAAAGGGGTTTAGGTAATTAACACTACTCGATAGAATCATATAATGGATATCCATCAAATCACTATTGATTTCACGTAAAAATTGCGGCTCTAAAATTTGACCCTGCTCTTCCGTGACAAAGTAAAACCTACCAACCCAATTAGGATTTAGCATGCATTGGGTTTCAATTGAGATTTTATTTGAATAACCATACTTCACCAATAAATCTTGTGGGCTAGGCTTACCATTTGGCCAGTTACTGTAGTCCCAATGATGCTTAGAGCTAGATAAAGAAGTATATACATTAGGATCTGAGCTAGCCCATTTCCTTCTATTTTCAATGCTATATTTACTCGCATTAACTGAGCTTGAAAGCATATTATTTCTACTAGGTGTTCTTTTAATTTTTGAAAAGTGGTTGCAAAATTTCTCACTCTTAATATCCAAAGCAAAAAAAGCATCTTTAATGCCATATGTTTTCGACAACTCTAGCAACAAATTACTAACTTGCACTGTTAGACTCCAAAATAAACTCACCATTTATCAAACCATATTGGCTCGCAGAATATACCATTTCAGACATATTTTTAGATTCTAAAACTTGTTTAGCAAGCTCAATATAATAATCAACTCCACTGACAGACAAATTCATTTTATCAGCCGCATCCTCTCTTGTAATGCCGTTTGCGATTAAATTTATAACATGGAACACCTTGCGACTAATAACTCCTGAATCAAGCAGTATATTTTGTATCAGCTTATATTCCCTGTTCAACTTAAGACCAAAATTCAACAACTTAGCCTTCACTAATTCGTCTTTACTCAATAAATCTTCGTTAAACACGCCAGTGGAGAAAAATATAAATTTAATTGATACTTTTTTTAAAAAAAACAACCTAAACTCTAAAGAAAGTACATTTTCAGACATCGAAGCGTATGCCTTTTTCCTAGTAATTATTAAATCGAAATTACTGAATTCATCAAGGTGCTGCCCCTTAGATATAGCTGGCTCCCGAAGGTATTTAGAGTAGGATTGTTGAAGAATAGAATTATGGCTGCAAACAAAATTAGAGCTAATAATAGGCATTGAATGTTCGGTGCTCTTCGAGTCGACAACTGGACTTTTTAGCATAAAGTAAGCAATGCACTTATCTGCATTGAATTTTTCGCACAAATCAACTAAACCACTGTCTATTATTAATTTCATATACCACATCTACATTATAAATTACTTGGTAACCCAAACGATTAATGAGGTATACTATTCACTCTCACAAAACCAATCATCCAGGTTAAATACACCCTTGCCTTACCTTGCCTTACCTTACTTTACATTTCTTTACTCTAAGAACGTAATTTCAAATTTATTTAAAAAGTTCAAAGAGTAAGTTTGGCCCACCTTAGATATATTGAGTCTGTATAATCATTTAATTTATGTCAATCCCAATAGTAACTACCGTGATAGACATCCGTTTATTACCAAAAGTTTAAGTAATCTAGTGTAACCCTATTATGTGTGACTAAAGTCTAGGTATACAAACACCAAAATCCTTCGTGTAATAATTAGGTAATGATAGAACTTAACACTCTAATTTAACTGTAATTATCGACCAAGTAATGACTTGTTGTGGGAAACATTAGGTGCCGCAATCAAAAGTGAACATATCATTAGTCAGTTAAAGAGTGTTTTACACAGAATTACGAATAGTGTAATTGACGGTAGGCCTTAAATTAAGGCCTTATTATATAAACCAATTATTAAATAAAACTTAAACCTATCAAGGTGTTGTTGATTACCTATTTTTAATATTTGCGGAAAATTAAGAAGCCATTATTCAATCAGTGACGGTTAAATAATCGTGATCATTATCTACAAAATAAGAAAAATCATCATTCAAAAAAATCTTTCGATACTAAAACTGTAACAAGTCACAGTCCCTCAGCACCTCAGTTGAAGGAACATAGTTACAAACTATACATAATCATAATTTTAAGATGATGAGATAAAGGTGATTTATGAGAAATAATGGAAATTCAAGACTCCGGTACTTTAGTACATCAGCGCTTGCTTTGATATTAATCCCGCTACTAACGGCTTGTGGCAGCGATTCAGATGACAACAATACGACTTCGCCAGTAATTCCTGATAAATCAGAAATACCAGCGATATCTGAACTCCCAGCAGAGGTAGCAGCCAAATTTGACCTGCTTGTCGAAGCACCTAAAAGTGAGTTCGAAGGAAGCATCGATGTCTACTTAGGCCGTTGGTATCCATGTCAACCAGCACACCAAAACATGTGTGATATGGACAAGGTTAGCGAAGATGGCTATACGCTTGAATACCCTGGAGCTAATAACCCAAACTTTTCAAATAATACTAAGTACAACCTAAGCACCCCTGATGACAGCAAGTACCACATGCATATTAAATCGGAAGAACTACTAGCTTGGAAAGATCAAGCTATTCGTGATGACATCTTCCAACCAGGGCACTATTCAGTCTTAGATGTAATGTTGTATGTATCAGAAAAACGTGACGATTTTGAAGTTAAGCTAGGTGAGTTTAACGAAGAGCGTCAAACTTACGAATACACAGTATCTTTCGATGCAGATGGCGATGGTTCGTTTAATAATGATCCCGCTACTCATTACTCAGAATGGAAAGATTACAAAGACAGCGATAGCTGGAGCGTTGCCTTCTTCCATAGCGGCGGCTCCATGTTAGGTGACGATGCGGGAGACTATGAGACTGTATACGACCGTTTAGATGAAATGTTAGTACGACATCAGTCAGAAATTCGTATCATGCCAACTAGTCCTGAATACCGAGACCGTATGTGGCAAGCTCAAAAAGCTGAAGTCGACTTTAAAGCTGCTAATGGCGGTAAGGTGATGCTCACCGCAATCACTCGTGATATGGAAGATACAGATGGCTATGGTGACGAGTATATTGAAACCATTGCATCAAACATTGAAGTTAAAGCATATAACTTACGTACGGATGTTTATCGTGAAGGTGTTATTACGCAGCTCGATTACGTGATTTCAGCAGCAGAAGCCTCTGCTAGCACTGGTGGATCTGATTTTGGTTTCACATACTGGCCTACTTTGTATACCGGCTCTCAGCTAGGTAGCTATGTGATGAACAGCATTGATGGTATTCGTGCAGATGGTCTTGATGGCTGGAACTATGCCGCAGGTATGAATGAGTATACCTTAGATATCATGCTACACGGTCCAGAGTCTCTTAACGCACAAGATTTGGTGAATAACACTGAAGGAATGGAACTTGCTAGAGAGTGTACATGGCTTCGTGAAGATGATGGCAGCATTACAGAAACCAACGCGCAAACATGTATTGACCATTGGGCAGGAACCTTTGGTGGCAACAAACTTCATATTGCTTTAGATAACATGGTACGTAATCATGGTATGGAATACATCTATTTCTCTTGGGTTAAAAAGATGTTCTGGATCTACGGAACAACCGAGCTTAACTCAGTAAATGAAGAGCGTCAAAATGGCAGCGAGTTATACCCAATAGCCGTAAATGAAGTTGTAGAAATCGCTGATATCAGTAAAGCTATTGCTCCGTTAACTGAAGAGCATTTTGGTTGGAACATTGCCGACTGTTCAGTTTGTCACGCTAATGACGAGATCCATAACGGTTACTCTAACTTAGATCCAGATCTTACCGGACCATACACTTGTGCATCTTGTCATGGCGGTAATGGCGCACCTGCTGGACATGGCGAAACAAGCCGCTGTTTCTGGTGTCACTCTGAAGATCAAGCAATGACCAATCACGGTGAAGCGTCACAATGGTTTGACTTTGCGGACGTAGAATGTGCTGAAAATAGCTCAGTAAACCCTTTTGGTTTTGCCTTAGCAGTTGGCGGTAAAGGTTCATGTGCAGATAACGTTCAATCACCATTCGTAGATAAAGTACGCTGGAATGGTGAGCGTTATAATGACTTAGCGCCGTCGAAAACACGTACTCGTGGCAACAGCGACTGGCACACGTCTAAAACGTTCCCAGATCCATATAGCTGTGTAACATGCCACGTCAATCCAAAAAAGTAATAGTTAACTAATTTAGTTACCCTAAATTACAGTAATTTTTTGTAATAAACTGGGTCAGAATATAGTTAATGCAAGTAACTCCCTCAAACAAAAAAGCGACCAAAAAGGTCGCTTTTTCTTGGGCTACCGCTTCGCCCTCTGAATTCAACACCTCAGTAGCTAGCCTAGCTACAGCAATTATCTACAATGACAAATCCAACAACCCATGCTCTGCCCCAACACTATTAGCCACACTCACCAAGCGCAGTTTAATGCCCTGCTCAATGCCCACGCCGGCCTCAAGTAAGTCAGCAACCGCAATAAAGGCAGTCGTTTTTAAGCTCTCTCTGTCATAACAATATGCATAACCGTTCCCCGTTATCCAATTGTGATTCTTAGAGTCCAGAACCTTATCTTCCAAGCTCATAACTAAGGTAAACTCAAACGACAAGATACAGGCTTCATCACCAAACCAATCAGCTTTTAAAGCTTGGAAATTGATCCACATTTCCAGTTGAGTCAACAAGGGTTTAAGCGAACTTGAAAAGCGGCTATCAGCCAAAATCATAATAGGAAGTTGCTCTTGCATATCAGTCTGGGTCATCGGTTTTTATCGCCACATTTTCTGGTTGAATTCAAGCACTATGGGCTGATTCTGCTGGCTAAGGCCGAGTAATGCAACCGGTGTTGATAATCGCACTAACTAATTATCTCAACCTTTAGCTTCTAAAGTTTTTGTGGTTCCAATTACCTGCAGCAAGCATATGAATTTAACTATGGGTGGCCATGTTATTTTTTGAACTATGGGTTGAATTTAACTATGGGTGGCCATGTTATTTCAGCGAACTTGAAAAGCCGTTTTCTGCCAAAATCGTAATAGGAAATTGCTCTTGCATATCAGTCTGGTTCATCGGTATTTATCGCCACCTTTTCTGGTTGAATTCAAGCACTATGGGCTGATTCTGCTGGCTAAAGCCGAGTAATGCAACCGGTGTTGATAATCGCACTGACTAATTATCTCAACCTTTAGCTTCTAAAGTTTTTTGTGGTTCCAATTACCTGCAGCAAGCATATGAATTTAACTATGGGTGGCCATGTTATTTTTTGAACTATGGGTTGAATTTAACTATGGGTGGCCATGTTATTTCTTCAAACTACTTAAGGGCACCATGGATCAAGCTCTAGCCCAAAATCAAATCGACCAATTTGTGCTAAACAAATAACTTCGCTTTCAACGCTATACCGCTCTGTAGTGTTACGCACCATAGAGCAAGCATCTCTATCAAAGACAAAAAAACACACAATGCCAATAATTTTACATGTACCGACTGTAGAAGGGTTAATATTGTTTTCATAGGCTAACCGCCTTACAATTATAAGTATGATTTTATTTATTGTTCGGATGTGTCAATGTTTCAACATTTTGTAATTACTCGCTTTAACTTACGTAAAAAAGACTGGCAAACAACTCGAACGAATACTGAAGTGCTAACTGATAAATGGATGGAAAACCGCTTAGCATTATTTGAAAATTTCTGCTTTTCTTCACTGAAGTCTCAAACAGAGAAGAATTTCACCTGGTTAGTTTTTTTTGACGCAACAACACCTGATGTATTCCGTCAAGTAATCACACGTTTACAAAATGAATTCAGCTCTTTCGTTCCCGTATACATTGATGGAATGGATGCGTTTTTACCGTCTATAGTAACTGAGATACAAACTAGACTCACCCAACCATATCTAATTACATCTAGACTCGATAATGATGACAGTTTACACCAGGATTACATCAAAGAAGTTCAGTTAGCATTTGCAAAGCAGGACTTCATGGCTATCGACTTCATTGATGGGCTGACACTTGAGGTCGAACCAAAAGTTCGCATTGCCAAGCGTTCTCATGTTCATAACCCTTTTTTAAGTTTGATTGAAAAAAGTGACGGTTTTAAAACAGTTTGGACCCATGAGCGTCATGGGCAATGGAGTAAAGTTAAGCAAGTTACCGCTATTCGCAACAAGCCAATGTGGATGTCAGTTATCCATATGGAAAATAAAATAAATGACTTCGATGGCTACTCAAAAATTGACTGGAAAGAAATTGAAGCATTCAACCTAGATAAAGGGGTTTTAGAAACACTACAGCCTAAAGTTGTGACCTTTGATAGTTGGAAAAGGCAAAGCCTAAAGAATCAACTAAGAGCGAATTGGAAAGTTGGCTTTAAACTACTTAAACGAAAACTTTTATCATGAGCTGAAACGCCATAGAAATTAACTATAGCCGTCGATGTGATTTTCGATGTATAAACGGCTAAGGCCACCATGGTTCAAGGCCTAGCCCAAATCGACCAATTTGTGCTAAACAAATAACCTTCACTTTCAACGCTATACCGCTCTGTGGTGTTACGCACCATAGAGCAAGCCCCTCAATCATGCGCTAACAAACACCATTAAATAGTAAGATTTAACTATGGGTGGCCATGTTATTCAATAAAAGCAGTCGTTTTTAAGCTCTCTCTGTCATAACAATATGCATAACCGTCCCCCGTTATCCAATTGTGATTCTTAGAGTCCAGAACCTTATCTTCCAAGCTCATAACTAAGGTAAACTCAAACGACAAGATACAGCCTTCATCACCAAACCAATCAGCTTTTAAAGCTTGGAAATTGATCCACATTTCCAGTTGAGTCAACAAGGGTTTAAGCGAACTTGAAAAGCGGCATCAGCCAAAATCATAATAGGAAGTTGCTCTTGCATATCAGTCTGGGTCATCGGTTTTTATCGCCACATTTTCTGGTTGAATTCAAGCACTATGGACTGATTCAGCTGGCTAAAACCGAGTAATGCAACCGGTGTTGATAATCGCACTAACTAATTATCTCAACCTTTAGCTTCTAAAGTTTTTGTGGTTCCAATTACCTGCAGCAAGCACATGAATTTAACTATGGGTGGCCATGTTATTTTTGCGCTAACAAACACGATTAAATAGTAAGATTTAACTATGGGTGGCCATGTTATTTCTTTCGATAAACGGCTAAGGCCACCATGGTTCTAGGCCTAGCCCAAATCGACCAATTTGTGCTAAACAAATAACCTTCACTTTCAACGCTATACCGCTCTGTGGTGTTACGCACCATAGAGCAAGCCCCTCAATCATGCGCTAACAAACACCATTAAATAGTAAGATTTAACTATGGGTGGCCATGTTATTTAGCAAGCATATGAATTTAACTATGGGTGGCCATGTTATTTTCGCACCACTGTGGTGTTACGCACCATAGAGCAAGCCCCTCAATCATGCGCTAACAAACACCATTAAATAGTAAGATTTAACTATGGGTGGCCATGTTATTCGCTCACGTCTAAAACGTTCCCAGATCCATATAGCTGTGTAACATGCCACGTCAATCCAAAAAAGTAATAGTTAACTAATTTAGTTACCCTAAATTACAGTAATTTTTAGTAATAAACTGGGTCAGAATATAGTTAATGCAAGTAACTCCCTCAAACAAAAAAGCGACCAAAAAGGTCGCTTTTTCTTGGGCTACCACTTCCCCCTCAGAATTCAACACCGCAGTAGCTAGCCTAGCTACTGCAATTATCTACAATGACAAATCCAACAACCCATGCTCTGACCCAACACTATTAGCCACACTCACCAACCGCAGTTTAATGCCCTGCTCTATGCCCACGCCGGCCTCAAGCAAGTCAGCAACCGCAATAAAGGCAGTCGTTTTTAAGCTCTCTCTGTCATAACAATATGCATAACCGTCCCCCGTTATCCAATTGTGATTCTTAGAGTCCAGAACCTTATCTTCCAAGCCCCTAACTAAGGTAAACTCAAACGACAAGATACAGGCTTCATCACCAAACCAATCAGCTTTTAAAGCTTGGAAATTGATCCACATTTCCAGTTGAGTCAACAAGGGTTTAAGCGAACTTGAAAAGCCGTTTTCTGCCAAAATCGTAATAGGAAATTGCTCTTGCATATCAGTCTGGTTCATCGGTATTTATCGCCACTTTTTCTGGTTGAATTCAAGCACTATGGGCTGATTCTGCTGGCTAAAACCGAGTAATGCAACCGGTGTTGATAATCGCACTGACTAATTATCTCAACCTTTAGCTTCTAAAGTTTTTGTGGTTCCAATTACCTGCAGCAAGCAGATGAATTTAACTATGGGTGGCCATGTTATTTAGATGAATTTAACTATGGGTGGCCATGTTATTTAGTGGTCAAGCAATGAATTAGATATTTGAAATAGCATACTTGAACCCTTTATTAACAATAACTTAATGTGACATTAAGCCATAGACTATCTAAGGTTACTTGGATAGGATGTACTATTTGACTGGAGGATTTAATGTCAGATATACATCCTAAGATTTTAGAGCAAGCCAAGAAAGTAACGGCTAAACGTGCTAAGACCGTTATTGACCACATAATCAAACATGGTTCGCTATCAACAGAAGAGCTCAAGGAACTATATGGTTATAATCATGCTCCACGAGCGGCTCGTGATGTTCGTGAAGCGGGAATCCCATTAGAAACGTTTAAAGTGACGGCAAGTGATGGGCGTAGAATTGGTGCATATCGCTTTGGTGATCCCGAGCAAATTGAAAACAACAAGCTTGGTGGTAGACAAACTTTCTCAAAAGCATTTAAAGAAACACTGATTGGTATGAATGGTGAGCGTTGCCATGTTTCTGGAATACCTTTCGGGAGTCGATATCTTCAAATAGATCACAGGACACCTTATGAGGTTGGTGGTGATGAAGATGTACCTGAAAATGTACCTGAAAAATTTATGCTTTTAAGTGGTACAGCTCAAAGACAAAAATCATGGGAATGCGAGCACTGCCCTAACTTGCTTGGAGCAAAAGACTTAGACACATGTAATTCATGTTACTGGGCTTACCCAGAAGATTACAGCCATGCGGCAACTCGACCTGTACGTATTATGCAATTAGGCTTTGAGGGTAGTGATGTTGAGGTATATGATCAACTTAAAGAGGCTAGCGAAAAACTTGGCAAACCTCTTCAAGAATACATAGTTGATCTACTTAAGCAACAGGGGTAATTTTCTGAATTAGAGCTGGTGATAAATAAAGCGACTCTATTGTTTCATCATCTCTTCCAAGAAGAATAGCTTGAGAGGACTTCCCAGCATTTAATCCTATTTTTTGCAGGTTCAGGTGCTGTGGTAATTCTTTTCCGTATGATTTATCGCCGCAAGTGCCATCAAATGATAATAAGAATGGCACACCCCTTCGATTAAGATCTTCCATTTCTTCAATCAATTCATCGATTTGAAGAGTAAAAGCATATCGAGTATCTTTTTTGGTACTAGTGCCTTGCCATGGTGGATCCATATAAACAATATCATTGCTAGTTGCATTGCGAATGATGTCTCGGAAGTCACCACTTATAAATTCTGTTTTACCTTGTAATACTCTTGACGCTGATAACATATTCGTACGAACAGTTTTGGGATTAGTCCCTTTACGTCTTTTATCTGGAGATTGATTAAACTCACCATTACCATTAAAGCGAATAGCGTTCTTAACGCAACGAGATATCAGGTATAAAAACTGTATAGGATCTTGCTCACGGTTAAAGTCCTGGCGAACGTTCATAAAATGATCATATGAAAACTCAGGCTCATGAACACCATCTAAAAGCTGTTGGTTCCATACCGTTTCGTATTCATCAGCAGATTCTTGAGGGGTATTAACTACCATTTCCCATAGAGCAGGAATAGGTGCAAACTTATCACCAATAACGTAGCGTTCAGCAAGGTCATTTGCAGCAGCTGCTAGTGTAATTGCTGCTGATCCTGCAAATGGTTCGTAAAGTGTTTCAATTTCAATATCACTGATAATATTTAGAATGTCATCAGCTAGCTTTCGCTTACTACCTTGGTATGGCACTACGTGCGGTGCTTTCATTTCAGAACCTGTTGAACCTCATTTCTCAAAAAATGAATATTACTATAACTAGCGATTACTGTATATATGAGGCTGTGTTCTCATTAAGTGTTGGTCATGGGCTCAAAGCCTCATTTAACCAATCGCGACCAGTAGATAATTCCTCAAAAGCGGTGCTGCGCCACCAAGCCAAGTAGTTTGCCAAATAGTCGGTTCCAACACCATAAAATCGAGGCAGCCAAGCCTTTAATCTAGCAGTGTAGTTGTTTACTGTTTGGATATGAAAAGTACCACTCTCTAATGTTCTAGCCATATTTTCGTTCAAGATCCGCTTATGGAACAGCTTGTGATTTTTTGCAAAATTTGGATATAGCTGGCTTCCATCCGTACAGAGTACCGAATCTGCTTTAATTCGATTTTCCATACATGGGTGAACTTCGGCAATACAATCACTTACTAGGACAAAGTCGGCTTCATGCTCCGAGCGATCTAACATCAATAAAACAGGGACAAGGGGTGCAGCATCACAAGCTTTACCTCCGCCTCTTTGGCGTGGTTTTCGATGTGTTATCTGTCGCTTACCTTTGAATGACTCTCGAAAAAATGTCTCATCAACTTCGACGATACCACTTAACTGTTTTGCTTTGTGTTGCTCAGGTTTAGCTAAGAAATGGTGCCGCCAACGAAAAGAAGTTGTTAAGCTAATTTGGCAAAATTTTGCAGCTTGCCGCAATGTTTTACCAGCAACCATACATTGGGCATATGTGCCTAACTTATTACGGTTACGTAGACGTGTAAAAGGTGTTTTTGTTAGTTCATTGAAAGTCTTACTGCACTGTTTGCAGCGAAAGCGCTGCAAACCCGCATTGTGTCCCCACCTGACTATATGAGCAGATTGGCAATGGACACATCGGGATAGTTTTTTGAGACGCTGCTCCAGAGCATGATTAACATCATCTTGGCGAAGTTGTTGATCTACTCTGGTACCTAGATGCCGTAGTTGGCCTGTAGATAAGGTTCTAATTGATAACAAGAAATCAGTGTATTGCTTGCTTTCCATAATCACCGCCTAAGTTGCAGCCTATAAACAAAGCTTAGCAGTTATAAACGGACCAACACTTAATGAATACACAGCCATAAATATACAGCATTTTCAACCTACATGAGAATACGTAACCCACGTTTAATTTAAAGCTAACTCTCTTTAGGGCATTTTCTAGTTAAGCTAACAGAAATTAGACTAACTCACAGTCCCCATCATTGCGTCGCTGGCGCAGATAAGACAATGAAGCCCATGGTTTTCGCCGCATTTACTGGCACCCAATAAAAAACGCACCACTAAGGGTGCGTTTCATCATAATTGCGTTGCTGGCGATGCTAACTCTTTATGAAAGCTAGCAGCACCGAGCCCACGCAGCAATTATTACTCATACTCGCTAACAGGCACACATGCGCACATGAGGTTACGGTCACCAAACACATCATCTATTCGATTAACCGTTGGCCAGAACTTATTCAGCTTAACCGCTGCCGTTGGGAACACGGCCTCTTCACGGGTGTATGGACGTGAATCAAACTCGCTGTCCATGATGTCGGCTAGGGTGTGCGGCGCATTGCGCAGCGGGTTGTTGTCGCTTGGCCATTCGCCCGATTCCACTTTTGCCACTTCACCACGAATAGACACCATGGCCTCGATAAACCGGTCTAGCTCTACCTTTGACTCAGACTCTGTCGGCTCAATCATTAAGGTTCCCGCAACTGGGAAGCTCATGGTTGGCGCATGGAAGCCGTAATCGTTAAGGCGCTTGGCGATGTCCATTTCGGTCACGCCTGATGATTCTTTAAGTGGGCGTAGATCGATAATGCACTCATGGGCAACTCGGTCATTACGGCCAGAATAAAGGATGGGGTAATGCTCAGACAGTTTTTTCATCATGTAGTTGGCATTAAGTAGCGCCACTTGGGTTGATTGGCGTAAGCCTTTTTTGCCCAGTAACTTAATGTACATCCACGTGATAGGTAAAATGCTGGCACTGCCAAATGGTGCGGCAGATACCGCGCCGTTGTTGTCGGATTCAAGGCCATGTTTTACCACTGAATGACCCGATAAGAACGGTGCCAAATGCTGTTTGACTCCGATTGGCCCCATACCTGGCCCGCCGCCACCATGGGGAATAGCGAAGGTTTTATGTAGGTTAAGATGCGATACATCGGCGCCAATAAAGCCCGGTGATGTTAGCCCAACTTGGGCGTTCATGTTGGCACCATCAAGGTAAACTTGGCCGCCGTGTTGGTGAATAACCTCACAAATTTCGCTAATGGTTTCTTCGTACACACCGTGGGTCGATGGGTAGGTCACCATGATGCACGATAAGTTGTCGGCGACTTCGGCAGCTTTGGCGCGCAGGTCGGCCATGTCGACATTACCGGCTTTATCACAGGCGGTAACTACGATTTTCATGCCAGCAAGCTGCGCAGATGCAGGGTTAGTCCCGTGCGCTGATTGCGGAATTAGACAGATATTACGGTGCGCATCGCCACGTGACTCGTGGTATTGCTTAATCGCCAGCAGCCCTGCGTATTCGCCTTGTGCACCTGAGTTTGGTTGCAAGGAAACCGCATCGTAACCGGTGATATCGACTAACCATGCTGATAGTTCTTCAAGTAGCTGGGTGTAACCGGCGGCTTGTTCGACTGGGCAGAATGGGTGCATGTGGCCAAACTCAGGCCATGAGACCGGCATCATCTCGGTGGCAGCGTTGAGTTTCATGGTGCATGAGCCGAGTGAAATCATGGAATGGTTTAAGGCTAAATCTTTGTTCTCGAGACGTTTAATGTAACGCATCATCTCGGTTTCGCTTTGGTAGCGGTTAAACGTTGGGTGGGTCAAGATGGCGTCGGTGCGAACCAGCTCTGCAGGAATAGACACGCTGCCGCTTGCTTGTATTGCTTCATCAAGCGCTGCCACATCTAGACCATGGCCTGCGCCAAGGATAACGTCAAATAGCTCGGCAACATCGGCTCGGGTGGTGGTTTCGCTTAAGCTCACACCTAGAATGCCATCACTGTCGAGGCGCAAATTAAGGCCGGCTGCTTGTGAACGCTCAGTTACAGCGGCAACGTCGAGCCCGCTTAGTGTTAGGGTGTCGAACCAGGTGTTATTAACCAGCGCTACACCTTTGGCGGTGAGGCCGGCGGCAAGGATGTCGGTTAAACGATGAATGCGCGAGGCAATCATTTTTAGCCCTTGTGGGCCATGGAATACGGCGTAGAACGAGGCCATATTGGCCAGTAATACCTGCGCGGTACAAATGTTGGAGTTAGCTTTTTCGCGGCGAATATGTTGCTCACGCGTTTGCATGGCCATACGTAGGGCGCGGTTGCCACGGGTGTCTTGCGACACACCGATAATACGGCCGGGTAGTGAACGTTTGTAGGCGTCACGCGTCACGAAAAAGGCTGCGTGTGGGCCACCAAATCCCATTGGTACACCAAAACGTTGTGAGTTACCAAACACAATGTCGGCGCCCATCGCGCCCGGTGATTTAAGCATCACCAGTGACATAATATCGGCAGCAACGGCGACGATGGCTTTTTTCTGTTGTAGCTGGGCAAACAGTTCGCTGTGGTCGCAAATTTGCCCTACGCGGTTGGTGTATTGGAACAAGGCACCAAATACGTCGTGGTTAACAGCGTCGGCGGCAGGGCCTGTGATGATGTCGAAACCAAAACATTCGGCGCGAGTTTTAATAACGTCCAGCGTTTGCGGGAATACGTCGTCGGCCACAAAGTAGCTGTTGGCTTTTTTGGCTTTAGAAACACGCTTTGACATCGCCATGGCTTCGGCGCCAGCAGTGGCTTCGTCAAGTAATGACGACGAGGCTAAGTCAAGGCCGGTGAGATCCATTGATAACTGCTGAAAGTTAAGGATAGCTTCGAGGCGGCCTTGGGCAATTTCGGGCTGGTATGGCGTGTAGGCCGTGTACCAACCTGGGTTTTCAAATACGTTACGCTGGATCACGCTCGGGACTTCGGTTCCGTAGTAGCCCATACCAATGTAGCTTTTAAAGACTTTGTTTTTACTCGCCACTTGGCGAATATAAGCAAGACCTTCAGCTTCACTCACTGAGTCACCAACGGCGAGATCACGGTTAAGCAAAATGGCTTCTGGCACAATTTGCCCCGTTAAGTCGGTTAACGATTTGGCACCGACAAAGTCCAGCATGGTTTGCTGTTGTGTGGCACTTGGGCCGATGTGGCGGCTCAAAAATAGTTCGTGCTGCTCTAACTGTGTAAGGGTTTCTTGGGTCATGAGTAACCTAGTTCCATTGTGCCAGTATCCTGCCTGTAGGGGGCGGAGTTACCGGTCTCGTTGTTTTATATCAGTGCGGTTGTGCGCCAAGCGGTAAGCTTGGTTGGCAAATCGCATTGGTATGGTATTGAGTGCAACTGTTTGCGTTTTTGAGCGTGTTATTGACCACGCAACCTCAAAACCGATGGGCTTTTTGAGGTGACTCGGGCATATAACGAACAAAGCCCCAGTCTTTGTCAGAGTGAGGCTTTGTGGTTTATCGTGCGTTATTCTTCGTCGATAACCGCTTGATAAGCATCAGCATCTAGCAATTCGTCTAGCTCAGACAAGTCTGATGGCATAACGCGGAAGAACCAACCGTCGCCATATGAGTCACTGTTAACAAGCTCTGGAGAGTCTTCTAATGCTTCGTTAACGGCGAGTACTTCACCGGTAAGCGGTGAGTAGATGTCTGATGCCGCTTTTACTGATTCTGCTACGGCGCAGTCTTCACCAGAGTTAACTTCGTCGCCCACTTCTGGAAGCTCAACAAACACCATGTCGCCCAATAGCTCTTGTGCGTGCTCACTGATCCCGATTGTGTAGCTACCATCTTCTTCTTTACGAACCCATTCGTGCGAAGAAGCATATTTAAGTTCTGCTGGGATATTGCTCATTGGTCTTAATCCTTATTCGATAATTCTTATGCTTGTATTTTGTCAACGTTGCACTGATTGGCCTTAGCGGCTTGGTTCAGTTTTTTACGCTTTTGCGCAGCGGTTTAATCCAATGTTTACCGTGCATCTCATTGATATCTTGTAGCAAAAGTTCAATAAGATAGCGCCACATACCCGATCAAATAAAACCGTCATATTAAACTGCAAATTTAACCCTATTAGCCCAGTCAATCAACTAGCTAATGGTTCTATACGTTATAAACATGCCTTGCGGTTCATGTGTTGGGGTTTAACCCGCGCTTTGGCTGCCAGATGAGCAATATTGTTGCCCGTTATGGCTGACGTTTAGCGCCGCAATAAAACGCTAGAACGCTTGTTTGCCATTACGTACAAACGATGGTGCAATCACTTTAACGGGAACACGTTTTTTACGCATCTCAACTTCGGCCACATCGCCAATAGTGTTTGGTACGCGAGCCATGGCAATTGAGTAACCCAATGTTGGCGAGAACGTGCCGCTGGTAATAGTGCCTTGTTGCTCAACGCCGTTATTGTCGGTAAAAAATACTGACATGCCATGACGAATCACGCCTTTGGCTTCCATAATTAGGCCAACTAATTTGTCGCTGCCTGCCGCTTTTATTGCTGCTAGCGCTTGGCGGCCGTTAAAGTCACGGTCTTCTGGTGTCCATGCCACGGTCCAGCCCATGTTGGCAGCAAGCGGATTAACGCTTTCGTCCATGTCGAGGCCATATAAGTTCATGCCGGCTTCTAAGCGCAGCGTGTCACGTGCGCCTAGTCCGCATGGCTTAATGCCAGCGTCTAAAAAGGCTTGCCATAATGCTTCGGCTTCAGCTTCGGGCACTATTACTTCGTAACCCGTTTCGCCGGTGTAACCTGTGGTGGCAATAAACAGTGAGCCCGATTGCAGCCCAAAGAAGGGTTTCATGCCTTCAATAGCGGCATTTTGCGCGTCGTTAAACACGGTTGCGGCTTTAGCTTTGGCATTAGGGCCTTGAACGGCAATCATTGATAACTCAGGGCGCTCGGTAACGGTGGCGTTAAAACCTGCCACTTGTTCGTTAATCCAGGCGAGATCTTTTTCGCGGGTGGCTGAGTTAACTACGATGCGGTATTGGGTATCGCTAAGGTAGTAAGTAATTAGGTCGTCGATCACGCCGCCGTTATGGTCAAGCATGCCGCCGTATAGGGCTTTACCGGGTACTTTTAGCTTGGCAACGTCATTGGCGAGCAATTTACGTAAAAAGGCACAAGCGTCGTCACCCATCACATCGACTACGGTCATGTGCGATACGTCGAACATACCGGCGTCTTGACGCACTGCATGGTGTTCTTCGATTTGTGAACCGTAGTTAAGTGGCATATCCCAACCGTGGAAATCGACCATCTTGCCGTTAGATTCTAGGTGCTTGTTAAAAAGTACTGTTTTGTGAGCCATTTCTATCCCTTCTGTGGGGTATTGAAGTTGGTAACGGGTGTGGGTTGTTCACCGGTTCAATTTGCTGCGACTAAAATGCGGCGAAATTATACCTTGAGTAGAGTGGTTGTATATAAAAGAATTTTCTAATCCGAACGATTGTTTAGATTAGATATTCTAATGCTTTATTGGTAGTTTTTTAAGGCTAAATTAAGCCACACAAAATAGCCACCAGCAAACCTTTGATCATTAAGGCTTATTAGTGACTGATTGCAGCCCCTGAATGTTAATCTTGTTCGTTTTTGCACAGTTTTGGCAGGCTTTTTTTGTTACCTAATGCTTGTTGTATAAACAGTGTTTTTAATGGCGCAAAATTGTCTACAACATTTAGACCAATATCGCGAATCGCTTTGGTAATAGGGTTAGTGGTTGAAAATATCCGTTTAAAGCCTTCCATTGCACTGATCATTTCGAGCGCTTCGGCTTTGCGCCAGCGCTCTAGGCTGCGTAAATGGCGGTAGTCGCCAATGTCTTTACCTTGCTCGATTAGCTCGCTAACGGTTTGCACAATACTGGCGGCATCTAAAAAGCCCAAGTTAACGCCCTGCCCCGCTAATGGATGAATCGTATGTGCCGCGTCGCCAGCCAATACTAGGCGATGGCGAGCAAAGTGGCGCGCGTATCGCATGCGTAGCGGAAACGATTGGCGGGCGCTTTCAAGTGCACACAGGCCTAGACGGCCGTCAAATGCTGCTGTAAGTGCTCGTTCAAATTCTTGCGGCTCAAGCGCCAGTAATTGCTCGGCTTTTTCGGGGGACACTGACCATACAATGGAGCATAAGTTAGGCTCGTATAGTGGCAAAAATGCCAGCGGCCCTTGCTGGTCAAACACTTGTCTGGCGGTGTCTGCATGGGGCAGTTCGGTGCGAATGGTGGCCACAATTGCATGGTGGTTGTAGTCCCAGAAGGTCATGGGAATTTTACATTGCTCGCGTACCCAGGAGTTAGCGCCATCGGCTGCCACGACTAACGCCGCGCTAATGTTGTCGCCGTTATCGAGAGTGATCCAGGCGTCGCGTTCGCCAAAGGCAATGCGCTCAAGGCGTTGGTTTTCGATGTAGGTAAGGTTGTCGAACTCGCTGGTACGTTCGGCTAATGCAAAGGCGATGGCGTCGTTTTCGATAATGCTGCCAAGGTGCGATTCGCACAGTGACTGGGCGTCGAAATCAATTTTACCGAGGCTGTCTTTGTCCCACACTTGCATTTTTTGGTATGGAGTAATGCGATTAGCGCCAAGGTATGGCCATGCACCAAGGTTGGTAAGTAAGTGCTGACTGGCTTTATTAATTGCGCTAACTCTAAGCTTGGGGGCACCCGATACGGCCTGCGTTTGCCCGGCATCAATCACCACAACATTAACGCCTTTCATGGCGAGGCCGATGGCAGTTGCTAAACCAACCATGCCACCACCCACAATAGCCACATCATAATTTTGCGTGCTTAACATCTTTTGCCCTTACTGATTTAAGGTTAATTAATTTCACTTGCCGTACTTAGGCGCGGGTCCACCCCATTGCTTGGCGCGCAACAGGCGCTTTAAGCGGCGGAAACCAAGACAGTAGGCGTAGGCTTAGATTGCGCCCAACAACTAACGGCCAATAGTCGTTAGAAAACCCCCGCACCAGAAATTCAATATTAGTCATGGTGCTTTGCCTGTCCGCTGTGCGCTGAGCAAGGTACTGATGAGTTATTTGGGCTTGCCCCACATCCAATGCGTTAACGCTGCTGGTTTGCTGCGTTAGCGCTTGCTTAATCACCTCTAGCAAACTGACCACATCGCGCAAGCCAAGGTTAAAACCTTGCCCAGCAATGGGGTGTAGTGTTTGCGCGGCATTGCCTAAAAAGAGAGTGCGGTGATAAATCGGCCTTGGCATATACGACAGCATTAACGGATAGCTATGGCGTGCGCCAACATTAATAAAGCGCCCTGCTCGGTAACCAAATGCGGCTTGTAGCTGCGCAATAAACTCGGCTTTGGGGGCCTTAAGTAATCGCTCGGCCTCAGCTGGCGGCAACGCCCATACCATTGACAGGCGGTGCTCACCGTTACGGTTAGCCATGGGCAGTAACGCCAGAGGCCCTGTTTGGGTAAAACGCTCAAACGCCCAACCTTGATGCGGCTGTTCGGTGTGAATATTGGCGATGATTGCTTGTTGTTGAAAATCGACCTGTTCGAGCGGCTGGTTAAACGCTTGGCGCACTTTGGAATTAAGTCCGTCGGCGGCCACAAGCAATTTAGCAGCAATTTGCTGGCCATTATCGAGGGTTAACAGTTGTTGACTAGGCTGCGCTTCAACGCCGGTCAAGCTAGCTGGGCAATACAGTTGAATATTGCTGTTAACTAATTGATGGAATAACTGCTGACCTACGGCTTCGAGTTCGACCACTTGCCCAAGATAGGGTAAGTGAAAGGCGTCGGCATTAAGCTCGGTCATGCCGAAGTTGCCCTGTTCGGAGACGTGAATATGATTTATTTGGCTGGCAATATTAGCGAGGTGCGGCCATATTTGCAGTTTTTTTAAGGCGAAAATTGAACCGTGTGAAATAGCAATGGAGCGAGCGTCGAAACCGGGGTGGTTGTCACTGGGGCGATGAGCTTCGATTAATGCAATTTTAAGTGGTCGCTTAGCTTGTTTGGCAATGTGTGCCAGCCCAAGCGCTAAGGTTGCGCCAACCATTGCGCCACCGACAATGGCAATATCGACCTGTTCGAGTGCGTGTGTACTAACCATGGACTTGTTAACCCGCTAACTGATTTTATACCGTTAACCACTTTGGGCACTATTGATAGCAAAACCGCCATAACAAAATTGTGATGGCGGTTAAGGATCAAGTATTTAGTATTTAGTGTATAGCACCTAGATCGATTGGCTTGTCGTCTTCGACTGCCGGACCAAACTCTGAATAACAGAGCAATGCAGCCATACGGCTAAACTCCATGAGTTCGATTAGGGCGGCTTCGGACTCGTCGTCTTCTTCAACGTCAAACTCTACTTGGGCGATTTCAGACAAGTCTTGGATCACTTCACGTACATCGCTAGATGCTTTACTCAATTTAGGCTGAATAATCGCAATACCGGTTAAGAAGCTTTGTACCCATAACGATAGTGCTTCAACACGCTTAGATAGTGACTCTTCTTCTTCTGGCAACATTGGGCTAAAGCCAAAGTCGGTGTCAGATAAACGGGTCACCGCGTCTTGAAATAGTTCGTCAACCAATACGTTCAATTTTGGCGGCAGAGGTTTGCCGTCATTCATTAAGTCGAGTAAAGGTAAAATCCAGGCTTTGCCTGATTGCTCTACACCGCCACAGATCAAGCCAACAAGTGCGCCATGAACTTCGACAGGATGCTGACCAATTTCAGCTTCGTTAAGTGCCGCAAGTAAATTATCCATGCGGAGCGTTGGGAGGGTCGCCATAAAGTTGTTTCCAGTCACAAAATTTACTGACTTCATGCTAGCAGAACTGACAGATTCGACCAATAGATGGCGCCATGAAAGTCGATAAAGTTTATTAAATTAACCATAAACGCTGCAATCGCTAGCATTAAACAATGCTAAATATCTGTACCTTAGGTGCATATGCAGGCATTAACAGATGAAAAGTAGCCAAGTGTTTACCAAGTAGATGCGCTAATGCGCGCTATGTTTGTACTAGATAGGTTATCTAAGCAACAATTAATCTAAACATTCAATTTTTAGGGCGATAGCGTATTGCACTTTGCTTTTTAGACCGATATAGTCCGCTCAAGTATACGGTTTAAGGATTCCTTCGGGATGGGTAACAAGGCAATTGACATTACCCTTATGGGGCGCACCTACTCTATCGCTTGTCCAGAAGGACAAGAGGAAGCACTTAGGCACGTGGCACATAATCTTGAAACTCAGTTAGTGTCGCTAAAAGCGCGTACCAACAACCTTAGCCGTGAAGAAATAGCAATTATGGCCGCGTTAAATACTGGCTATGAGCTATTAGAAGAAAAACAGAAGAATCAAGATTATAACAAGCAAATGGACCATAAAATTGGTTTGTTGCAGTCAACGTTAGAAAATGCGTTAGTAGAACGGTCTACGAAAACTGACTAAACAGGTTATAATTAAGTTGTAGCGAGTTAATAAAGACTCGATGAAAGAATTAGCGTTGTAAGCCATATTGAGGTCAATTGACCGGCTTACAAACACAAGTTTTGTTCCCTGGGATACGCGTTAGCTGGCAATGTCCCTGTGCCGATATCTACAAACCCAGGGTGAATGTTTTACTGACACTGTGCAAGCTCGGCTCGTATCGAGAAGCCTTAGGAAGTATTCGTTTACCCGCCTTGAACTTACGGTTCAAAGGCCTACGTCGGCAACGGTATTCTGGGGAACAATTCAATACAAGCATGTAGTCATGCCTCAAAAGCCACCTACCTAAGGTGGCTTTTTTGTATCTGCGATTTGGGACTTGAGAAAGCGGCTGTATCGGCCGCTGGATTAGAAAAGCGCAAACTTTTGGCATTGGAGTTTTACATTCAAAAACACAAACCTAAATACGGCGTTGCAACAAGTAGCCCCCATGTTAAACAAGCACACCTTCTAGCACTGCGATTGCTAAGCAAAATATACAATAACAACCCGTGGTATAACGGTAACTAATACCATTCAAACCGAGTTTTCTCGACTCATAAACCGGTGCAAGTTCTGCAATAACCTCACCGCTAGCGCAAACCTCAACAGTAACCACAGATCAATATTCGCTAGCGACCTAAAAAGGGGCTGATCTCTAACCTACTTTTAGTGTAAAATCCTCTCTTTCGTCAGTCAAAAAGCCAAGTTAGCTTAGACCCTAAAAAATAGCCTCGAAGAATAAACGATGTCACAGACTCTGTTTTATCTGATGCCAAACAGTAGTAACACCCAGCAGCCAGCTCAATTAACTGCGCTAGAGCAAGTGTTTATGTTTGCTTGTGAGTTGGCACAACAGGCTTTTGTAAACCAACAATGGGTCTATATTCATTGCACTGACCAAGAACAGGCTTACGCCATTGATGAACTTTTATGGCAGTTTGAACCATCGTTTTTTGTGCCCCATAACCTCAAAGGTGAAGGGCTAACAGGCGGCGCCCCAGTTGAAATCGGCTTTGATAAGCTTGGGCCTAATAAAAATCGTCAGGTTCTGATTAATCTTGCAGACCAAGTGCCGCAATTTGCGGTAAACTTTGGTCAGATTATCGACTTCGTTGCCAATGACGACAGCCATAAAGCGGTCGCACGCGATCGTTACCGGCAATATCGCACTCTTGGGGTAGCATTAACGACCCAAGACTTGAGCAATACAACCAATTAATTTTAGTTTGAGATAAGCACGCTCCCATGGAAAAAACATATAACCCGCAGTCTATCGAACAGTCTCTTTACCAAAACTGGGAAGAGAAAGGTTACTTCAAGCCACACGGCGACGAGTCTCAAGGCAACTATTGCATCATGATCCCGCCACCAAACGTGACGGGTAGCTTGCATATGGGCCACGCGTTCCAAGATACCATTATGGATACCTTGACCCGTTACCAACGTATGAAGGGTAAAAACACCCTTTGGCAGGTCGGTACCGACCACGCTGGTATTGCCACGCAAATGTTGGTTGAGCGTAAAGTCTTTGCCGAAGAAGGTTTGAACCGTCATGACCTTGGACGCGAAAACTTTATCGATCGCATTTGGGACTGGAAAAAAGAATCCGGCGGCACTATCACCAAACAACTCCGTCGTCTTGGCGCATCAGTTGATTGGGATCGTGAACGTTTCACTATGGACGATGGTATGTCTGAAGCGGTACAAGAAGTGTTTGTACGCCTTTATGAAGACGACATGATTTACCGTGGTAAACGTTTGGTCAACTGGGATCCAGAACTGCATACCGCTATCTCAGACTTAGAAGTTGAGAACAAAGAAAAACAAGGCAGCATGTGGCATTTCCGCTACCCGTTAGCCCAAGGCGCATTAACTAGCGACGGTAAAGATTACTTAGAGATCGCAACGACACGTCCTGAAACCATGCTTGGTGATAGCGCAGTGGCCGTTCATCCAGAAGATGAGCGTTACGCTTCACTTATCGGTAAGTTTATTCACCTACCAATTGTTAATCGTCTTATTCCTATCGTTGCTGACGATTATGTTGATATGGAATTTGGCACCGGTTGTGTAAAAATCACCCCTGCCCATGACTTTAACGATTACGAAGTTGGTAAGCGCCACGCTCTACCAATGTACAACATTTTGACTTTTGATGCGGCTATTCGCTCATCTGCTGAAGTGGTAAATACTGACGGTACAGTTAACAATGACTTAGACGGAACACTGCCAGAGCGTTACGCTGGCCTTGACCGTTTTGAAGCTCGTAAAGCGGTCGTTGCTGAGCTAGAAACTTTAGGCTTGCTAGGCAAGATTGATCCACACGGATTAAAAGTACCATACGGCGATCGCTCAGGCGTAGTCATTGAGCCACTACTTACCGACCAATGGTATGTAGCAGTTGCACCAATGGCTAAAACGGCGATGGAAGCGGTTGATAACGGCGACATTAAATTTGTGCCGCAGCAATACGAAAATATGTACAACTCGTGGATGCGCGACATTCAAGATTGGTGTATTTCACGTCAACTTTGGTGGGGTCACCGCATTCCGGCTTGGTACGACGAGTCAGGTAAAGTGTACGTGGGCCGTGATGAAGTTGAAGTTCGTGCTAAGCACAAACTTGCTGATTCAGTTGTGCTACGCCAAGACAATGATGTATTAGATACTTGGTTTAGCTCTGCATTGTGGACGTTCTCGACACTAGGCTGGCCAAAAAATACTGAAGAGCTTAAAGCTTTCCACCCAACTGACGTGTTGGTAACTGGCTTTGACATCATCTTCTTCTGGGTTGCCCGTATGATCATGATGACCATGCATTTCATCAAAGATGAAAACGGCAAGCCACAAGTGCCATTTAAAACCGTTTATGTGACCGGTCTTATTCGTGATGAAGTCGGCAATAAGATGTCGAAATCTAAAGGTAACGTACTTGACCCATTAGATATGATTGACGGTATCGATCTTGAAGCATTAGTTGAAAAACGTACTGGCAACATGATGCAGCCGAAAATGGCGGCGAAGATTGAAAAGAGCACCCGTAAAGAGTTTAGCGACGGCATTGAAGCACACGGCACCGATGCACTGCGCTTTACTTTAGCCTCAATGGCATCAACTGGCCGCGACATCAACTGGGACATGAAACGCCTTGATGGTTACCGCAGTTTCTGTAACAAAATCTGGAACGCTTCTCGCTACGTACTGATGAACACAGAAGTGCAGCATGAAGATGCCGCTGATGATGCCATCGGTGAAGCATTAGACTGTGGCCAAATTTTGGTTGATGGCAAGCCTGGCGCAATGGAGCTATCGCTAGCTGATCGCTGGATTATCGGTCTGTTCAATGAAACTGTCAAAACCTACGACGAGCATATGGCGAACTACCGTTTCGACTTAGCTGCTAACACCATTTACGAATTCACTTGGAACCAGTTCTGTGACTGGTACCTAGAGCTAACTAAGCCTGTGATGCAAAACGGCACTGACGCTCAACTGCGCGGTACACGCCATACTTTGGTGAACGTACTTGAGCAGATGCAGCGCCTAATGCACCCAATGATGCCTTACCTGACTGAAACTATCTGGCAGCGCGTTAAGCCGCTTGCAGGTGTTGAAGGTGAAACGTTAATGCTGGCGGCCTTCCCTGAATATCAAGCTGATAAAGTTGATGCCGTAGCTATGGAAGATCTTGAGTGGGTTAAACAAGTCATCACCGCGGTACGTAATATTCGCGCTGAGCTAAACATTGCACCATCTAAGCCACTTAACGCACTGCTTCGCGGCGTGAGTGAACAAGATAAAGCCCGCCTTGAAGCTAACCAAACTTTCTTCAAGACGCTAGCTAAACTTGAGTCAATGACCATTCTAGCCGACGGTGAAACCGCGCCAATGTCGACCACACAATTAGTGGGTAACATGGAGCTGCTAATTCCAATGGCAGGCCTTATCGATGTCGCTAAAGAAGTGGCGCGTATCGACAAGTTACTTGCAAAAGCCGCTGGTGAGTTTAAGCGCATTGAAGGTAAGCTGTCTAACCAAGGTTTTGTTGCTAAAGCGCCTGCAGCCGTAATTGAAAAAGAACGTGCTAAGCAAGCTGAATATCAACGTGATATTGAAAAGCTCACTGAGCAAAAAGCTGAACTAGCCAAGCTTGAAGCTTAAGCTGTAACTTTGGTTTGCCAGCGGTTCACAACACTAAAAATACGGTGAATAGCTAATAGTTAACCGCCGCAAAAAGGCAACCTTAGGGTTGCCTTTTTCATGCCTTGCATTTAGTCCATTTAATCTCAGTTCAGCAGCTTCGTCGTATAAATGACACATTTGCTCTGTAAGCCAATATATTACCACCTGCCAACATTTTGACTTAACCATTGATTTAATTGAATATTTTGCATTGCGAGCGATTTTAGTAGAGAATGCGGCGATTATAATCAAGAGTACTAAACATGAAATATTGGTTGTTAATAAGTTGCTTGCTTATTGGATTAACTGCCTGTGGTGGTTCTGACAGTTCGCCTGACACTACCACTCCCCCTGCACCCACTGCGCCAGCTCCCGATGTCGAACTCGGTAATAACATCACAGCTTGGAATGACCAGGTCATGTTCGTAGCAGCCAAGGTCACAGTGCATACCAGCGGCAGTGCTACATTTGCTTGGACCCAAACAGCAGGTCCGGCAGTAAAACTCATTAATGCCAGTATCAATGGGGTTGAGCTTGATGGACGCCATCTCAACCAAGACAGTGTTGTCAGCTTAGCGCTGAGCGTAACCGACAGCGCTAAGCAAACCACGGTTGATACCATCACCATTGAGTTAAACGATAAAATAAGCGCAGCAATGCAAACCGGTGACGCCAGTGTTGCAGCAGGGTTAGCGCCGCAAATGATTAAACGTGGGCTTGAGCACATCAATCAATATCGGCTCGACAACACGGCACTGTTAAATGAAATCTACCTTGATGACGCTATCGTCTATGACCAAGGTCGTAATTCACAGATGCTGCAAATCGCCGCAGCAGAACACGCCTACCCTTCGACAAAAGCCTTTGCAATTGTCACGGGTAACCAAGGGCTCACGTTTGCAGCCACCAGCGACATAGCAGGCCAACGCAATGCCGCCTTTGGCACCGATATAATTTCAAGCTTACAGCAAGGCAATAATGCCGCATTTGAACCCAGCTTTAAGCGCTTACTAGCGTGGATGCTCAACCAAGATGTAACTGAATTGGCCAGCCCAAAACAGATCCGTTTATTACTCATTAATGGTAATGCACTTAACCGTATTCCCAGTTGGTTAAACAGCAATTACCCTGAGTGGCAAGTGAGTAGTTGCAGCGATGAAGCAACATTAAGCCAATGTTTAAGCGAAGCCGACTTGGTATTAAGTGGTTCTGCCCAGTTATTTGATATCGACACCATTGCGCCACTCATCGGGCAAATTCAAGCAGCTAACCAACCGTTACTTTACTTGCACCTACATGGCTGGAATAGCGTGCCCTTAACCCAAACCATTATTAACCCTATGGGCTTTTCAATGCAGGGACCTGGTGGGCCAGGCAACTATTATGCAAAAGACAAAGCCGACTGGAACTCTGCAAGCGTTATGCAGCAAAGTTATAATGGCCTTTCACAAGAACTACTGTGGTTAAACCTATTTAATAGTGCTGATATCGACTTTACCTTAGCCAACTGCGCCAATACTTGTGATGCACGCTTTAGTGACGACTACCAACCGGCTCTCACATCAATTAAGCAAAACATTCAGGCGTTTGATACCGCCAAGCAAGATATCTTTAGCCTTAGCGATCACAATCTTTATAAGCAACTGATTTTGCTAGGAGATGAATACCGGCGGTTAATTCAATACCCTATGGATGTAAGTGCCACTGATAGCCTAACGTACCTAAAAGCCTACTATGCCGACCACAGCGTGTATCACTACCGCGACATTAACGCCGTCCCCAATGATCTAGGTAACTTTAGCCGCACCGATTTTAGTCACATTAGCGCCATTGATAAGTCCGTCAGTATTAGTAGCAAACAAGGCTTTCGTTCTGCTGGGGTTTACGCGCTACCGGGGCAAACGGTGAAAGTGACTCGCACCGACACCAGCGATGTTAGCACGTGGATATTTATCAACACCTTACGCTCTGGCTCCACCCAGCATTTTGCTAAAAACGGTTATAACCGGCCTAAATATTTACAATCGAGCCGTATTGAAGTCAAAACCGGCGAAACCATCAAGCTTACAAGTCCCTATGGCGGTCCTATGCAGATCCAGTTTGATCAAACCGATTTACCGGTTAGCTTAAGCTTTAGCAACGTAGGTTTGCACCCACATTGGCGCCAAGGAGCTGACGGTGACACATTTATGCAAGCCTTAACCGCGGCGCAGTACGACTGGGCAGAGCTAGCAACTGATCACTTTGAAGTGCACTCAAAGCTAGACAAAATGGTCACCACCATGAATGCGGAACCATTATGGAACACACCTGAAAAAATGGCCGCCGCCATCAACACGCAAGTGCACAATTACCCGCACTTACTGGCCGGTTTTAAAGGCCCACTTATTGATGAGGTAGCCGAGATCACTGACTTTGCCACCAGCCAAGGTTGGCAAATTGACAGCATTGATACCGTAAAGCACATGAATGCAGACCAAGCCACTTGTGGTGCGGGTTGTTCTGGCAATCCGTACGATGCTAACTGGTCATTTAGTCCCACCGGGCATGGCGATATTCATGAGCTCGGACACGGGCTGGAAAAAGGCCGTTTACGCTTTGATGGCCATAACAGCCACGCATCAACCAACCCTTACTCTTACTACACTAAGTCGCGGGCATATACTGAAATAGGCAAATTACCAACCTGCCAAGACCTAAGTATTGATGATGAATTTGCCGTGTTGCAGGCAAGTGTTAACCAAGCAGACCCTTTTGCTTATATGCAAGCAGCCAACCTAACAAGTTGGTCGAGCGGCATGGCAACGATGCTGCAAATGATGATCGCCGCACAGCAATATGATGCGCTCGACTATGGCTGGCATTTACTGCCTCGATTACATATTTTACTGCGGGAGTTTGAACGTGCTAAAGCGTCAAATGAGCTATGGGAGCAAAAGAAGACCAGCCTCGGCTTTAGTCAATTTAGCCTCGAAGCCGCACAAGCTATCACCAACAATGACTTTTTAATGATTGCCATGAGTTACTCAACGGGGCTCGATTACAGTGACGTTTACCAAATGTGGGGGCTCGCCACCACCCAAGCGGCTAAAGATCAAGTCATGCTGTTTGCCTACCCAATGATTGCCAAACAAGTATATGTGTATGCTCCAGGCGATTACTGCTTCAGCCTCGACTTACCAGCTGTACCTGTTGACGGCCAGCAAGCATGGCCGTTATAGCGTAAGACTTTGGGGTAAAATCACGACAATGAGTTAGCATTAAATGATTAGCGGTAAGCCGCAATTGCCCTAGCACTGTATAGGCTGTGGTTAAAACACTGAAGTTAGATTTACAGAAACAATAATTTGCATTAAGTTTAATAGAGGCTGTTAAAATTTGTAATAGCTGAAATGATAGTAATTAAACCAGTACTTTAAAGGGACATACTCTATGGACACCAATAAGCTGTTACTCGTCATTATCGCAATATTATTACCACCTGTGGCTGTTTTTCTTAAAAGTGGTGTGGGCAAAGACTTACTGATCAATATTATTCTATGTTTACTGTTTTTTATCCCTGGAATGTTACACGCCTTATGGGTTGTCACTAAGTAGCCACACTTTTGCGCAATAAAAAAGCCTAATGTTAGGCTTTTTTATTGCCTTTAATCCCGCTCTCACAGCTATGAAGACTTGCTCTAGCCTCGCTTAAGTTACCCGTATGACCACGCCGTTTAATACCAATAATTGACCAACGCGCGCCCTCAATACTATAGATGCCTCGCAAACTACTACTAACGCGATGTTTTTTAGCATCAAATTAGGTATTGTATCGGCTGCAATCACAAGCTTGCAGTGTTTTGGCAACCAAAAATAGCCTAAAACAACACAAGCGCTGCTTTACTGCAGCTCACAATAATAAATAGAAAGAACACAATTAAAGGAAAGTTATGAGCGAGCCTAAAGATGCTTACGCAGATAACGACTTACGCGAAGTCAAACAGCTGGGAATGTGGGCCTCTATTGCCAGCTTAAGTTATATATTTTGGATTGTCGGCGGCATGGAGCTTGTCGAACGTATTGCCTACTACGGCGTAAAAGCCAGTGCTGGCTTGTACGCTAAAGCGCCAGTGTCCGAAGGTGGACTCGGTATTAGCCTGAGCGATTACGGTATTATTATCGGGATCTGGGCAATGATGCAGACATTTATTCCGGTATTTACTGGCGGAATATCTGATCGCGTTGGCTACAAAGAAACCATTTTTGCCTCAACACTGGTCAAAATATCAGGTTACTTAGTTATGGCGTTTTTCCCCAGTTTTACGGGCTTCTTGATTGGTGCCATATTACTTGCAGGGGGAACAGGGATATTTAAACCCGGCATTCAAGGTACGTTAGTGCTTTCAACGGGTCGACAAAACACTTCGATGGCGTGGGGAATATTCTACCAAGTGGTTAATATTGGTGGTTTCTTGGGGCCACTAGTTGCAGTACATATGCGTCAGCTTTCTTGGGATAACGTATTTTTTGCTTGTGCCGCTATTATTTCACTCAACTTTCTATTTTTGCTCGCTTATAAAGAGCCGGGTAAACAAGAACGTTTAGAGCGTAATCGCCAAGTAAAATCGGGCGAAGTAAAGCAAGTTGCACTATGGCGTGATGCACTGCATGAGCTTAAAAAACCCGTAGTGATTTACTACATGCTCGTATTCGCCGGTTTTTGGTTTTTATTTAACTCACTGTTTGATGTATTACCGATCCACATTGCAGAATGGGTCGACACCAGCGTCATCGTCACCTCACTATTTGGGTCAGAAGGCACCAGCAACGGATTTTTCCAATTTTGGCTTGGCCTTGATAATACCGGGACAAAAGTCATGCCTGAAGGCATGCTGAACCTTAACGCCGGTATGATTATGACCACCTGTTTCTTAGTGGCCGCTTTAACGGCTAAATACCGCATTACCACTGCGATGCTTGGCGGTTGTTTGTTGAGTATTTTTGCCTTCATTCTTGTGGGTGCCACTAACGCAGCATGGATGATTGTACTGGCGATTGTGATGTTTTCATTCGGCGAAATGATGATTAGCCCAAAGAAAAATGAGTTTATGGGTAACATTGCACCTGAAGGCAAAAAAGCCATGTACCTTGGCTTTGTGATGCTACCTCAAGGTATTGGCTGGACACTCGAAGGGTTCTTTGGGCCTAAACTGTATGAGATGTACGCCTCAAAAGAGGTCTTCTCATTAGAGCTATTAGCACAAAGAGGCATGAGCGCCGCAGATGTAAGTGCCATCCCTCAGGGTGAAGCATTTACCACGTTAGTTGCTTATACTGGTGAGCCAGCGCAGCAACTAACCACTTTACTATATAACAGCCATAATATTGGTATGGCGTGGTATATCATTGCGGCTATCGGTACGATATCAGCTGTGGGTATTTACCTATACGGCAAGTGGTTGTTTAAACTTCAACAACGTTAAGCACTAATATCACTTGGGTAAAACGCAAAAAAGCTGACATTAATGTCAGCTTTTTTATTGTCTAATCTATTTTACTGTTGATAAGAATCACAGCCTTGCCGTAATTAAGCTGTCGTTGCAGCGGCAAAGCGCACTTTACCAACCGGTAGGATCACGCGGCCATATTCAGCGTTAAGCACTTGCGCCATGGCAAAGTAAATAGCACTCAAACCACAAAAAATACCTTCAAAACCCGCAATAGTACCAATGAGCTCACTGCCGGTAAAATCGCGCGCAGCCAATAACAAAAATAGTAATGTTAATGAACCAAATACAATTTGCTTAGCCAATGGGTAACGCATTGAACCAATAAACATAAAGCCGGTAAACAAACCCCACAAGCCTAAATACCAACCCATAAAGCCGGCAGGACTCGCTGCTAAGCCCATTTTCGGCATCACTATCAACCCAACTAGCGTCAACCAAAATAAGCCGTATGAAGTAAATGCAGTAGTACCAAACGTGTCACCACGCTTAAAACACATCAATCCAACTAATACTTGGCCAATACCACCGTAAAAAATACCCATCGCAAGGATCATTGAATCGATCGGAAAAAAACCAGCATTATGGATATTGAGCAGTACAGTTGTCATACCAAAGCCCATTAAACCCAGAGGTGCCGGATTAGCGAAAGTGTTGTTAAGTGGTGTCGTCATAAGTCCCCTACAGGATGCATGCAATAAGGTGGGTAGCGGTTACATTCAACCGCACTTGATTAACCTAAGCTAACCTTAGCGGCGCGCAGTGTAGTTAAACCGTTTATTGCAAGCAAATACCGCCCTCCACGTTGCTACAGCAGGGGTATAGCAACAATGTAGTAGATTAAACTGGGCAATCATAGACTTAATAGGCTGCATTGCACCATGGGCTTTACTGCAAGCAACCAGCAGTCACCGATCACACTTTTACCAACAAAGCGACCCTGCTCACACTTACATCCAGTTATCGATTGCACATTCACGGTAAGTACAGCGCGAGCCAGCTCAAAATTTGCACTACATCACAAACTTGAACATTGGCTTATTTTTTACCCAACAACAGCCAAACTGATTCAACTGTCGCGGACAAAAAGAGGCTAGGCGTTCACCTCAGCGGGGGTTAATTCGCGACTTTCGCCTACTGCTAGTTGGGGATCGAGCACAATGTCGCCCACCGAAATTCGGTGCAGTGCTACTACCGGATTGCGAAAACGGCCAAACATCCGTTTTATTTGGTGGTAGCGCCCCTCGATTAAGGTAACGAGTGCAGTGTGTGAGTCGACAATTTCAAGCTTTGCCGGAGCAGTAGTGATATCTTCGTAGCCAAAATACATCCCTTTAGCAAACGCATCGACATAAGTGGGATCTAATGGATTTTGTAAGGTAACGCGGTACAACTTTGCCACTTTGTGCTCTGGTGACATTAAGCGCTTTGACCAGCGACTATCGTTGGTTAACAGCAATAAACCTGAGGTATTTAAGTCTAACCGACCCACTATGTGCAGTTGTGTTTTATCGGCCCGTGTTAGCAGGTCAATGACGGTTTTATGTTTATCATCAACGGTTGCGCTCACCACACCGATGGGCTTGTGCAACATAACATAACTCGGGGCGTTAGCTCGAAGCACTTTGCCTTCTAAACAAATATGCGAAAACTGATCAATAATTTGGTCAATATCGCGGGCCACTTTACCGTCAACCTCAACTAAGCCTTTAGCCAACAACAGCCTCACATGCTTACGGTTTATTCCAGTCGTTGCACTGATAAACCGGTCTAACCGTGCCCGTTTAGATTGCATTAGTTTGTCCATTAATTGGGTCTATTTTATACGCGCAACGACGTGCACCTTCAATAATATGCTCTTCTCGGCTCACGCTGGCCTCACCAACTAAAAGCGCCTGAAACAGCTTTAACTCCGAGCGACAAAAATTTAAACATGCACTAGCTGCTGCACAAATAGGACAATGATTTTCTAGCAGCCAATAAACACCATCAACCTGTTCAATAACTGCCATGTAACCCTCGTCAGACCGCAACTTGGCCAGTGCAGCTAACTTGGCGGCTAAACCAACCTCTGCCGCTAACGCTGCTTGGTATAACTTTAATGAGGCTGCCTCGCGATGAGCGATGAGTTGCTCTAGCCCCTGCTCACCAAAAACCGTTGTTACAGAGTCAATTAATTGCACTGTGAGTTCTTCATGACGGTCTGAGAAGTGGCTATTACTTTTGGGGGTTAACGACCAATAACGCGTTGGTCGACCTCGGACCGCTTTTCTGTCTTCAATCACAACATCGTTACTGTCTTCAAGGCTTTGTAAATGCTGACGCACGCCCATTGTGGTTAAACCCAGTTCAGTGGCAATCACTTTTGCGGTGAGCTCACCTTGGGTTTTGAGCATCTGTAAAATTTTATCGCTGGTTTTCATAGGCACCTCTATCACGCTTAATGCCTATTATTACTGAACCATTATTTAAGTAAACTTTTTTCTTTACATTATTAAGTAAAGCAATTACCTTACTTAACATTAATAAACAAAAAGGTTTACATATATGAACATACTTATTGTCAGTGGTAGCCAACGTGAAAACTCGCAAAGCGCCAAAGTCGCGCAATACTTAATGCAGCAGTTGCAACCGAATCAACACGTAAAACACATTGAGCTGTGCCAATATCAGCTGCCTTTTTGGGATGGTGAGTCGGGCAGTAAGAGCAGCGAAGGCAGCCGCTGGCCGCTTATTTCGCAGCAGATTAAACGCGCCGACGCATTGATATTAATAACACCAGAATGGGGCGGGATGGCATCGCCAATAATGAAAAACTTTCTGTTGATGTGCGACAGCCAGCAAACGGCGCACAAGCCAGCGCTGTTAGTGTCGGTAGTCAGTGGTATTAATGGCGCGTATCCAATAGCAGAGCTAAGAATGAATGCATTTAAAAATAATAAGCTAGTTGCAACACCAGACCACCTTATTATTCGCAATGTCGACGCAGTATTAAACCATGCACAACCGGTTGATGAGCGCGACTGTCAGCTTCGTGAATTCATTGGTTATTGCTTGCATATGTTGGCGCAATACGCTGAAGCGTTAACGGTGATCAGGGCTAAGCATCACACTCGGCCCTACCCCAAACAACACGAGTACAGTTATGGCATGTAGCAACACGGCAAAAACAATTCAAATTTAAGTTAACCCTATAGTAAGGAGATAATTATGATGCATTTAGAACATTTGAATTTAGTGGTAAAAGACATCCCCACCGCGCTGGCATTTTATCAAGCCATTTTTCCACATTGGACAACCCGTGGCGGTGGTGTCAGCCAATGGTCTGGGGTCGACCGTAACTGGATCCACTTTGGCGATGACCAGCAGTATTTAACGTTTAACGACAATGGGGTTGAGCAAAATCGAGATTTGAGCGGTCATCAAGTAGGGTTGGCGCATTTTGCATTTGTGGTGGACGACCTCGATGGGGTGATCAATCGCCTTGCCGCAATGGGTCACCCTGTCGATAAAAATGGCGCGGATTCGCCCTATCGCCGTAATGTCTATTACATCGACCCAGACGGCTATGAAGTTGAGTTTGTACAATACTTAAGTGACATACCCAGTGAGCGAAACCATTACGACTAAGGGTAAATATGCTCGTCAGCTAGATTAGATATATGAGCTTGATCAACTCATTTTTCTAATCCAAGCCTGTGGCATAACCCGTAATACCCAATGCAGTACAGCCCAAGGCCAGGTCGGTACAAAACTATTAGCCTTTTCCGCTTCAATGGCTTTAACTATTGCACGACAACCTACATCGGTATCGACAATAAACGGCACTTTTTCGACATGATCATTAATTTCACTACGAATAAAGCCTGGATGAATACAGCTAACGCGCATTGGTGTATGCATCACATCAATCCGGATCCCTTCAGTTAACGAGGTCACTGCCGCCTTTGTTGCCGCATAAACCGTTAATGCACGCCGAAAACCACGCACCGCACTAACCGATGACATCGTCACCAGATGACCCGAATTTTGCGCTCTAAATATCGCCATCGCGGCTTCGGCCTGCGCCAACAAACCAATAAAGTTGGTTTCAGCTGTTTGCTTGTTGGCCTCAAAGTGTCCGGTACCAATCGCCGCGCCCTTGCCCATTCCAGCATTCAAAATGATCCGATCGATTGAGCCTAACTGCTGCTTAAATTGCTCAAACACGTCGAACACCTGTTGGTGGCAGGTTACATCTAATGCTTTTACCGACACTCTAATCGATGGGTTAATCGCTTCTAGCTCTATTTTTAAGGCTTCTAGCCTGTCAACTCGTCTGGCACACAAGGCTAAGTCGCGCCCCATTTTGGCAAACTCTAATGCCATGCCTCGTCCCAGTCCTGAACTGGCTCCGGTGATCAGTATTGTTTTTCTGGTTGTCATATTCATCCATAAACGCGCGTGTTTTTCGCTAAGCTACTGCCGTATGCTCAAAATGTAAACAACCGTTTAAACGTGGAAGCTATTTTTGCAGTTTGCTATACCCGCAAGTAAAGCCAAGACACAAAGCGTCAAGCAAGCCATACCAGTACACCTAACAGCCCTAAATAAAACAGCACTCCAACAATAAAGGCGGTATTAAATGGATCGTTGCTTGTATTGGTAAATATACCGTTTACTCGGCGTTTTTTAATCTGCTTGCGTTGTTCAAAAAAGAAGATTGGCGCTAATGGGTAGCGGATTTTTCCAAAGGTAAATACCAATATGACTAGCGCACCGGTGAAGTAAAACACAAATGACAACAACATAACGTTAACAGTTATTCATTAATAACCACCGTCAATAACAGTGGCAGCAATATCACACCGCCCAAAATACTCACTAGCGCTGGCTAAACCATTACAATTATCCAGATTAAGTTTGAGTTAATCCACTATGGGCAAACTTAGGCGTATAATGTAATCATTAAGCCTTGAGCATCAAGCACAGCACTAACGAGTACTAATGAAGTCACAACACAGTTACACCACACAATATACTTTAGATAAAAGCCACTTTAGCGAGTGCTTTGACGAATCGGTGGTCATCGATAATTCAATACGCGCTTATCGCAAAGCGATTATATTTAGCTTTATTGGCATTTTGTTATTACTGACCAATATCAATGCCTATGCATCTTGGTTTCTCATCGCGCTAGGCGTGTTAGAAGCATTAAACATTTACTATAAAAAACCTTGGTGGTTAATGCGTCAAATGGTGAGCAAAGCGGCAAACAATGAAGTGACATTAACCGTTGATGAAACAGGCATAACCCACGACTCTTTTTACGTCAACGGCACGGTATTATGGCAAGATATTGCAACAATTACAGAAACTAAGCAGGGCTTTTTACTTAAACAAGCAAAAACTGTAAGTTACATTTCAAAACGCAGCCTAGATGAAGCAACATTAGGTTTTGTGCGCCAAAAAATGCAGTCGTAACCCAGCAAACCAATACGCTCAAAAGTTACAGATTTCCGGCTTTGCCACCCTGTAACTTTTAAGCTTTTGCCTGCCACTAAACTGCCGCACCTAATACCGTACAACAGTATGATCTGTATCACTTTGCTACAAAGCAACCTTAACGCATGCCGCACAGGCTAATTGATGCTACCATCGCAACAATTTGTTAACACATGTAATTAGTCGACTGTCAGCCATGCCTTATTTATTCGCGTTTGCCCTTTTGCTTAGCCTAAATACCTCAACCGCTTTAGCCAATAATGCTCATTGCGAAAGTGACAATAGCTGTATTGAAGTGGAACGCTGGGATATTGGTATCGCGCTTGGCTACGGCAGTAAAACTAATCCACTGAAAGATTATGACGATATCCCGATCTACCTCGTCCCGACAATCGCTTATTATGGAGACCGATGGTTTTTTGATAACGGCGATTTAGGCTATACCCTCACTGAAGGCGAAAGCTTTACCATAAATTTAATCGGCACGTTTAGCCATGATCGCGCATTTTTCTATCGCTGGGATCCAAGCAATCTTTTCTCAATACAAAACAATAGTTTTGAGCAATCTATTGGTAACGAAACTTCAACAGGTATGAGCAAAAACACACCAGAAATCAATACTATGGAGAAACTGTGCAGAAAGTTTACATATCTTGGCGGTGCAGAAGCGTTTCTTTACACAGCTTTTGGTATAGTCAAAACATCTGTTACACATGATCTTTTTAATGTGCACAACGGTACTGAAGCGCAGCTCAAATGGCGGTACAATATTCCATTAAACAGTTGGAATTTTGAGTTTGCAGCTGTGTTAGACTGGAAGAGCAAGCGAGTTGTCGATTATTACTATGGTATAAGGCCCAGTGAAAGTATTTATTGGAGCGAAAAATACCAGCCAAAATCAGCGCTTAATCAAGGTCTCGAGTTTACAGGACAATATGTGTTAACTGACAATTGGAACCTGTTGTTTGCCGCTCGTTATACCAAGATTGCTGATGAAATAGTGGCCAGTCCATTGCTCGAAAAGGACCATACCACCACCTATTTTTTAGGCGCAGCATATAGGTTTTAATACGCGTGTTATTGATAGCCAGAAAAATACCTTTGTGTTTGATTTTGTGCTCAGTAATGAGCGGCTACAGTGTAGCTGAAGAAGCAGAGTTAACCGCTGCCGACCTTACATTAGCACCTAAGTTTTGTATTACCAGTGCCGAAGACGCACAGTGCAATACTGAAGTGGTATTAACGTGGGAAGTGTTAAAAAATCGGCCAATATGCATCATTTCTGATTATAAAAAACTAGAAAAATGGTGTAGTAGCTCAAATAAAAATAACTCTTTAACTGTAAATGTCAGCGCTGAAAAAGATATTCAGTTTGTCATGATAGACAAAGATACCTCAGAGACCCTTGCGGGGGTAAAATTAAAAGTAACTCAAGCGTCTTCGCCTCATGTAAGGCGTCGCTACCGCAACCCATGGAGTTTATTCTAATGACCGACTCTCAATCTACGCACAGAGTATTACTCGTCGAAGATGACATTCGTTTAGCCAATTTAATTGTAGATTATTTAAAATCGCATGGAATGCACGTTGAAGTCGAACGCCGTGGAGATACGGTATTAACCCGCTTAATTAACTATAAGCCTGATGTTATTTTGCTCGATATTATGCTGCCAGGTATGGACGGTCTGACTTTATGCGAAAAATTACCAGACTATTTTGCTGGACCGATTTTATTAATGAGCGCATTAGGTTCAAATGAAGACCAAATTAAAGGCTTAGCTCTCGGTGCCGACGATTATGTCGTTAAACCCGTTGACCCAGCTTTATTAGTTGCCAGAATCAACAACCTATTACGTCGCCAAGCCAAACCACCACAAGCGGAGTCGCACTGTCTCAGCTTTGGTAAATTAAGTATCGACCCACATACACAAGCTATTCGCTTAGGCGAGCTTGAAGTCGACTTAACCAGCCATGAGTTTGAACTATTGTGGTTACTCGCCTCAAAAGCAGGCCAAGTTATGAGTCGCCAATATATTTATCAATATTTACTTAATATTGATTTTGACGGTAAAGACAGAAAAATTGATGTACGCATTTCTCGATTAAGAAAAAAACTCGGTGATAATATTGAAACGCCTTTCAGAATTAAAACCGTGTGGGGCCAAGGGTATTTGTTCGCACCTGAAGCATGGAATGGCTAAGGTGCAAACCACACAACCATGAAGCGTTTATTTTTAAGCTTATATTTATTATTAAGCGTCGGCTTTCTAACTATTGGCTGGGCGCTTGATAACCTTTGGCAAAGTAATGTTGAAGAAAAAGGGGTAATTGATGCCCCTTTAGTTGCCTTAGCTCAGATGTTAGCAAACCTACCGCTAGAGGAGCGCCAACCCCTGCTCGACAGCATCAATAATAACCCTGAGTTTCCATTAGCCATTCTTGATGCCGACCAAATCGTCCTGTCTAACGAGCAAACGATTCAAGCCGATGCCGTAATTACCACGCCTTATGATCTTCATAGTGAGCTACAGTTTATTGCCGTAGGCGAGCAAGTATTAATGGCGGGGCCAATAAGGTTTGATTCCGACGCTGGTTTACGTGGCATTTTTAACTTGTTTTTTTATCTGTCACTGGCCTTGGTCGCATTAATTTGGGTCTGGCCGCTATCTAAAGATTTAAAAACTTTACGGCACGCGACCAAAGCATTTGGCCAAGCCAAATGGAATACCCGTATAAAATTGGCAAAACAGTCGCAAGTATTACCATTAGCGACCACGTTTAATGATATGGCAGCACATATTAGTGCGCTAATCGAAAACCAAAAGCACCTTTCAAATGCGGTTTCTCATGAAATTAGAACCCCGCTAGCACGGCTTAAGTTTGCGCTAGCTCTGATCCCGCAATATTGCTTACCCGACTCAAGCGAGCAACGCCGCAGTCAATTTATTGATGAGATGCTGCTCGACATTAAAGAGATGGAAAACTTGCTGCATGAGCTACTCACCTACGCCAGTTTAGAAACTCAACGTGAGGGATTGCAATTTGAACGCTGCGATATCAATAGCTTAGTACAACAAACCATTAAACGTTTACAAGCGCACCACCCCATTACTATTGAGCTAAAAGCGCAGCAGCCACTAATTGAAATTATGGCTGAACCGTCATTAATTGAACGTGCTTTGCAAAACCTCATCACCAACGCACAGCGTTTTGCAGCTAGCCGTATTACGGTGGCTATCAGCACGCAAGATGAAGAAGTATTAATCAGCGTAACAGATGACGGCGAAGGAATTTTGCCGCAGGACCAAGAGAAAATTTTTGAGCCCTATTACCGCAGTGCAACAAGTGCCAATGGTAATAAAGGCCATGGTTTAGGGCTGGCTATCATTAAACGCATTATGGATCGCCATCAAGGCGAGGTCAGTGTCGCCAGTCAACCGGGCAAAACACAGTTTACACTAACCTGGCATAAGCCCTAAGTGCAGGGGCTTAATCCAGTTTAAAATCGCTCACATCAACTGGCTCTGGTGTTGATGCAAGCTCGGGGTCAACCTCACTGAAGTTTAAACTCGAATTCGCATCAACTCGTTGTTGTATCAACTGCGCTTTTTTGGCCTTAATCAGCACCAGTTGACGCCGACGCTTACGCTGTTTACACAACCGAATAATATTCACTTTTTGCGCATCAGAAAACTCGAGCCACTTAAAGCGCTCGTCTCGATTACGTAAACATCCTTTACAATATCCTCGAGCATCGCTTTGGCAAACACCAATGCACGGGCTGAGGATCTCAAAAAACTCTAACTGTTCCATCCCCTAAACATATACTATGTAAGGCATAATACCAATTCGCAAAAAATTGAGTCGATTGATATGCGCCAACATCACCTTTGTATAACTAAAATTAATCCTGTACTCGCTAAAATACCGCTTAACTATAGTCGTCATTTAGTTAAAACTTCATAGGGTGTCACGCTTGAAATCGAAGAGGCTAAACCATGCATAAACTAAAAAACATCTTAATCGCGTGTATCGTTGCGCTGCCTATAACCATACTAACTGGCTGCAGTTCTACCTCAGCGCCTAAAAGTGATTACAGCGTTGGCTATGACTTTTCCAAACTAAAAACCTTCTCGCAAATTGTGCCACCTCAAACGCCCGATCCGTTGAGCTCTAAGAGAATTGAGCAGTCTATTGCCGCGGCACTCGTGTCGGCAGGCTTTGTAAACCAAACTGAGGCACCCGACTTTTTAGTCTCATATGGTTTTAAAGTCGATGACAAACCTAAAACATCCGGAGTATCGATTGGCCTTGGCGCAGGTTCATGGGGGAAATCTGTTGGCGGCAGTATCGGCACAAGTGTTGATTTGCCCATTGGCAGTGACAGCGAAAAAGTACAAACCATTTTTATTGATATCGTTGATCCACAGTCACAACAATTGATTTGGCGCGGCAGCAATACTTTCGACTTTGAAGATGGTGGCGAAGCAAAAGCTGCACAAACCCATGCAACGGTGAGCAATATACTGGCGCAGTTCCCGCCAAAGAAAAAACAATAGAACCAATTTCAGGCATTAAAAAAGGACGCTAAGCGTCCTTTTTTGTTGTCGTATACAAAGCGGTATTAGTGCTTATGCGCAGCTTCAGCGTCTGCTGCAGGAGCTTCTTCGTTTTGTATTTCGAGTAATTCTACTTCAAACACAAGAGTAGAATTAGCTGGGATTGTTGGAGTATCGCGGTCGCCATAAGCTAAGTTTGAAGGGATAACAAACTTAAACTTAGAACCTACAGACATTAGCTGTACGCCTTCTGTCCAACCAGGAATAACACGGTTTAGAGGGAACGTAGCAGGCTCGCCACGGGCAACTGAACTATCAAATTCAGTACCGTTAGTTAGTGTACCTACATAGTGTACTTTAACGGTGTCAGTCGCAGCTGGCTTAGCACCTGTGCCTTCGGTCAATACTTCGTATTGTAGGCCAGATTCAGTTGTTACAACGCCGTCTTTAGCTTTGTTAGCCTCAAGGAATGCTGCGCTTTCTGCTAAGCTTTTTGCAGCTAATTCAGCGGCTTTTGCTTCACGCTTTTCATTCATTTTTTCATCAAGGCTTTTCAAGATTGTCTGCATGTCTTCTTGATTAATTTTTAGCTCACCACTCAAACCTTCGCTAAAACCAGTCACGATTAAATTTCTGTCTACAGCAAAACCAAGATCTTCTTGTTCCTTGATATGGTTAGCCATATAAGTTCCGATTGATGCACCAATGCTGTAGGCTTCTTTTTGTGTTTCGGTTGTCAACTCAACTGCAGCTGGAGCAGCAACTTCCTGCTCTTTATTACAAGCGGTAAGACCAACAACGGCCAAAGCCACTAGCGAATATTTATAAATCGATTTCATTGAAGCTTCCTCAGCATCTACACGTGGTTAATATAACCTGCTTTTATTTAGGCGAACCACTTTATACTAGTTAATTCGGTTATTCCAATCTGTTTAATCAAAAGGCGTATAACAGTGATTAAGAGCACTTTTTCGATACAGATTAATGTATTACATACCACAATAAAACCAAGGCCGAACCACAATCATACGGGTATAAACACATACAGATTAAACAGACCACAAACCAAGGTACAAGTTCAGGATTTTTGCGATAAACGATTTATATTGCTGGCACCAGTGAACCATATTCGCTTGTAAGTAGGCTTAAGTTAATAGGTCAACTTCAATCATTAGCCGAATAATTTATCAGACTCTCTCATCCACCTACCCTAAAAATAGTGAGTCGATGTATACTCTGTTTCAAATTGAGCATATCGGTATAGGTTAGGTGTAACCACCTTTACCATCCATCAGAGGTTAACGTGGATAATATAGAACAAAGAGTTGAAGAGTTAGAAATGAAGTTAGCGTTTCAAGATGGCACTATTGAAGAGCTCAACCAACAAGTCATTAAACTCAATGATGTGGTTGCATTACAGCAAGAGCAGTTACGTTTATTGCTCAGTAAACTGCAATCTGTTGAGCCTAGCAACATGGCCAGCCAAGCAGACGAAACGCCACCACCGCATTATTGATTGAATCCCCATCACGATACGGGTTAAATTAATGTAACCTGTATCGTTATACATTCATACTAGGTTCAGCTTCAACATGGTATAAATAGGCTAACATTAGTGAGGCTTTGCTAAGTTGTAGCTTATTAGCCATATTAAAATACCAATGCATTTTAGTTACTTAAGCCGTCAGAGCTCACAAGGATCCCAATGCAATCAACCATCACCGAGACGCTAGCATGAAGCAGACACTCCTGCTGATAACAATGATGTTAAGCCTGAGTGGATGCGCACTAAATAGCATTTTCATCAATTACCCTTCGCAAATTGCCCCTGTTAAAGCCCAGCTCAATTCAGCTACCCCACAACAAGCGGCCGCGATTGTTGAATCAAATATCAGTGGTGCCGACGGGCTACTCTACGCCCAAGAAGCAGGGCGTGCAGCCCAAATTGCTGGCGACTTTGAGGCCAGCAAACGCTATTTCGAGCAAGCCAGCAGGGCTTATGGTGTCTTTGACGATAAAGCCAAGCTTAGCGTAAGTGATGCAGGCGCAACCGCAACCAGCCTACTGCTAAATGATAATGTTATTCCCTACCGCGGCCCTGGTTACGAACGGATCATGCTGCATCAATATCAAGCGCTTAACTACCTTTTCAGTGGCGATATTGAAGGTGCATTAGTTGAGGTGCGCCGCAGTAACGAACTACAAAGTTCAGAACAAGCTCGTTACCGAAAATCAAGCGAGTCAGTGCAAGCAATGGATAACGGCACCATTGACGCTGAAATGAATAAACTCGGACAAGCCGCCGGCACAACCACCAGCTCGTTTTTAAATGCTTACAGCTATTACACCACTGGGGTACTACATGAAATATTAGGCGAACCCAATGATGCCTATATTGATTACCGCAAAGCTGCGCAAATTTCCCCTAACAACCCATACTTACAGCAAGACTTAGTGAGGCTCGCGGGGCAATTGTCGATGCCGCAATATGACGAATTCAAGCAACGTTGGGGCGACACAAAACGCCAACAACAAGGCGAAGGTCAAGTCATTGTCATGCTAGAGCGTGGCTTTGTGCCCGAAAAACAGAGTATCACGGTGCCTTTTACCATTAATGGCAATTGGCAAACAGCTTCACTAGCAAGCTATACGCCGACGCTAACACAGCTGCAACCGGCTAATATTAAAGGCTTCGGGACCAATTTAACCACCGCGCCAATTGCTAATATTGATGCGCTAGCCATTACTGCCTTAAAAGAAGATTTACCGGCGGCATTGGTAAGGCAAGCCGCACGTATTTATGCTAAATCAGAATTAACCCAGAGCGTTGAAAGCAATAGCAAACGCCTGAAAAATCAAACCGACTATGCCGCCATTGCCATGCAACTGTTTAACGTCGTAACAGAGCAAGCTGATAGACGCAGCTGGCTAACGTTACCCAAGCAAGCCCATATTGCCCGTACTTATGTAAAAGCGGGCAGCTATTCTATTGGGCTCAACGATGCAGCACCCAACAAAATAGAAGTTAAAAATGGCCGAACAACCCTTATTTGGGTCATTGATACTGGCAATTACACCCGCTTTTATTCAATAATCATTTAGCAATCACTTATATGGAACTGACTATGAAACATCTAAACATTATTTTTATTCTCGCGGCGGTCATAGGCTTGTCTGCGTGTCAATCTAAGGTTGAATATGGTGATGCCACAGAAGTGGAAACCGTTAATGAAAACTTTGGTTCTACCGACTTACAAGCTATCGCGTCAAAAATGGTCGATAGCATGCTCACTTTCCCACCGGTTGTGGCCCTAACGGCCAATGACCGTCCGATTATGTTTGTTGATAAAATCAAAAACAAAACCTCAGAGCACATTGATACTGAGTCAGTAACCGACACTATCAGCAACAAATTATTACGCTCAGGTAAGTTCCGCTTTATCGATATGACTAAAGTTGAGGCGGTACGTAAGCAGCTTGATTACCAAAACAATTCAGGAATGGTAGACCCATCAACAGCCATTAGCTTTGGTCGTCAAATCGGTGCGCAATACATGCTTTACGGCAACCTTTCTAGCATCGTAAAACAAGATGGCAGCACTAAAGATGTGTACTACAAAATGACGATGCGTTTAATGGATTTAGAAACCGGCCTCATCGAATGGTCTGATGAAAAAGAGATCCGCAAAGTGAAGTCAAAATCATTTTTAGGGATGTAATCCCGCGTTAGCGTTACATAAACCACTAAAGCCAGCAACTTGCTGGCTTTTTTATTGCTCTAATTTGATGACTTTAACGCCCGTGAGTGGTTGAATATGCTACCGTGTGTCGCTAAATCTGACGTGCCTCTTTTGGATATCAATCGTTTACTATAAGGATGTTGTTTTGAACCTGTTTCATACTGCTATCGTTGTTTTGCTCTCGGTGCTACTTACGGCCTGTAATTCAACGCCCACTCAACCTATGCTACCACGAGATGCTTCGCCCTATATCAGCCAGCAATCGGCGGCATTACGCTCTGCTCGTGTATCTGATGTGCATTATGATTTAGACTTTACCCTAACCGGTGAAGCCACATTTTCAGCCACCACAAAAATCCGTTTTCACCTCAACGATGCCAGTAAAGCGCTTACGCTCGATCTCAGCCAAGCCACCATTGAGCACTTTAGTATTAATGGCAAAAGGCTATACCCTAATTATAACAATCACTTTATTACCCTTCCTGCAGGTGTACTGACCAGTGGCGAAAACACCATTGAAGTACAGTTTACCCGCGCCCACAGCACTAATGGCGAAGGCCTCCATCGTTTTGTTGATCCCGTCGACAACAAGGTTTACCTGTATTCTCACTTCGAACCCGCCGCAGCGCAGCAAATGTTTGCCGTGTTTGATCAACCGGATCTAAAAGCACATTACACCTTGTCGGTAACCGCTCCTAAAGAGTGGACAGTGATCAGTGCTATGCGTGAGTCAGCAGCCACAATCGTTGGCGACAACCGCCAATGGACATTCCCCGAGTCACCAAAACTGAGCCCATATAACTTTTCAATGCATGCTGGCCCGTATCATCAGTGGACCGACAATAGCGGAAAATACCCACTACGTTTATTTGCCCGCCAATCGGTGGCAGAACAAGTAACCCCACAAGACTGGTTTACCTACACCCAGCAAGGGCTAACATTTTTCGATGACTACTTTGGCATTGCATACCCTTTTAAAAAGTATGACCAAGTATTAGTGCCTGACTTTTTATATGGCGCGATGGAAAACGCCGCTGCAATAACCTACAGCGAAAGCCGCTTCTTATTTAACGCTGCAATGACCGCCACGCAAAAAGAGCGTTTAGCGGGCGTGATTATGCATGAAATGGCACATCAGTGGTTTGGTAACTTAGTCACCATGAAATGGTGGAACGGATTGTGGTTAAACGAAAGTTTTGCTTCATTTATGGGCACGCTAGCCACCAGCGAAGCCACTGAATTTAACTACGCTTGGCGCACTTTTTACGCTAAAAACAAACAAAGCGCTTACCACCTCGACAGCCAAGTCAGCACTCACCCAATTGAAGTACCTGTAGCCACTACCCAAAATGCTTTCGATAATATTGACGCCATTACATACTCCAAAGGTGCTTCAGCCTTAAACCAGCTCAACCACCTTTTAGGAGAAAAAACCTTCCAGAAAGGGGTGCAAAACTACCTTAAGCAATACAGTTATCAAAATGCGACCCTGAGTGATTTTATTAATAGCCTTGGCAAGGCCGCCAATACTAATCTCACAACCTGGAGCCAGCAATGGCTGTACGAAGCGGGAGTCAATAGTATTCAAACCAGCTTTAGCTGTGAAAATGACCGCATTAGCCAATTTACAATTAAACAAACCGCCGCTAGCAGCGCCCTACCTACTTTGCGTGAGCAGCGGGTTCAAATCGGACTGTTTACCAAAGGTCGTAATCAGTTACACCATATTATGAGTGTGCCTGTTACTTATCGCGGCAGCATCACGAAGGTTAAAAACCTTGTTGGCATGCACTGTCCCGATCTGGTCTACCCAAACTATCAAGATTGGGGCTTTGTAAAAGTTAATTTAGATCCAGTATCATTTAACACTGCAAAACAGAACCTTAATCTAGTCCAAGAACCGCTGCTACGTTCAATGCTATGGCAAAGCTTATGGGATAGCGTTGAAGATGGCAGCTTATCTCTGAACGACTACATTGGCACCGTGCTCGTTAATTTACCCAAAGAAACTGACTACACCATAGTGGGCCAAGTGCTATCAAGCTTAAGTAAAGCTCAGCAATACTTAGACAGCATGGCGCCGTCAAACCAGCGTTTTGCCACACAAGCGGTGCGTGCCATTGAGCAGATGAGCCTAAGAAAGGTGATGGAATACAGCGAGCAGCGGGATTTTCAGCGCCGCTGGTTTAGCAATTTTGTCGCGTTTGCCCGCAGTAAAGACGCGTTGAAACACATCGATTCACTGCTCAATCACACTGCGAGTATCAAAGGATTAGAAGTGGACCAAGACCTACGCTGGTTAATGGTTAGTCATTTGAACCGCTACGATCACCCAAGCGCCATGTACTGGCTACGCAAAGAGCGCACTGCAGACACTAGCGACTCTGGCCAAAAAGCAGCGTTGGCCGCAGAAGTATCTCGCCCCGATGCACTCAAAAAACGTCAGTGGTTGACCCGAATCCAACAAGAAACCAATCTGCCATTTTCAAAACAACGCACCATTATGGCTCACTTGTATCCAAGCGAACAAAAAGCACTTAGCAATGTAACCGCCCAGCAGCGACTCAGCACACTCGCCCAGTTGGATAAAAACAAAGGCCCAGTCTTTATGCGCAGTTACGCCAAGCTTTTAATTCCAACAGACTGCAGCTATGCGAGTGTCAGCGCCTTAAATGACACGCTAGCCAGAGTAACATCGTTGTCAGACGGCACCGCCCGCGCCATTAAAGAAACAGTACAGCAAGAGCAAAAATGCTTACTGATTAAATCAAAAATGAGTCACTAACCTCATTTTTGCTTTAACCTAAATAAGATTTGCAACCACAAAAAAAGCCACCGCAAGGTGGCTTTTTAATGGCAACGTCAATCAGCCATTCGCTAATATGGGTTGCATTACATGTCTGTTATACAAACAAGTGCTTAATGTTTTTTAAATCACTTTTACCTTCGGCAAGCTCTTCAGGAGACAGCCCCGACACTTCGTGTGGAAATACCAACCATTCTTCAGACTCATGGATAAAGTAATCTGGTTTTAGCGGTACAGTCGTATTTTTAGGCTTGTAATAAGGGCATGCAATTCGGACGTCTTTTGGCATATTTAAACGCATCAACTCACCGAGTTTTTCTTTCAATGCATGTACACTGCGACCTGAGTCAAACACATCATCCACGATTAACAAACCGTCGTCTGCATTGGCATTTTCAACAATATAATGTAAACCGTGGACTTTAATTTTCTTACTTTGCTGGTTAATACCGTAGTAAGAAGAAGTGCGGACTGCAATGTGGTCAGTTTCTACTTTTTTAAAGTCAAAATACTCTTGCACGGCGATACCGATCGGCGCGCCACCACGCCAAATACCCACGATGAATTGTGGACGAAAGCCACTTTCATAAACCTGTGCCGCTAAACGAAAAGAATCTTCTAATAATTCTTGCGCCGTAATAAAGTGCTTATCTGACATCTGACCGTCCCATATTGGTATAGTTATCTTAATTAGGTCTCAAAAGGCAATTGAGCGTCGCTATTTTGTACAACAAATAACGCTTTTTTAACTCAACCGTTTAAAGTGTAGGTTGCCACCCGATTTTGGAGCGATATTTTATACTAAAATAACCGTCATGACTGCAACAAAGCAGTAAACTTGCGGCCTAGATGCAAAAACAAAAACCTAACTTCTGAGCACCACAATATACAACCACCTTAATAACCCATGCTTAAACTGCTGTAAAATAGTGACTTAATCGTCATTATTCACCAACATCAACGCTAGCCCAACACCACAGGTTTACCTGCTAATGGTTGACCATACAATTGATAATATTAGCACCGCGAACAAATAGTACACACTACTGGAGCATGATCGGTACTATGACTGTCGCGCTCATATTGTGGATTAATTAAATGTCGGTCTTCTGTGTGGTAATGCGTTACCTCGGCAGTACTGGTATGAAAACGCGGGTTAAAGTCTTGCGACAATAATATGTAATCGAGCACATTACCTTGCGCCCCATAATAATGCGTTGGCGGCCGGTTTGTATTGGTGTTTGACGCGGTCTGCTCAGCACTATTGTCAGCTCGATTACAACAAAACAGCGTGTAGGCATCGGCTAATGGATAACTGGCTAGCTCACCAAAGCCGAATTTTTCAAACCGTAGTTCGGCTGTCGTTAACAAGCTCAGCAAAGCACTGCCTAAATCATCGTTAAAGTCTCCCATTAGCATCATGGCATTACCGGTTTGCACTCGGCGCAACATCATACTGTGAAACAACAACGCCGCTTCGCTACCTCTTTGAATACTTGAAGCCCACTGCCCTAACACATTGCGCCCCAGTAATTCACCAAAGTTGGCGCTAGCGGGCTGTTCTAAGTTAGCCGTTACTTGTGGAGGGAGTTCATCTACCGAAGCGCGTTTTGACTTAAAGTGCACCACGTAAATATCGCAGTGGCCAATGTCCGGCAATACGACTGTAGCGCGCAGCGGTTTGCGGCTATAACTAAAACCATCGATTAAGCCTAGGCCTTGCGCATAAGCTTTATCGACTTCAATCGAAATGACCTCTTCAAAAGCAAACTTCGAGGCGATCGCCACTACGGGATCACGGTAAATAAAGTCATCGACCACTGTGGGTTGGTCAACTACAGCAAAGTGCTTTAAGCCTGCCTCACGCGCCAGTGCCGCCAACGAATGCGGCGAAAACACTTCTTGAAACCCGATAATGTCGGGCTGATGCTGCGTTAAAAAATTCGTTATCCATGCTTGTTTTTTTGCCCATTGTTCACTGCTATAGATGTTTTCAAAATCATAATAGGCAAACGGCGGTTCGATATAGTTAAACAGATTGAAACTAGCAACCTTAACCTGACAAGGCGTTATCGCTGCGGGTTCGATATGTGTTTCCAATACTGTTACTCCAGTAATTTATCTGTTAATGCTTAGCGGGTTTGTCACCTTTAAGCTTAAGGGCAATTTCCATCAATAATACTGCCACCATGCCGGCAACCACACCAAAAACGGTATTTAACAAACTTGGGGTAACAAAGGCTAACGCAGGGCCAACCGCGCTAAGGCCATCAACCCAAGCCGCTATAGCCGTAATTTTGTCACTCACCCAATGCAAACCGTGGGTCAAAATACCGCCGCCAACCATAAACATGGCAATGGTGCCGACCACTGACAGAGTTTTCATTAGATAAGGGGCGCTGTTCAATAACATAAAACCAAAGCGGCGCTTCAATCGAGCTATAACACCTTGCCCTTGGCGCTGGCTTAAATACAAGCCGGCATCATCAATTTTGACAATACCGGCGACCAAGCCGTAAACCCCAACGGTCATGACGAGAGCAATAACGCTCAAGGTAAAAAATTGCGTCATTAAACTTTGCTCGGCAACAATCCCGAGGGTGATTGCAATGATTTCAGCTGACAACACAAAGTCGGTGGTGATGGCACCTTTGACCTTCTTTCTTTCATACTCAACGGGGTCTTCACTCAGCTCTGGCATCGGCTCTATAGACGGTTCACCAACGGCTGCAGATTGGTGTTTAACTTGATAGCTATGGTAGATTTTTTCAAAGCCCTCGAAGCATAAAAACAAACCACCAAACATTAACAACGGCGTAATGGCCCACGGAATAAAAGCGCTGATCAGCATCGCTGCGGGAACCAAAATACACTTATTTTTAAGTGAACCAAGCGCCACTGCCCACACTACAGGCAACTCACGGTCTGCCGACACGCCAGTTACTTGTTGAGCATTTAGGGCTAAGTCATCCCCTAGCACTCCCGCAGTTTTACGTGCAGCAACCTTACTCATTGCCGCAACATCGTCCAAAATTGTGGCTATATCATCGAGTAAAGTTAATAAACTTGCTCCAGCCATAATGGCTCCTTTTCAAATAAATCTTACTGGGCGCATGGCCAAGTGGCAGTGCTTGCCATGGTTAGCGGCGTAACACCAGACTAGAGCCAAGCATATACTCGGTCGCTACAGTCTTGGTAAAACACCAGTGTCGGCGTATTCTAAACGGTGTGATTAAAACAATGTGTAGTAACTGAGTGTACATCGCTTTGGTAAAAGCGTAGCAATAGAGGTGCGTCAGCAAACTACTTAAGTTAAATGAGAAACAATTGAGCCTAACGAGACAACGAAATATACCGGCACTGACAAATCACAGCGTAGTCAAAACATCACGTTTATAGCTGGTATTGATGCATTTTTCTATTTAAATACCACCACATAAATGCGCCCCAAACCATACCAGCGAGAGGGAATGTAATGAATGCGAGCTTAATTGTAAGCCAACTACAGTGAGCATGAGTTACATACTTAAAAACACAAAATAGTAGCGCGGTCAGCACGCCCCAACGTAGCACCCCATGAAACAACACAAAATGCCATTTACCTTTGGCTAACACCTTTTCAAGCTTTAGTAACGCCGCAGCATCCATACAGTTGCCCTTGCAAGTAAATTCTTGCATCAATATATTCAGATGCACATTATTAGCCCATTGCAGGCTGAAACGAGCCACCGGATAAGCAGTAAATAAATTACGCTAATTGGTAACCCAGTAGCACTAAAAACATCACCACCGTTGAGTAAAATGTCAGTGCAAAACCAAATGCTCGGGCCGGTGCCCCGCGGCGATAGCCAACGAAAAAGCCAATACGACCTACGGCGAACAATATTGAGCACAAAGGCACGACTGATAACCAATTGCTTGGCATCAACAATACCCACGCAGTGTAAACCGCAAAAGCGATAACACATTGCTCTAAAGTGTTTTGCAATAAACTTTGCAGCATTACTGCGTCATGACTGCCAGGAGTTAACCCACTACCGTCGATATCGTCAGGGCTAAAAAATCTAAACTTGGCTAGCCTGCCAACCGATACAATAAGCAGTAATGTCGGTAAAATTAGCGCCAAACCTAGCACCGTTAACCGCTCAGATAACACATTTAACCCGGCGTATTGAAACGGATCATAAATAATGGCTGCTGTTATGCCACCTATCGAGGTCACCATTGCCAAGAGCATGCCTTTCAAAACACCTGATTGCTTTGTTGATAACATCATAATACCTTCACAGCAGGTTAGCGTTAATCAGACTATATATCGAACAGCCAGCAGAGCCAATTATTAATCAATAACATACCAGCTTAAGAGCAAATATTTGCACTGAGCTACCAATGCCTCAAAGTGCTATTTAAGCGCACACCAATAACAAGCCTGTGAAGCACAGAGAAAAGCACAGCCTAAAAATCATACTTAAGTGAGCCGCACAGCAAAAAATTTAAGCCGATTAAATAAATTCAAACCCGCTTTAAGCGTTATAAGCGTTATAAGCGTATACTATCGCCAATATTTTTAACCTTTGCCTTTAAACAGGATTTCGTTATGACTCAAGATGAAATGAAAAAAGCCGCGGGTTGGGCTGCGCTTAAATACGTAGAAAAAGACAGCATCGTCGGGGTAGGAACAGGTTCAACTGTTAATCACTTTATTGATGCCCTTGCCACCATGAAAGCTGACATCGAGGGCGCAGTATCAAGCTCTGAAGCATCAACTGAAAAAATGAAAGCGCTGGGCATTCCTGTTTATGACTTAAACAGCGTTGATGATTTGTCGGTATACGTCGACGGTGCAGATGAGATCAATGACCATATGGACATGATCAAAGGCGGCGGCGCAGCATTAACCCGTGAAAAAATTGTCGCAGCGGTTGCTGAAAAATTCATTTGTATTGTCGACAACACTAAGCAAGTTGACGTGTTAGGTGAGTTTCCATTACCAATTGAAGTTATTCCAATGGCGCGCTCATATGTTGCCCGTCAACTGGTCAAGCTAGGTGGCGATCCGGTATACCGCGAAGGCGTAGTAACCGATAACGGCAACATCATTTTAGATGTCTACAACATGAAAATCATGAACCCAAAAGAGCTTGAAGAAAAAATCAATGCAATTGTGGGTGTAGTGACAAATGGCTTATTTGCAATGCGCGGTGCTGACGTATTATTAGTAGGTACACCAGACGGCGTTAAAACCGTTAAGTAAGCGCGTACTCTCGCCAAACATTAAGCCATAGCAGCTTGCCAACAAGTGCTGTGGCTTTTTTGTGCCCGTGCAAAAAACGTTTAGTCTGGCTCGGTTAATTGTCATTGCGATGGTAAATCACACACGATAAACTCGCGGTAATATTTCGTTTATTTGTTGCCCAATGTCAATACCAGAGCGAACACCAAAGCAGCCCATCATCGCACCACAGCCCCAAAAGCTGATCCGCAAAAAGGTGCGCGCCGCACGCCGAGCGTTAAGTGCGCAGCAGCAAAATGCCTACTCAAATGCCGCAGCCGAAAAAGCCTTAATTAAACTTAAACAGCTAGGCGCTAAAAAGGTCGCGCTTTATGTCAGCCACGACGGTGAGCTTGATACATTACCGCTTATCAACACACTATGGCAGCATGGCTTTGAGGTGTATTTACCCAAACTACACCCCTTTAGCACTGGTAATCTTATCTTTTTAAAATATCACCCCAATACAGTTTTAACACAAAACAGCCTTGGCATATGGGAACCGAAATTAGACATCACCCACATGATATTGCCCCAGCAATTAGACGTGGTTGTGACCCCACTTGTGGCCTTTGACGCTACAGGCAACAGAATGGGCATGGGCGGTGGATATTACGACAGAACGCTGGCGAACTGGCGCACAACAGGTAAACCATTGCCAATGGGCTACGCCCATGACTGCCAACAAGTTGCAGCGCTACCTAGTCAACATTGGGATGTGCCACTACCACTAATTATTACTCCCACACGCAGCTATTCGTTTGCGCCGCAGTAACAGTTAAACCTGCCAGTTAATCGGCGCTCCACCATGCTCAACTAATAATTGGTTTACCTGTGAAAAGTGCTTACAACCAAAAAAACCACGGTAAGCGGATAATGGTGACGGATGCGGGCCAGCAACGATTTTATGCTGCGCGGCGGTAATCACCTTACCTTTCTTTTTAGCATGCGCGCCCCAAAGCACAAAAATAATCGGTTGCGGTTGCTCGTTAAGGTGCAGTAATACATTGTGGGTAAAAGTTTCCCAGCCAGACTTAGCATGAGAATGCGCCTGCCCTTGCTCAACGGTAAGCACAGTATTAAGCATTAATACCCCTTGCTGCGCCCAAGGCAGTAAGTTGCCATGTTCCGGCGTGGTAAAGCCTTCAATGTCGGTGGCTAACTCTTTGTACATATTGACCAAAGACGGTGGCACTTTAACCCCTTTTTGCACCGAAAAACACAGTCCATGAGCTTGATTAGGGCCGTGATAAGGGTCTTGTCCAATCAGCACGACTCTCACCTTGTTAAGCGGCGTATGTTCAAACGCAGCGAGCACTTGGTCTGCAGGCGGATAAATCACTTTGCCAGCGGCGCGCTCGCCATCAACAAATGTTTGTAACTGGGTAAAATAGTCTTGTTGCTGCTGCGTTTGAATAAAGCAGTTCCAGCTTGGGTCGATAGGCATTAGGTGGCTCACTAAAGTGTTTTTGTCATTTTATGAGTTCAGGTTAGTGCATGCAAACCGTAATACGGTTTCCCCCAATAATGCAGTCCTGATAACTCACTGTACCCCACAATAAACCTAACAACTTCGAATGAGAATAGGTTGATAAGTCACAAGGTCGAAGCTGTTTAAGTGTATTTTTATGTTCACATGAAAGTGCCAAAAGCTTGCGCTTTTCAAACCCAGTGCAGATGCGACCACCAGCGATGCGGTAAATTTAGTCACCTATTAAAGCCCAGTTCTGTGCGTTTATTACCTGCTTACAGAGCAAACGATACCTATCGATTATGACTCACGAAATGGCAATGTGATTACAGATTCAGATCCCAATAGTTGATAACAATGATTTCTTAAACGCTAATTTACGATAGAATCATTATTTATTACATCCGTTATGAAGAGCACAAGCAGAATGTCAGACGCTAAAAAAGAAACCACCATTTTTGAAATTGCCGATCAATTCATCGCATTGGCTAACGAAATAGCAAGTAAAGAACAAGATGTAGGTAAAGTGGGTACAGGTCTACGCTTTGCTGCCGCACGTTTTAATGCGTTTGAAGCATCGATAAAGTCAAGCGACTTAGCCGCTGAAAAAGACAATGCTGTTGAGTGGTTCAGTGGCGAATTTAAAGAGATGCTAAAAGAGAACATTGACGACCATATTAATCAAGCAAAGCAAAAAAAATAACACCAGCTTGAATTTGACCTAGGTCTTGTTGTTGCCTTAACGCTTGGCTTAAAACGCTAAGTTTTATGGATAGAAACAAAGAAACGCCATCATTAATGATGGCGTTTTTGTTTTTTGAGTATCACTGTTTATCTATAAAGTCACGAGCACTCTAATTGATAACAAAATGAGTACTACGCCCGAAAGCTTATCAATCAATGCTGCATTTTGGCGTAACTTTGGTAGCACCGCTGAATGAGATAACGCCATGGCTACGATGCTGTACCACACCCCATCGACCACAAGAGGAGTAAGTACAATAATACTTTTTGCAGCCATACTGTCGGCAGCAAGTACAAATTGACTAAACAAAGCCAAAAAGAACAACATGATTTTTGGATTAAATATCGAAATGGCTAAACCGTCTCGCGCTGCAGTGAGGGCGGAAGTTGACTTACCTTCTGCAAGATTACCCGACACCCCACCTTTAGAACGTAACGCTTGCAAGCCGATGTAGATCAAATACAACGCGCCTGCTATTGCAATTGAATTAAACACCATTGGTGCCTCTTTCAAAATCACAGCCAGCCCTAATAAGGTGACTAATGCGTATGCGCCTATGCCTAATGAGTGCGCCCAAGAACAAATAATCCCGTTGCGCCTGCCGCCGCCAAGCGTGTGCCTGACCACCATGGCAAGACTAAGCCCGGGCGTCATCGCCCCTAAGCTACAAATTGTTAATAAGCCAAGCCAAACGCTAAAGTCCATTCAATCCTTACCTATTGATCAATATGCATGTGTTGATATAACCAAACACATGTACTTGCCAATGTGGTGTAGCCACTTTGCCCCACCACACCAACAGATTAACTATTTTGCTTTTGGATGATAAAACTGACGAATATCTTTAGCTAATTGGGCTAATGAATCCGGCTCAACGTACATCATATGTCCAGCTGCGTAATAGTGCATAGAAACCCGGTCGTTATCGATGCCGTTGTCTGCAAAAGTGTTTTCGGTGGCGAAAAATGGCGTGGCAAAATCAAAGTAGCCATTGGCGACCAAAATACGTAGATCTTTATTCTCACGCTGCGCTCGACCTAACATTGGCGCGACATTAACAAAATGCATTTTTTTGCCGCTCACATTCCAGTTCCAACCAGAGTTAACTTCGTAGGATAAGACATTGAATGGGCGTGTCATTTTTACACCTAAGTCTTTATACACGTAATCGTGAATCGCTGCTGTATAAGCGCCGTCAATACCGTAAGCTGACGGATCTGCATCGGTGCGCTCACCGCCACTGTCGTAATCAATACCGGTATAACGGCTATCTAAACGGCCTACAGTTAAATCTTCACCGCGTAGCAGCTGTTTGCTGTAACGGCTCGCACTTACACGTAAGTTCACTCGGTCTAAATAGTTTTCAGTTAGGCCCGTAAAACGAGCTAACTGTTGACGCGTAGCATTGTAAGTATTGGTGTCTAGTCGATTACCTTGTAACAATGCGAGAGCATAATCTTTAATGGCAAACTGACGTGAAGCTTCAATAAAGGCTTCTAGCCCCATTGCTTTGTCTGCAGCGCTAACTTTGTCGTGGTAAAAAGCGGTCGCGGCCATGGTAGGTAAAAAGCCAATGTATGGTTGGTTGTTACCTGGCTGATAACGGGCATGGCTAAAGTCGAGAATCGATGAAATTAACATGACACCATTAATCGAAATATCGGTCCAGCCACCTTGTAGTTCGTCAACCAATGCAGCGGCGCGAGTGGTTCCATAACTTTCGCCAGCAAGGTATTTTGGTGAGTTCCAACGACCATGCTCTATTAACCAACGGCGTACAAACTCGGCTATTGACTTGGCATCTTCGGTTACGCCCCAAAAGTCTTCGCCTTTGTTTTCGCCAAGCGCGCGACTAAAACCTGTGCCGACCGGATCGATAAAGACCAGATCAGATTCGTCTAGCATAGAGTATTCATTTTCAACCATGGTATAACGGGCTGCACCGTCGTCGGTGGCATCACCGGGAACCACTACACGTTTAGGGCCAAATAAGCCCATATGTAACCATAAAGACGCTGAACCTGGGCCACCATTAAACACAAAGGTGACAGGGCGTTGGCTGATATCTTTAACATCGTCACGCAGGTAACTGATCGAGTAGATACTGGCTAACGGCAAGCCTTTACTGTCTTCGAGAATGGTCTCGCCGGCAATAGCTTGATAAGAAATTTTTTGGTCGTTGATTCTGGCTTTATGCTCAGTGACGATCACTTCAGGTTCGATAACCACAGGCTGCGCTGGCGACACAGGCTTGGCGTTTTCGGCTGTAGCGCTAAAGGTATACATCGATGCACAGAGGATAAGCGATACGCTTAAGGTCTGTTTAAACATCTTATTTATGCTGGCTTGAAGGGACATCAGTATTCCTTATTGTATGGTTATCATTTTTATTATTGATAATTGTTATTGAGGTATTAACTACGTGATTAATCCGCCAGCTTACAAACTCTATGGAATAAGAGCAAAACCTCAATTGCAAACAGATTTGTCTGCCGCAATTAACGCTGTACATTGATGATATAGATAAATTAAATCTGATTAGAGGCTCACGCAGTTAAAATGGGCGCTATCGCGCTTATTTACTATTTATGAGGCATATAACTAATATTGAATATGGCGAAAACAAATAATTAGCAAAAGGTAAGGCAAACGTTAAATAACGGCACTAACAACGGAATATAAAAAACAAAAGGGACCTTAAGGCCCCTTTATATTCTTAAAATAATCGCGCAATGAACGCATTATTAATGGAACAGGTAATTTAACCAGCCCTGCATTCTGAGTAAGACTTTACGCATGATTGCGACATGCTCAAAGTGCTTAGTGTAGATAGCAATTTGCCCTGACACCCCTGCAGGAAACTGATTTTGAATGTCATCATTTTCTAGCTTAATGATCACAATCGCTCGTCCTCGCACCGCCATATGGTTTGAGGTAATTAAACGGCCGCCTGACTGGATCTCCCCTTCTGCCATAGCCGGCAATACCTGCGCGACCTTACCTTTAAACACCTCGCCAGGTGCGCCATCTAAAATGACTTCTGCTTCATCGCCTACCTCTAATCGTAATAATGAATTTTGCCAAAATGAACCGGCAAAGAAACGGTCTTCATCGGGAATAAAACTGAGCGCTGAGCGCAGTGGCATAGGCACCACCACAATACCAGGGCGCAGAGCCATTTGAGTTACGATACCGTCTGCAGGTGCACGAACAATGGTTTGGTCTAAATCAAATTGGGCTTTTTGTAGCTGCCCCTGTAGCCCTGCAACCTTGGTATTAACGCCATCGACATTGGATTCAAAGGCTAATTGATACCTCAATGCCTCTGCTTTTGCGGCGGTGAGTTGCGCCTCTGCAGCTAAATATAGTTGGCGTTTGTTATCTAGTTCTAGTTCAGTGAAAGGTGAGTTGTTGCCCGCCTTTTTACGGCCTTTTTCATACCGGTCAAATGCAGATTTACTGCGGTCTCGATTTGCTTCAACCTGGACCACCGAGGCTTGAGCACTTTCCCAAGCGGCTTTAAGTTGCGGTACTTCTAGCTCAGCAGCCACTAAAGCAGCACGCTTTTGCTTTACGATAGCTTCGAAAGGAGTCGGGTCGATTCTAAATAGTACATCGCCTTTTTTAATTGGCTTATTTGATTCAACATCCACTGATGTAACCACCCCTCTAACAGCTGGGTTAATCGGGGTAGAAACAAAGTATTCTTTAGCATAAGGGGTATACGGATGGTTGTAGTTCATTAAGAGTATTAATGCGCCCACAATAAATATGCCGCCTAAAATAGCCGTCGGAACAGTCCATTTAGTGAGTGGTATTTTAAAGATTTTAAAAATGGCAATACACAGTGCGGTATATGTGAGAATGAGTAATAAGTCCATGCTACGCCTTCCCCTCTTCTGATTGATTCATCGCAGCGGCTGTTGGAACAACCTCGACGGCATCACTTACTCGCTTAGTGTCAAGCTTGCTCGCTTCCATGGTGGCTAGGCGCTGCTCTAATATTTTTACTGATTCGGTCAACGCTTTAACCTCGACTTCTAATTGCTGTTCTTTTTCGGCCACTTGACTGAAGCCCCAACCCCGGTCTTCTCGGTAGAGGGTGGCCCAAATCCACAAAAATGGCCAAATTGCATGCAGCGTAAACAGGCTCACCCAACCAGCAATATGCAGCGCATCTTGCTGAGGGTGGTTACGCTCTTTGGCTATTTCATAGGGGATATCATGAATCGCAATTACCCCGTAAAAAATAAAAATCACTACGAAAAAAATAACACCTAAAGCAAAGTAATCTAAAAACACAATGTACTCCTTAATAGTCAGCTACAAAGAGAAAATCTTGCCTCTCCAGCGATTAATTGCATAGTGGCACAAAATTCAAACAAGTCTATGCTTTTTTCCATTTTTTATAAGCTGTTAACTCAGGCACCCACCTTTAAAAATACGTGACTTAACTCACATTTACAGTCTCTGTTACGCTAGTTAGCTTAGTCGCAAGGTAGACTCAATTAACCATAATAAAACTTGCCTCATATGGTGCTAAAAATACCGTGTAGAGAGCAGGCCCCCTACAATTAATATAAAGGTATATATCAATGATAGGTACAGCGTTAAGTGCCGGCGCAAAACGCGCAATGCTACTTGGTTCGGGTGAATTGGGTAAAGAAGTTGCTATTGAATTGCAACGTTTTGGTATCGAAGTCATTGCCGTTGACCGCTACCCTAATGCTCCAGCGATGCACATTGCTCATCGTAGCCATGTGATCAACATGCTTGATGCTGCCGCGCTTGAGCAAGTGATCAACCTTGAAAAACCTGATCTGGTGATCCCGGAAATTGAAGCCATTGCGACTCAAGCATTGGTTGAGTTAGAAGCCAAAGGGGTCAACATTGTCCCAACGGCAAAAGCAACTCAGCTGACCATGGACCGAGAAGGGATCCGACGTTTAGCCGCAGAAACATTGGCCATTCCCACTTCACCATATTTCTTCTGTGATACCGAAACCGAGTTTAAGCAAGCTGTCGCCGCAATTGGATTGCCTTGCGTGGTCAAGCCAGTAATGAGCTCATCGGGTAAAGGTCAGAGCGTGATCCGCGATGCGTCACAAATCGATACCGCATGGCACTACGCACAAGAAGGCGGCAGAGCCGGTGGTGGTCGGATCATTGTTGAAGGTTTTATTGCCTTTGATTATGAAATCACTCTACTGACAATTAGTGCTGTTAATGGCATACACTTTTGCGATGCCATTGGTCACCGCCAACAAGACGGTGATTATCGAGAATCATGGCAGCCACAGGCGATGAGTGAGGTTGTGACAGCTAAAGCACAGGCGATGAGTGAAAAAGTCGTTAAGGCTTTAGGCGGTTACGGCTTATTTGGTGTGGAACTGTTTATTAAGGGGGACGAGGTGTATTTTTCTGAAGTGTCTCCAAGGCCTCACGACACTGGTATGGTCACTATGATCAGCCAGGACTTGTCGGAATTTGCACTACACGTACGAGCAATATTAGGCTTACCAATTAGCAATATTGTGCAGCACGGGCCAAGCGCGTCGGCGGTTATTCTGGCCGAAGGTTGCTCTAACAACATTCAGTTTTCAGGGGTGGCCGATGCGTTAATCGCACCTAACACTCAGCTGCGGTTATTTGGTAAACCGGAAATTGATGGCTCTAGACGTTTAGGCGTTGCATTAGCCCGAGATGCCAGTATTGAACTCGCCATTGAAAAAGCACTGGCAGCAGCCGATAAAGTAAATGTAATACTTTAATTTTAAATATTTACTTTACGCCTCGGCATGCAAAACATGCCGAGCTATTTTTACTCGAAAAACCTGCTTGATAAGAACAACAATAGCTTTTCAGCCTCATATTAATTTACAACGTTATCCATTGTTCCAGCTAAAAAAGCGATAACATTATTTACTGCGATATTAAGTAAGTTTTGTCGCGCTTCTCTTGTAGCCCACGCGTTATGCGGCGTGATACTAATGTTAGGCGCTCTTAACAGTGGGTTAGTTGCCAATGGCGGCTCAGTAGATAAAACGTCAACGCCGCAAAATGCAATGCTCCCATTAACTAATGCATTCGCAAGAGCGGGCTCATCAATTAGCCCTCCCCGAGCCGTATTTATCAGTATGGCCGTTGGCTTCATGGTCGTTAATACTGCTTGATTAATCAGCTTATCCGTCGCAGCTGTTAAAGGGCAATGTAACGATACAATATCGGAATGTTTAAACAACTCACCTTGCGTGACCCAAGTACAACCTGCTGGAAGTTCAACGTCTGCATGACGGGTATTAACTAGCACTTGCATACCAAATGCCGTCGCAATGTTAGCTACCGTTTGGCCAATGTCTCCAAAACCAATAAGCCCCAAGGTTTTACCTTTTAAAGATTGTAGTGGCGATAGCGTAAAACAAAAATCTGCGCAACTAGACCAAGCTCCTTGCTTAACGGCCTCGCTATGACTAGCCACTTGCTGGGTGGCATGTAAAATATGCGCAAACACCATTTGGGCGACGGCGTCAGGCCCATAACCAGGAACATTTGTCACGCAGATCCCATGTGCTGTTGCCGCTTTAAGATCAACAACATTGGTGCCGGTTGCTAACACACCAATGTATTTAAGTTTCGGTAATTGCTTTAGAGTTGCGGCATCAAGCTCTGTTTTATTAGTTAATAATACGCTGGCATTTTGGCTGCGGCTAACCACTTCACTTACCGAAGTCCGGTCATAACATTTTAGGTTACCCAGTAGGCCTAAAGACTGCCAAGACAGATCGCCAGGGTTTAGGGTGTAACCGTCTAAAACAACTATCTGCATGATGAATCACCTCTATCTAAAACTTCAAACTCGCACCGATATTTGCCTGACCTTGCCACATGATGTCTGATTGGACATTCCAAACACAGCTGTGCCCGTTACAAAAGAGCTCATTGTTGGCATTAATGAAGGTGGCATAGGCTTTAACTTCAGCAAAAATAGCTAAGCGCGATGTGGGGTTAAACTCAATACCGGTACCTAATGCCATTGAAAAGCGCGTTTCAGTCGCATAGGCATCTCCCGGCCTCATTTGTGTTAAACCGAAGCTTGTGGTGATATAAGGGTTAGCCCGCTTAACCGGAAAGTACAAACTGCCACCTACATGTAAGTAGTCAACCTCTATCGGGGTTAATAGCGCTGGGCTAAATAAGTTATTTGAGCGTAAATCTGTAGTTTGATGACTATATAGCAGGTACACATTACCGAGATCATCGGTATTAATACCTAGCATCAACCCATAATGCTCCGACTCTGACACCTTTACGGTGCCATAGTCGTTATTTTGAGTGCTGTAAACATTAAACTCACTCGCACCAAAACCGTAACCACTAAATGGTGCTATATACACATTGGCCATCAATGGGGAGCTACAACACAACGTTAAAAAAAGCGCGGATATTCTATTCATTTACAGCCCTGATTACTTTGAAAAGTTTAAGATTAACGCATACCTCTATCAGCTTTAACCCTATCATATGCGGCTTGGATGTCTTGCGCTTTTCTTTTGGCCAGTTCCATCATTTCAGGTGGTAAGCCTTTAGCGACTAACTTGTCAGGGTGATGCTCATTCATTAATTTTCGATAAGCACGCTTAATATTTTGATCCGACATTGACTCTTCAATCCCCAATACATCGTACGCTTGCTCGATAGTCGTTTGGTTGGTACTGCCGCCATTTTGTTGAAAACTAAACTCTGCTTGCCAGCGTGCAAGCATGTCGTCCAATTGCTGCTGGGTGAAACCAAGCTCTTTGGCGATTGTGGATAATATAGAGTGTTCTTTTGGATCTAATTTAGCGTCAGATAAAGCCGTTTGAATTTGGATCTCCAAAAACATTTGCAGTAGCTCTTTGCGGCCCATTGAAATAAGTCGAAAAGTTTTTAAGCATGCGTTGATATCAAAATCGCTTTCTTTACCCTCTCTAAATGCCGCTTGAGCCTCTGCCCTCGCCTCGCCGCTAAGACGCATTTGATCCATTAACGCATTAGCAATACGAATATCAACTTCGGTCACTTGTCCCGATGCTTTAGCGACATGGCCCATCACTGCAAATGTGGTATTAAAAAATAATGCCTGTCGCTTACTGCCACTGGTTAACCCAGCACGTAAACTTTGACGACGATCGTACATATGCCCAAGCCACAAGCCAAAAATACCACCACCAATTCGGCCAAACATAAACCCAATAATAAAACCGAAAACCTTACCCCAAATTCGCATTACTTACCCTTTTGTGTTTCACGTGCTTCGATGAGAGCTAACCGCTCAACAGTACCAACATCGCACCAATAGTCGTTAAAGTGATCACCCGAGACCAACCCTTTTGCCATAGCATTACGTAACAATGGTGCCAATGCAAAAGCGCGATCTGATACGCCTAAAAATAACTCGGGGTGATAAATCCCCATTCCTGAAAAAGTCAGCTTTTGAGCACCTTCTGTAGCAACGCTTTGCCCCTTTAAAACAAAGTCGCCAGCCGGATGCTGTACTGGATTATCAACCAACCATAAATGCGCCAATTGGCCTGCTGCCAATGGTTGAATGCTCGGTAGCGTATCGATAAACACGTCACCATTAATCACAAAAAATGGTGCACTGCCCAGCAACGGCAAAGCCTGCTTAATGCCGCCTCCGGTTTCGAGCGCTTGTGTCTCTTCACTATAAATAATCCGCAGCCCCCATTTAGAGCCGTCACCTAAAGCCGCCACCAGTTTGTGTCCCAGCCATGCATGGTTGATGATCACCTCTTGAAACCCTGCTTGAGCCAGTTTTTCTAAGTGATAAACAATTAGAGGTTTATTGGCGACTTCAACTAAAGGTTTGGGGATACTGTCGGTTAATGGACGTAACCTTTCACCGCGTCCTGCCGCTAAAATCATCGCTTTCATTGCTTGCCCTTAACGGCTGGAATAATCTCAGCCTCAATCCATTGGCTAAATGCCTTTAACTCTGGGTAACGACTGGCGATATCGCGCACATAATCTAACGTCAAAGGGATATCAGCCATATAAGCTGGCTTATTATCGCGATAATTTAATCGGGCAAAAATCCCCGCAGCTTTGATATGTCGCTGCAGACCCATTAAGTCAAACCAACGTTGATACTGCGAAAACGCCGTATTCGCAGACAAAAGTTTGGCATCCAGCGCTTGATTATAATGTACTTGCATTAGTGCATTAACACTTTCCTCTGGCCAGCGAATGTAGCAGTCACGCAGTAATGAAACTGCATCGTAAGTCACAGGCCCAATAACGGCGTCTTGAAAATCAATGATTTTTAGCTCGCCATCTTGCAGCATAATATTACGGCTATGATAATCGCGATGCATGCCGACTTTAGGCTGCTGCCTAACGTTATCAGTCAGCAGTGCAAACACCGCCTCAGTTTGTGCTTGCACCTCATCAACCGTTAGGCCAAGGTGATGTACCGCCAGCCACTCGGTAAAAATATTGAGCTCTCGAAGTACAAATTCGTCGTCATAAAGCGGCAAAGGCGAGTTAGCCGTTGCTGTTACTTTGGCGATGTCGTTAAGAACAGCTAAAGCTTGCTGATAATATTGTTGCAAATTGTCCGGCTTTAACACTGATAACAACTGCACATCACCCAAGTCGCTTAGCAACATAAAACCCAGCTCCTCGTCGCGGCCGATAACGCGGGGGACTGCAACACCAGCCTGCGCATAGCGCTCAGCAATTTCAATAAATGGCATGATTGGCACCAGCTTTGGCGGTGAATCAACTACAATGTAGGAGGCCGAATCAACAACGACACGGTAATAGCGCCTAAAACTTGCGTCACCTGAAATAAGTATCGGTGACACGTTTGCGCTAAAATAGTGATTTAGCCATGCATTTAACTGAATAAATCTAGGATCTGACAAGGGCACCTCATGGCTCTTATGACGAAATTGCTTTATTATAACGACAAAATGGAATCAGCTAAGCGATTGAAACAAATTATTTAGCTGAGTTGCTCAATAAAGGGTGCAACTTTTCTCTTCTCCCATAGTCCAGACTAAGAACTTATAATTAATTGACCTAAGATGCAGATCCGTTATTTTCTGGCCTTGAGCCTACTCCCGCAATTAGTTATGGCCAATGAAGCCGATACGACTACTGTTGAAAACACGCAGTGTATTATCGAGCCTCCTGTTAAGCCGTATGTTCCGCTGTATGATTTAAGCAATCCAGTTGATTTGGAACGCATCTCAATTGTGTCGGATAGCTCTGAAGCACAAATGGGCAAACAGGCCAAATTTAATGGCAACGTTAGCTTTAGTCAGGGTGGTCGCAATGTTGAAGCTGACGAAGCCATACTTGACCAAGAGGCTGAAGAACTAGCCGCTAACGGTAATCTCGTTTTCCAAGATACGCTATTTACCGTCACCGCTGACTCATTAGTGGCAAAAATGCGCACTAACAGCGCCATATTACTCGGTGCTAAATATTGGCTAAACGGCCAACAAATAAACGGTGATGCCAGTAAGTTAGAGATAACAAAAGACAATAACCTACTTTTATCTAAAACCAATTTCACCACCTGCCCACCTCAGTCACCATCGTGGCTACTGGAAGCTGATGAGATTAAAATAGACAGCACTGAAGAATGGGGCGAAATTTGGGATGCCAAACTCGTCGTCGGCGGTGTACCGGTTATGTATATTCCCTACATGACAATTCCGGTTTCAGACAAACGTAAGTCTGGGTTCTTGTTTCCGTCATTTAGCACTAGCACCACCAACGGTGTTGAAGTTGAAGTGCCGTATTACTGGAATATCGCACCAGAATACGACCTAACATTTACGCCTAACTACATGTCTAATCGTGGTTTATTCACAAAAACAGAGTTTAGATACCTTGGCGGAGAGCAACAACAAGGCCAACTAAACTTCGAGTTTTTAGCCGACGATGATAAATTAACCAATAGCCCTAATCGTTACCTTTACCACTGGGAACATAGCGGCGCTATCAACAAAAACTGGCGCGTACAAGCTAGCTTTACTGATGTGTCAGATAACAACTATTTCAATGATTTAAGTTCTGATATTCAAAATACGACAGATAACCAAATGACTCGCATTGGTGAAATTACCTATTTTGAAGAAAATTGGGATATCGGCGCTCGCGTACAAGATATTAAAGTGCTTGGCGAAGAAACAAGACCTTATCAAGTGATGCCAGAGGTGACCTTCAACTACCGAGCACCAGAGTCTTGGCATGGCGTTGATTTTAAATTAAACAGCGAAATCACCAATTTTTCTCACCAAGATAGCGATTACTCAACTGCAACGCGCCTGCATATAGAACCGAGTATCTCTTATCCAATACATGGGCCTGCAGGCTCTATCACGAGTGAAGTTAAATTACTGCAAACCAACTATTGGCAAGATGACAACTCAGGGTTAGCAGATTCAAAGCTAGAAGATTCTGTGAGTCGCACATTGCCGCAAGTGCGGGTTCATGGCCAAATTAACTTTGAACGCTTTACAAATTATTTCAATACCAATTATCGCCAAACATTAGCGCCGCAAGCCCAGTACCTTTATGTGGGCTATGAAGACCAATCTAACATCGGTATCTACGACACAGCCAATTTACAAGACGATTATAACGGCCTATTCCGTGACCGTCGTTTTTCTGGCTTAGATCGCATTGCTGACGCGAACCAATTTACTTTGGGTTTAACCACTAAGCTGTTTGATGAACACAATAAAGAAGTGTTTAAATTTAGTATCGGCCAAATTTTATATCTTGAAGACAGCCGTGTAGCGCTTTATGACGTCAATAGCAGTGTCGATGCATTCGTACAAGACAATACGTCTAACTCAGCACTGGCAGCCGATATACGTACTCAGCTTTACAGTGATTGGTACTTTAGTGGCTCAATTCAATATGACGCCAAAGAAAGTGAAAACAAAAAAACAGAAGTCTCAATTGATTACCGCCCTGGGGAAAATAAATTACTGCAAACCAGTTATCGATACGTCCCTGATTTATTGAACACCAATACCAATGAGTCGGTAGATATCAAACAAACGGGTTTAAGAGCCGCATGGCCTATCAACGACGGTTTATATGTAATTGGTAACTGGTATTATGATCTAAATGAGAGCCGCAGCGTTGAAACCTATGCTGGTTTTCAATATGAATCATGTTGCTGGGCAGTACGTTTGAGTTATCATTACCGAATTAAGACCAATTACGTTGACGAAGGCGAACCAGTCAATGATACTCGAGAGCTATTTGAAAGCGGTGTTTACTTAAACTTCGTCATCAAAGGCTTAGGCGGTTCAGGTACACTTGGTGTATCAGATATGCTTGATGACGGCCTATTTAACTATCGCAAACCGCTTTATTTGAAAAACTAAATCAATAAAATTAGCTAAAATGCTGAACCTAGCTGAAGACATGCAGTCAAAGCAGGACAAAAGAATCATTAACCCGATATGAAAATATCGAAAATGACACTCATTAATGCCAAGGATTTTTGTGGATGAAACGCTGTAATCGATTAATTTTAGCTTTACTAACATTGACCATGAGCCAGGTGGTCCATGCCGCAGTTGAACCATTAGACCGCGTCACAGTACAAATTAATGAAGGTATCATTTTAGAAAGCGAAGTGGTTGCTATGATCCAAACAATCAAAGCAAACGCAGCCAAAGCAGAGCAACAACTGCCATCAGACGCCGCACTTCGAACACAAATTATTGAACGTTTAATTTTAACGCAATTACAAATGCAAATGGCCGATCGTATTGGCTTGCATATTGGTGACCTTCAATTAGACCAAACAATTGAAAACATCGCCAAAGAGCAAAACATTTCCATTGAACAAATGAAAATGCAAATAGAAGCCGACGGCACCAGTTTTGCTCAGTACCGTGAACAATTACGCGAAGAAGTCACCCTAGGTGAAATCCAGCGAATTCAAGTACAACGTCGAATTCAAGTATCACCGCAAGAGATCAATAACTTGGTTAGCCTCATTAATGAGCAAGGCCTAAAAGATGTTGAATTTCAAATTGGCCACATCTTAATTGATGTTGCAGATGATGCCAGCAGCACCGAAGTTGAAGCCGCAAGCAAACGTTCTGGTATTGTATTAAAACGTTTAAATGATGGTGATGACTTTAGAAGTATTGCGATTGCAGCCTCTGCCGGACCAAAAGCGCTTGAAGGCGGTATTTGGGACTACATGAACATTAATGAAATGCCTACCCTATTTGCAGAAGTCGTGAGTGATGCAAAAATCGGTGATATTATTGGCCCAATCAAAAGTGGTGCCGGATTACACATTCTAAAAATCATGGATGCCCGCGGACTACAAACGCAAGAAATTCAAGAAGTAAAATCTCGTCACATTTTGCTAAAACCGTCGCCTATTCTTTCAGAAGACCGCGCAAAAAGTATGATGGACCGATTTTTAGCTCAAATTCGTTCTGGTGAAGCTAAGTTCGAAGACCTGGCACATCAATACTCAGAAGATCCAGGTTCGGCGGCGAAGGGTGGTCAGCTAGGTTGGGCAGACCCAAGTATCTATGTACCTGCTTTTGCACAAGCGTTAAACTCGCTTGAAGTAGGTGAAATAAGTGAGCCATTCCGTTCAACACACGGCTGGCACATCACGCAGTTAGAAGAAAAACGGATTACCGATGCAACTGAAAAGTTCAACACAAACCGAGCTCATCAGTTAATTTATCGCCGTAAATTTAACGAAGAATTACAAAACTGGTTAGATGAAATGCGTGCCGAAGCATTTATCGATATTTTTGAACCAGAACCTAACCGAGGTTAACCATATTGTCGATTAAACGAATCGCTATCACGCCGGGAGAACCGGCGGGTATAGGCCCCGATTTAGTCATCCAACTAGCTCAGCAGGCATGGCCTGCTGAGTTAGTCGTTTGTGCCGATCCAGAATTATTACAAAACCGAGCCAAAAAACTAGGTTTAACGGTACAATTACGACCATATCAGCCCAATCAGCAACCAAAAGCTCAAGAAGCAGGCACGCTCACTATTGTTCCATTTAAATTAGAGAACACCGTCGTTTGTGGGCAACTGGACGAGCGCAACAGCAATTACGTAGTAGATACGCTCCGCTTTGCGGGTGAAAAAAATATGATTGGTGAGTTTGATGCCGTGGTCACAGGCCCTGTGCACAAAGGTATTATCAATCAAGCTGGCATTTCATTTAGTGGCCACACTGAATTTTTTGCCCATCAGGCTAATTGCCAAGATGTAGTGATGATGCTGGCAGCGCCAGGCTTACAAGTTGCACTAGTAACCACTCATATTCCACTGGCATATGTAGCCAAAGCGATTACAAGGGATCGATTACACCAAATAATCAAAATCCTCCATAAAGATCTTGTGGAACGATTTGCAATCCCAATGCCAAAAATATATGTTTGCGGCCTGAATCCACATGCGGGTGAAGATGGCCACCTAGGCAGAGAAGAGATCGATGTGATCATCCCTGCCCTTGATGAATTAAGAGCGATGGACATGAATATTGTCGGGCCATTGCCGGCAGATACACTGTTCCAATCTAAATACTTAGAAGATGCTGATGTGATACTTGCAATGTACCACGATCAAGGCCTTCCGGTACTAAAAGCTAGAGGGTTTGGCAGTTCAGTCAATATTACTCTAGGATTACCCTACATAAGAACATCGGTCGACCACGGTACGGCCTTAGAGCTTGCAGGCACTGGTTCTGCTGATATTGGTAGTTTTGTCTGTGCATTAAATAAAGCCATTGATTTGGCCGCAAAGAATTAGTGAAAAAGTTAACTCATGAGTAATAAAGTACATTTAGGCCATACGGCTAGAAAACGATTCGGTCAGAATTTCTTAACCGACGAAAACGTGATCAATAGAATTGTCGGTGCAATCGCACCAGACAACGACCACGTTATGGTTGAAATTGGCCCAGGTTTAGCCGCCTTGACCGAACCCGTTGCCAGCGGAATCGACAAGCTAACCGTTGTTGAATTAGATAAGGATCTAGTTGAGCGATTACAAACGCATCCAATTTTAAAAGATAAACTTGAGATCCACCAAGGTGATGCGCTTAACTTTGATTTTAAACAGTTAGTCCGTGAAGATATGCAGATGAAGGTTTTCGGAAACCTGCCATACAACATCTCTACCCCACTGATGTTCCATCTGTTTGAGTTTGCGCAATACATTGAAAATATGCACTTCATGCTTCAAAAAGAAGTGGTATTAAGATTATCTGCAACTCCAGGTACCAAAGCTTACGGTCGATTAACCGTGATGGCGCAATATCATTGCCAAGTGATGCCGGTACTTGAAGTTCCACCGGGGTGTTTTACTCCAGCACCAAAAGTAGATTCTGCAGTTGTTCGTTTAGTGCCTTTTAAAACAAAACCTTACCCTTGTAAGGATGTTGATATGCTAAGACATCTAACAACAACAGCGTTTAACATGCGCCGCAAAACACTACGAAACAACCTAAAACATATGTTAAGTGATGATGACTTTGCAGCGCTAAATATCGACTCAACATTACGACCAGAGCAAATTACTGTTGAGCAGTATGTTGCAATGACCAACTTCTTTATCGACAAGCAAGCGTAAGCGATAACAGAACGAGCGACAATATTAAGGGCATTGATTTGCCCTTTTTAATTGCTTCGATTTACCAACACACGCTATCTATTCCATAACAGTCACATTACTATAACGCTTAATTATTTCTCAGTTTAATAAAGCTTGAGGTAAATCATGGCTAGAAGTGCTAAATCCGTACAAGTAGCAGTTACGACGGAATATCTTGAAAATCAATCATCTCCAGCTGAAGACCAATACCTATTTAGCTACACCATTACGATTACCAACCTTGGCATTGAAGCGGTGACATTAAAAAGTCGCCATTGGTGCATTACAGATGCCGATGGTGGCACAAGTGAAGTCCAAGGTGCTGGAGTTGTAGGTGAAACGCCATTGATAAAACCAAATGATTCATACCAGTACAGCAGCGGCACCGTACTTAAAACCCCACTAGGTGTTATGCAGGGGCACTACGCCATGCAAACCAACGACGGCGAAGAATTCAATGCACCAATACCCGCATTCAGGCTCGCCGTACCAGGCTTACTCCATTAAGGTTACAACGATATATGGCAAATTATTTTGTAGGGGACATTCAAGGGTGCTTTGAAGAGTTACAATTGGTGCTCAATAAAGTGGCATTTAACCCTTCAACAGATTGCCTATGGGCTGTTGGCGATTTAGTTGCTCGCGGTTCTGGCTCACTGCCCACATTGCAGTATATTCGGTCTCTGCAAGGCTCCGCTAAAGTGGTTTTGGGCAACCATGAGCTTCACTTATTAGCGGTCCATGGCAAACTTAAACGCGCCAACCCCAAAGATCATCTAACAGAATTACTAAGCTCTTCCGATGCTGACAGTTTGATCGATTGGTTACGCCAGCAGCCACTATACCAAGAATACATAGAACGTAAGATATTGATGGTTCACGCAGGTATTCCGCCACAGTGGGATCTTGCCACCTTAAAAAATCAAGCTGATAGCGTATCTAACGCACTACAACAAACAAACTATTTAACCGAAGTCATCGGAAATATGTACACCAATGACATTAATCAATGGCTTGATGGCTTATCAGCGCAACAGAAAAATATATATACCATTAATGCTCTGACTCGAATGCGCTACTTATATCCAGACAAGCGATTAGACTTTGACTGCAAGCTCCCAGTAGCAAAATGTGATAATCCCCTATTATCACCTTGGTTCAATCATCAATCTATTTTAAGGCCAGAACACACCATTGTATTTGGCCACTGGGCAGCGATTATGGGGCAAACTAATGCGAAAACGGCACAAGCGCTAGATACAGGGTGCTGTTGGGGTGAGCATTTAACATTATGGCATTTAGAGGCAGACCAAAAAATAACTCAAAGTAAGTTAAATTAAGTTAGAAAAGAGTTAAACTAACTCGGATATTGGCCGATAATAATTAATTATAGGTGCGCCAATCTATATTGTGGGCTAAAAAATAATCATACGGAGCTGCTATGAAATTAAATGTAACGACGAGAGTCATCGGAGGCTTCTCTGTTGTGACCCTACTACTGATTGTATTAGGCTCAGCTTCATGGTTTACCTTTAGTAAGCTGAAAACAAGTACCACATTATTACAAGAGCTAAGCCTGCCAGCGCTAGAGTTAAGTAATAAGGTCTCCCGTATCTTAGGTCAACAAGAAAAGGGGATAATGGAAGCTTATTACAGCCCTGACCGTCAGGCGCTTTCTGCGTTAAAAACTCAATTCTCTGACGACGAAAAATTGTTTTCACATGAGGTATCCTCATTAGAAGCATTAGTCAGTGACCGACAAGAGCTAGTGCAAATAATTAAGCCGTTAAAATTGAGCTACAGTAAATTTGGAGCTGAAAGTTTAAATTTAATTAATACGCATGAAGCAGCACTATCGACTCATCATAAAGTCAAAAATCAATATGACAATGTCGAAATTTCAATTGATGATAGTGCCTCGTTGTTACTTGATATTATCGATTTAGAGTTAAGTGAAAATCCTGCTGAACAGGAAATCGCGGCCACTGCTAGCGCATTAGATAACAGCCTAACCAATATAATCAGTACTAGCTTTGATTTAGTTGGAACTACCGAAAGACTCAAGTTCAACACCATATCAAAAGAGCTTGAATACATCATTAGCGACACACAGAGCCGGTTACAATATATAACTGAGCGCTGGGTAGACCAAGTCGATGCAGATATTATTGAGCAAATAAACACCGAAGTATCTAACGTGTTTGCCCAAGTAAAGGGTAACAATGGTTTAATCGCTCTTAAGTTACAAGAGATTAATCTCGACAATCAAGCGTCGCAATTATTAAGCTCTGTAGCAAAAGAAGCCAATAACGTTAACCTGTTGATGACTAACTTGAGCTCTACAATAGAGAATTACTCAAAAGAAATTAGCGAAAACGCGATTAAAGATATCGACAATGCCAGTGTTCAGACATTTATCTTAGTACTGGTCGCTATTTTTGTTTCAATTGTTGTCAGTTACGCTGCTATTAGTCCGCTAAGACGTTCATTAGATAAAATTAACCACGCACTAAATGTGCTCGCTTCAGGTGATTTAACTCACAAACTAGATGATTCTGGTCATGATGAGTTTGCCAAACTATCGTCCAACTGCAATAAGTTAGTTGATAGTTTACGACAGCTTATCACCGGTATTCTTGACCGTTCTGATCAACTCGCGGCAGCGTCTGAAGAGACATCTGCAATCACAGCTCAAACAACTGTCAGCATTCAAGAGCAAAAAAATCAAGTTGACCAAGTCGCCACGGCAACAACTCAGCTCAGTTCAAGCGCTCAGCAAGTAACAGCAAGTGCAGATGAAGCCCTTAGCCAAATAAAAGCGGCCGATGACGAAAGTCGACACATGCGCATTATTGCTGATGAAAACAAACGCACTATATTGGCATTGGCAGATGAAGTTTCAAAAGCAGGTGTGGTTATTAATAAGGTACACACAGATAGCGTCTCGATTGGTTCAATATTAGACGTTATTAGAGCGATTGCGGAGCAAACTAACCTACTTGCACTCAACGCTGCTATTGAAGCCGCACGAGCAGGAGAGCAAGGTAGAGGTTTTGCAGTTGTTGCTGATGAAGTCCGTAGCCTTGCCTCTAGAACACAAGATTCAACGCAAGAAATTCAGCAAATGATTGAAATACTACAACAAGGAACTCAAGAAGCGGTTGCGGTAATGGAGCTCGGTCGCTCACAGGCCAACTCTTGTGTCGATAAAACTGAACAAGCAAACAATGCACTCGAAAGCATTAGTGACGCTGTACACCGAGCACACGATTCAGGTACTCACATTGCAAATGCTGCACAAGAGCAAAACCTAGTTAGCCAGCAAGTATCAGAAATGCTTGAACATATTGCATCTATATCGGAAGAAACATCAACCGGTGCAGACCAAACAGCCCACTCAAGTCATCAAGTTGCACAACTTGCTGAAGAACTACAAACTTCAGTAAAAGAGTTTAAAATATCATAATTATCTAAACCCCAAAGGGAGAGTTGAATTCAACTCTCCCTTTTTATTTGGCTTTTCAACAAATACCTCCAGCCAACGCATATCGCGAAATCACAAACTCAATCTATTGATACGAGCTAGCGTTCAGCTAACTCCTAAAAATAGGCCATCCAAGGCAACAATAGAGCGCAAGCATGCGGCTCAAAGCTAATCGTAAGTATGTAGTAATGATCTGCAGAAACGAGCGAGGAATAGTTTTAACTAGTGGTAAAGGCTCACAATCCAACAGCCTCTCAATACACTAATAGCGAATAACATTACCTTAGATTAAATACAAAATTGCCGAGATAGTATCTCGGCAATTTTATAAAAAATGAGTTAATTGCTTATCCACCTGCAATGCGTGATTTAATCGCTGAGGTTATTTCGCTATCTTTATGGCCATTATTATCTGCCCAAGCTGTAATCGTTAACCCATCGCTTTCTGCTTTACCTAAATCAGCTACAGGGATTCTTTTAGCAACAAAAGTCCCAACGGCATTAGCATTACTTTTCATGGCAGTTCGTAATAGGCTGTCACCATTACAAGTTACACCACGGTATATATTACGTAATTTGACTCGACTTTCTTTCAGTTTCTTACGTAAGCGGTTTTTATCATCACTCACAACATAGTTGCAAATATTGGCAGCTAATTGATCTTGGTTCGCTAATACCGGAGTTACTACCGATATTGAAGAAGCCGCAATTAGTGCAGCAATGCTCATAGACAACAAGCGCATCAGACACTCCTTATTCTTATAGTTTTATATTATTCAAAAGTTACATTACGAATGTAATGCACTTTCTTTATTATTTTTAGGTACTAATCAACCTATAGAACTTAACATTTTCTAACCAGCTTTATAAAGCTATATTCCAGATTTTTATCATTTTTTGCTACATCTCGCGATACTTCCAACCAAGTTCCATCGTCCCAATCTGGAAAAAAAGTATCGCCATCGACATCGAGTGCTATTTCAGTTAAATATAAAATATCAGCAATTGCCAATAAGCTTTTGTATAGTTGCCCACCGCCCATAATAATCAGCTCATCACAATCTCCAGCAGCGAGTTTAGCATCATCAAAACTCGTCACTGTAGTCACCCCATCAATGACGAGATTTGCTTGGCGGCTAATAACAATGTTATGTCGCCCAGGTAGTGGACGGCCTATTGACTCATACGTTTTACGCCCCATAACGATAGGCTTACCCAGCGTTAGAGCTTTAAAGTGACGCAAATCTTCTGGTAGGTGCCAAGGCATTTGGTTATCTTTACCAATAACACGGTTATTTGCCATAGCGGCAATCATAGCAATTTTCAAAATAATTCCTTTTTAATTCTGTTAGATAATTGGTCGCGAACGGAAATACAACAAGCTAGGCATAGCAAGCCCTACAGACAAGGCACCAAGTATAAATACGGTTTTTAGACCGTTACTAATCACCTCGGTAGTAAGTTCGGCACTCACGTGAGACTGTGCGGTCAATTGAACTAGCGCTATAACAGTATTAAATGCATAAGTACCAGGGATCATTGGGATAATAGCAGCAACAGCATACATTAAAGGCGGCGCTAAGTGCCTTTTTGCAAACCCAATAGTCACCACCCCAACAAGCGCAGCAGCTAAAAAAGTTGCCCACTCAATCGGTAAACCAGCACTCAACCATAAAGTACGGCTACCGTGCCCTAAAGCGCCCGCTAGAGCGCAATAAGGCAAGAAGCGACGAGGAACATTAAAAACCATCGCAAAGCCCACTGCCGGGATAGCAGAAAAGATAGCATCATCTAATACCGCCCAGATAAGTGACATCATAAAAAATGCCCACTAATTTGCATAGCCATAGTAATCCCAATAACAGAAGACAAAGTAAGTAACGTCGCGTGACCCCAGCGAGAGATCCCAACATTTAAATGCCCTTTTACCATATCTGATATGGCGTTAATCATCGGAAAGCCAGGCACTAGCATTAAAACGCTTGCAGCCAGAGGTAGCTTTGGTGTGTCCGATAAATCGAACAGTAAACCAGTTTGAGCAATTAATGTGGTGATAAATGCCGTAACGCTAAAATTTAGCAACAAATTAAAATGGTGCTTAGCAATAAAAAGCCGTACCAACATGCCAACAGCCGAAGCAAAAAAAGTGATCAAACAAGCGCTGAAATCACCACCGAATAAATGGCAAAAACTGGCACAAGATAAGCCAATCATGGGAACTAAGTATTTAGCAGAATAAGTTTTGGGCTCGATACGGGCAACGCGTTTACGCACTTCATACAAGCCATAAATGCCTTTCTCAGTTAATAAACAAATACGTTGAAGTTCGCATACGATCGCCATGTTGATGCCGTGTTCTCGTATACGTCGGGTTGTTGTAATGCAGCGCCCATGAACAAGGCTGGTTAACACGAGGGAATTTGAGGAGATGGATATTTCTACACTGGCCAAACCTAAAGCAGAGCCTAGACGCTGACTGATCTCTTCAACAAGATCGGAATCAGCGCCATAAGCAAGAAGAAGTTGAGCCACTCTAACAACTTGACGGGTAATATCGTTCTGCGTGTCAGCGTACAAATCTCAACATCCTCTATTGAACTTATCTATCTTTGATAGATAACCTCAACATCGTAATCGTCATCATCAAAATCATCGTCATCATCAAGATCATCTTCAAAATCTTCATTAATAGACTCATTAGCATTTTGGTGATAATTATCCCATTTAAACTCAACTTCAGCTTCAACATCAACCTCTTCTTCAGGAGGTAATGCAGTGATAAAGTCTAATAGTTTAAGGGCTAATTCAGCAGTACCTTCGCGGTTATAAGCAGAAATAGTATATACATCACCTTCCCACTCAAGCTCTTTCACGATAGTATCGATTCTTTCCTGAAGCTCATCTTCGAGCATCAAATCTGCTTTGTTAATAACTAACCAGCGTGGCTTACCAGCCAGTTTTGGTGAATGCTTTTCTAACTCACCAATAATTGCACGGGCTGAATCAACCGGATTGCTGCCATCGATAGGATCGATATCAAGGATATGCAACAACACACGACAACGCTCTAGATGCTTTAAGAACTGTACGCCTAAGCCAGCACCATCTGCAGCGCCTTCAATAAGGCCTGGAATATCAGCAATCACAAAACTCTGACCAGGTCTTGGATTAACAACACCAAGATTAGGAACCAAAGTTGTAAATGGATAATCAGCTACTTTTGGCTTTGCTTTTGAAACTGAGCGAATAAATGTTGATTTACCAGCATTAGGTAAACCAAGTAAGCCTACATCAGCAAGTAACATCAGTTCTAACTTAAGAGTACGAATCTCGCCATCTGTGCCTAATGTTTTTTGTCTTGGTGCACGGTTAGTACTGGTTTTAAAACGAGTATTGCCTAAACCGTGAAATCCACCTTTAGCCACTAGCATTCTTTGGCCATGAGTGGTCAAGTCACCTAAAGACTCTTCAGTCTCGGCATCGATAGCTCGTGTACCAACGGGAACTTTTAGTACGAGATCATCACCACCATGACCGGTGCAATCCCTACCACGACCGTTTTTACCACGTTCAGCATTGTGGAAACGTTCGAACTGATAAGTAATCAACGTATTGAGGTTTTCGTCAGCTTGCAGATAAACACTACCGCCGTCTCCACCATCACCACCGTCAGGACCACCATCGGGAACATATTTTTCACGTCTAAAACTGACGCAACCACTGCCACCATTACCCGCTTCTACGCGAATAGTCGCTTCATCGACAAACTTCATACCAACTCCTGGCTCCACAGAATGAAAGAATTATACTCTTAACGATTCTAGTCGCCAAAAAACAATTTACATATTATTAAAAATAACAAAGCCCCACCAATGGCGGGGCTTTGTAAACCAATTACTAGCTTAGCTAATAATTAATCTTCAATACTGATGAACTTACGGTTCTGTGGACCTTTAACTTCAAACTTCACTTTACCAGAAGTAAGAGCGAATAAAGTGTGGTCACGACCGATACCAACATTGTCACCAGCGTGGAATTTTGTACCACGTTGACGAACGATGATGTTACCAGCTAGAACTGATTCACCGCCAAAGCGTTTAACACCAAGACGTTTACTTTCTGAATCGCGGCCGTTACGAGTAGAACCGCCAGCTTTTTTATGTGCCATGAGTTAGACTCCTAATTAAGCGCTAATAGCTGTAATTTTAACTTCGGTGAACCATTGACGATGGCCCATCTTCTTATCGTGGTGCTTACGACGACGGAACTTAACAATAGTTACCTTCTCCGCACGGCCGTGGCTAACAACTTCAGCAACAACCTTACCACCTTCAACTAAAGGTGCACCTACGTGTACAGTCTCACCATCAGCAACCAAAAGAACTTGGTCAAACTCAATAGTTTCGCCTGTAGCGACTTCTAATTTTTCTAAACGAACTGTATGGCCGGCTTCAACGCGATGTTGTTTGCCGCCACTTTGAAAAACAGCGTACATAGCTATTTTACTCCGATATTTCTAACACGCCGCTCAAACATTACAGATTGATGCAGGGGTGCTATAAAAGCTTTAATGACAATGGTCGCGGAGTTTACGCTAAGTTAACCTAGCTGACAAGTGCTAATTGAATAAGAATAAAAAAAGACCCAATTAACTCTCACTATTACCCACAACTACTGTCTTACCGCTCAGATTTAGGTAGAATATTAATACTATATCATTTATGCCATAAATGAGCTGCATTATTTATTGTAGCCAACAAATCAGAGCCCGAGCCTATCTATGGATTTAAACGCCATTCGTCAATTAGCTGATAGCGATATGCAAGCTGTCAATCAACTGATATCTAAACAACTTGAGTCAGATGTTGCTTTGATCAATCAGTTAGGTTTTTACATTATTAATAGTGGTGGCAAGCGTTTAAGACCATTGCTTTCCATTTTAGCAGCGCGCGCAATAGACTATAAAGGTGAGTCTCATCAGAAGTTAGCAGCCATTATTGAGTTTATTCACACCGCCTCTTTACTACATGATGATGTTGTTGATGAGTCAACACTTCGGCGCGGAAGAAAAACAGCTAACGCTCTTTTTGGCAATAGTGCCAGTGTTTTGGTTGGTGACTTTTTATATACTCGTTCATTCCAAATGATGACTGAACTTAAGAGTATGGAAGTACTCGAAATCCTTGCGGACGCGACCAATGTTCTTTCTGAGGGCGAAGTTCTGCAACTTATGAACTGTAATGACCCTGACACCACAGAAGAAAGCTATATGCGGGTCATCTACTGTAAAACCGCTAAACTATTTGAGGCCGCGACTCGTCTTGCTGGTTTGTTAGCTGGTAGCCCTATCGAGATCCAAACTGCATTGGCTGATTATGGTAAATACCTTGGAACAGCTTTCCAGTTAACCGATGACTTGCTCGATTATACTGCTGATAGCGACGAGCTAGGTAAAAACATTGGTGATGATTTAGCCGAAGGCAAGCCAACTTTACCGCTTATTTTTGCGATGGCTAATGGTAATGAAACCGAAGTTGCTTTGATAAAAGAAGCAATTGAAAAAGGTGACGGAACCGAGCATATCGATGTAATTCTTAGCGCACTAAAACACTGTGGCGCTCTTGAGTACACTGAGCAACGGGCAGTTGATGAGTCAAACAAAGCAATTGCAGCAATCAGCATACTACCGGATTCAGATTACAAAACAGCTCTGATTTCACTGGCTAAATTAGCAGTAAGACGCAGTAATTAGTTTACGCTAAATCAACAAAAACGGAGCCAATTGGCTCCGTTTTTAGTTTAGAGAATAAAATCACTTAACAAAGTTAATACCAAGTTCAATATCAGCTTTCAATGTCGCTAACATTTCGTCGCGGGCATTGGCTTCAAACGCACTAACATCACCATAAGCAAGTACTTCTTCAACGCCATTTTTACCCAGTAAGATAGGCTGAGCAAAAAATTCTGCATGCTCACTGCCACCATCAACATAAGCACACTCAACAACGTTAGCATCACCTTGTAGACCACGAACAAGAGAAAGACCAAAACGACAAGCCGCTTGCCCCATCGACAATGTTGCACTACCTCCACCTGCTTTAGCTTCAACCACCTCGGTACCTGCATTTTGGATACGAGTCGTTAATGCTGCAACTTCTTCATCTGTAAAGTTAACGCCTTCAACTTGAGAAAGCAGAGGTAGAATAGTCACACCACTATGACCACCAATAACATTCACTTTTACGTCAGCAACGTTCAAACCTTTTGCTTCAGCAACAAAAGTTTCAGAACGGATAACATCAAGCGTCGTTACACCAAACAAACGGTTTTTATCGTATACACCCGCTTTTTTCAGTACTTCAGCAGCAATAGCAACCGTTGTGTTCACAGGGTTAGTAATGATCCCTATGAGAGCCTTAGGGCAAGTCGCAGCACACTGCTCGACTAGATTCTTAACAATACCAGCATTAATGTTAAATAGATCTGAGCGATCCATGCCAGGCTTACGGGCAACACCTGCAGAAATAAGCACAACATCGGCTCCATCCAGTGCAGCAGACGGATCTTTACCAGCAAACCCTTGCACTTCGACAGCTGTTGGAATATGGCTTAAGTCAACAGCGACACCTGGTGTAACAGGAGCGATATCATAAAGCGATAATTTAGAACCCGCAGGTAGTTGAGTTTTTAATAGTAGGGCAAGTGCCTGACCAATTCCGCCAGCAGCACCAAGTACAGCAACTTTCATAGTGAACTCCGTTAATTCTCGGATTTTTGTGATTTAGATCTATTTTTGTTATGGGGCAACATTACTGTATTCATAACTAAATTTCAATTATCCCTTAGTCGTGTTATCTCTATAATATACTCACATAAATCGTACAAAATACCAGCACAACGGCTAAACAGACTTTAATGTCGATGTAGGTCCAAAAAAATTAAAGTTCCAAATAATAGAATTAATACTCTAATCTTGCTTTTCTTCATCCAAAACCAGCATAAATTTGAATTGTTATGCATAAAAAGCAGTAAAATTTGACAGGATTGATGAATATATTCATCATGGGCCGGTATTTTTTGAATAAAGAATAATAAGATATGCAAACTAGCAAGAATCCAGACGATCTAGTAAAGACATTTAAGTTGATATTAAAAGAGGAGCGTTTTGGCTCCCAAAGTGAAATTGTCACCGCACTTCAAGCAGAAGGCTATGGCAACATCAACCAATCTAAAGTTTCTCGTATGCTCAGTAAATTTGGAGCTGTTCGTACTCGTAACGCTAAACAACAAATGGTTTACTGCTTACCCGCTGAACTTGGTGTGCCGACTGCCGGTAGCCCACTAAAAAACCTTGTTCTTGATGTGGATCATAACCAATCCATGATTGTGGTAAGAACCAGCCCAGGCGCAGCGCAGTTAATCGCAAGATTATTAGATTCAATAGGCAAGCCTGAAGGGATTTTGGGCACGATTGCTGGTGATGATACTATTTTTATCTGTCCATCAGACATTCAACAAATTGACGATACACTTGAAACGGTTAAGTCGCTGTTTAATTACGTCGAATAAACCGATGAAGAGTAACCTTAATAGGGCAACAACTTTGCCCTATTAAGGTATTCGATAACGGTTATTGGCTCATTAATCTTGATTACTAACAGCTAACCTCCCAACACGCCTGTTCTCATTACAATATTTACTTGTTATTTCAAACTGAAACCACGCTAAGGTGTCTACAGCACACCAGCAGTTACAACCAACAGTAAAAACCTTACTGTTGCGAAGAATCAGAATCACCTAGACATAACAAAGCTGGCTCTCAAACTATATCTATACCAAGCAATAAAATTCACTTGCAGAGACTCAAATAATCTAGCAATATCAAACAATGTTAATGAATAGTTAATTAAGGTGAATTTAAATGCAATCGACCGGTACGTTAAGCGCGCAAGCTTCCTTTATTGAGCGCGAAAACAGAAGTGCTACGCCAATTGATGAACATAAGCATTGGTCATTACTCACTAACGCACAGCGGTTTGCATTTTATACCTTAACTAAATTAGGTTACCGCTTATTATTTGTGCGCAACGTTAACCAGTGTAGCACCGCCGTCGCGAGCCAAGAAAATAAGCTCGTCACAATAGATGATGAAGGTGATATTGATTTTAATCCTAGTATTGTACTTAGGGAATCGAGCAACCGCTGACCATTTGGCTATGGTGGTATTATGTTTATGCTTGTAACTATTATTGTAAGCGTAGGCCGTTTACTTGCTGTAACTTATGTCACCAGTTAAATATTTAAACACTCATTTTTTGTCAGTATCGACTTACCACTTTAATGGGCCAATATTTAGCACACAAAACCAAACCATTATTTGTAAGCTTGTTTTACTATGCGAGAACTAAATTAAAACCGCTGTAGAGTAGAGGTGATTCTTCCGTCCATATACTGGGAAGACAACCACTGGTTAGCAGAGCGCCTTCCCATAAGTTCACTTAGAGTCGGTTTCAGGTATTGTCCTAATGCCGGTTTACGCCAATACATATAACCTGGCAAAGGTTGTACAGTGCCAGCACCAAAAGTACGTTGAATAAGGCTAGAAAACTCGGCAAGTTCCCCGCTAGTCGGTACAGTTATCTGCGGCCAACTATCAATTAAGAAAGCATCAAAGTTGGTAAAATCAACCAGCTCTTCAGCACTATACAGCGCCAGCACTTGCGACATTATAGGCACACTCCAGTGTGACAAAAAATCGATGCTGGACATGACATCAATGTTACGTCGGTGGTATTGCTGCCACGCTAAAGCAAGACTATTTGTCTCTTTAGCGCTGCGCCAGATAAGGTAAAGGTCCGCTAACCACTCATGTTGAAAAGAACTGCTAATCGTAATGTCTAACGCTTTAGCGGTTTCAATGGCCTGAAAATGCCCCAACTCGTGCCAATAGGTCATGTCAGCTTTTCTGAAAAGTGCCAGCGAAAAATCCCCAACTCCCCAATTAACCGAGCGCTCTGATGGTAATTGAGTGAGATCAGTAACGATAACACCTGCAACGTCTTCATGTGGAGTCGGTAAAGCCATCGCAGCCCGCCGCCCCAGAGAAGTGCGGATAGTTTCAGTTGTAGGCAGTAGTGGTCTAGCTGAAAGCGGGAGCTGCCTTAAGCAATGCTCCAACTGACCAAGATCGCAAATAAGGACTTGTTTAGTCCCAATGTTATCCCAAGCAAAACCACCAGTCAGTGTCATCCCCACCAGCAATGTTGTTAACATAGCCGGCCGGCTTCACAGCTATGCTTGAGTCCCACTATTGGTTAGCCATTATATTTTCAATAATGGCTGTTGTTGAGACCCCTTTTTCAAATCCGAGCACTTCAACACTACCACCAGCGGCAATAACTTCGCTACCACCAGCAATATCTTCCACTTTATAATCGCCGCCTTTAACCAGTAAATCCGGTAATAAACGGGCAATAACACGTTGCGGTGTATCTTCACTAAAAGGCACAACCCAATCAACCGACGCCAAACCAGCCAATACGGCCATACGTCTATTTTCTGGGTTAACCGGACGCCCTTCACCTTTAAGGCGCTTAACCGATGCATCACTATTAACAGCGACAATTAATCGATCACCGAGTGCTTTAGCTTGTTGTAAGTAACTCACATGCCCAGCATGTAAAATATCAAAACAGCCATTGGTCATCACCACGCGTTCGCCACGTAATTTAGCCTGTTGAAGAGCATAAACTAACTGATCTTCACTGACAGCGCCAAAACCTGACTCACCTTGGCTTAACGACAAAGCCTCAATTAACTCAATACGCGTCACGGTTGACGTACCCAGTTTAGCTACAACTATCCCGGCTGCAGTATTGGCAATCGCGCAAGCTTGCGCTAAATCACTACCGGCTGCGATTGCAGTCGCTAAAGCTGAGATCACGGTATCACCCGCCCCTGTAACATCATAAACTTCGCGCGCAACGGTCGGAATATGCAGCTCTGGCTGATCTTTAGTGATCAACGTCATACCTTTTTCTGAACGGGTAACCAGCATCGCTCCAAACTCGAAGTTAGCTATTAAAGTCTGTGCTTTACTCACTAAATCGGCTTCCGATTCAACTTTACCAACGACAGCTTCAAACTCACTCATGTTAGGTGTTAGTAAAAATGCACCGCGATAACGAGCAAAGTCACAGCCCTTGGGATCCACTAAAACTTTAACGCCCTTTGCATTAGCTGATTGAATAAACGCTTGAGGTGAAATTAACGCTCCCTTGGCATAATCAGACAATACAGCAACATCAACATCATCTAGCTGGGCAACGGTTTTAGCCAGCAGTGCGTCACTTTCAGTTTTTGAATAACTTTCTTCAAAATCTAAACGTAGCAATTGCTGGTTACGTGACATTACGCGCAATTTCGTGATAGTGGGCTTACCCGCGACTTTATGCCAATTAGGCTCAACGCCTAAGGCTCGAATACCAACGGTTAAGGCATCTGCGGTTTCATCAGTTCCTACAATCCCGGCAAGGCTCGCTCTGCCGCCTAGCGTGGCAATATTAATCGCTACGTTAGCAGCCCCGCCGGGCCTATCTTCAACCTGGTCGACTTTAACAACAGGGACAGGAGCTTCTGGTGAAATACGGGCAGTCGGGCCCACCCAGTAGCGATCTAACATTACATCACCGACAACGAGTACCTTGGCGTTTTCAAATGCTGGCAGAGAAATCTTCATAATAGCTGTGTCTTTCACAAAATTTACTGGTGATTGTACCTAATTTTTACTGATTTTGAGTCAGTTTGCGTTAGAATAATAAGTAATTTTTCAATGAATTCGAGTTTTCAGTGGTAGAAAAAGCGCAGTTCTCATCTCATTTATATCATCCTAAGTACTGGTTATTGTGGTTAGGCGTAGCCGTAATGCGGTTAACGCAATTTTTACCAATGCGTTTTCAAATGAAGCTTGGTGCCGCAATAGGCACATTAGCGAAGCGAGTGATTGCTAAACGCGTGCATACAGCTCAGCGAAATTTACAGTTGTGCTTTCCTGAAATGACCGATGCTGAGTTACAAGCGTTATTGCATGAAAACTTTGAGCAAACCGGCAAAGCGATTTTCGATACTATTAATGCTTGGTGGTGGTCAGATAAAAAAGTTCAGCAACATATGACCATAAAAGGCCAAGAGCATATTGAGCCGCTACTCGAAAAAGGCCAAGGAGTTATATTATTTGCAGTACACTGCCTACCATTAGAAATGGGCGCGCGTATTTTTGGCCAAATGCACCCAGGAATGGGTGTTTACCGACCTCACAACAACCCGGTCATGGAATACTTGCAGGTGAAAGGGCGACTGCGTTCAAACAAAGCACTAGTCCCGAAAAAAGATGTACGCCAAATGGTGCGTAGCCTAAGAGCAGCCAACGTTATTTGGTATACAGCAGACCAAGATTTTGGTCGCTCAAGTGCTACCTTTGTACCTTTCTTTGCTGTTGAAGAAGCAGCAACGATTACTGGTGCTACTGCACTAGCAAAGCTTGGAAAAGCTAAAGTGGTGCCCTTTTTAGTTGAGCGTAATGACACAGACACTGGCTATACTATCGAATTTCAAGCGCCGCTTGATAACTTCCCTGGCGAAAACGAGATTGAAGACGCTAAACGTGGTAATCAAATAATCGAACAGATTATCAATCGCAATAAAAGCCAATACATGTGGCTACATCGCCGTTTTAAAACACGTCCAAACGTTAGTGACCCATCACTATATAAATAAGATCCTACAGCCCGTTGCATTTAAGTAACGGGCTGTGATCTCATTGCATCGATAAGACAACATCGTTAATCACAAAGCAATTACGCTCCCCGCTTTAACCATATTTTAGCCGTCACCAAAAATTTTATTTGCAGCGGAGCTTAATTATGGCTTAGGTAATAGCAATTGATAACTGAAGCAAATATAATTTTACGGAGCAGTAACCAACGCGGCGACAGCGCAATATAGTAGATAAAATCAACACGTCCAGAGCAAACATCTCAGTTAAACTCACAATAAAAACGCTTATAATTAAAGTATATTAAGCAGAAGAGTAAGGCCTTAGGGTATGCTAAGCCATTGCTTATACGTATGACCAATAATAAAAAACGTTTGATAATAGACCAAATCCATCAAAAAGCAATCGTACTGTCACACAATTTCACACAATTGTGTTCTAAATCAACATAATTAATAGGTTTTATTGCTATAACCTCTGCTTAACAGACATGTCCGACCAGTTAAAGCAGTATAAAATTATGATATCAATTTCAATTAGAACAAAAATATCTATTATTGCATCAATCGCTGTTTTAGCACTTGCGGTTGTATCTCTAATGATTTCAACAACACTTAATTACAATACGAAGACTGTCAGTAACATTCAAAATATTGACTACCCCACCCTAAGTATTTCTTCGTTAAATAAAGTCTTGATGCAGCAAGCATCTGAACGATTTAATATTGCGGTTATTTTAGGTGATACAGAGTATCTCGATGCAAACATGCAAGTTGAAAAAGATATCCATCAAGGGCTTAAAAAGTTAAAGTCTCTTGATAAGTCAAACGACGTCAACGTGATAAGCACACTACAAAATAACATCACCATATATTTTTCTGAAGCACGAAAAATTGCTACAGGAATTATTGAAGGAACAATTCCACTTTCTGACGCTGCCGTTTTGGCAAAAAAAAATAGTGCCTTACTAGAGTCAATTAATACCGCACTAAACCAACAGTACAGTGCCCAGCAAACTAAAGTGAACAAGGTCGTTACCGAGCTCGCACAAAAAAACGAGAACATAAACGTCCAAATACAAATCACCACTGTGGTTTGTTTATTAATTATTCTGCTTCTCGCCTGGTTTATTATTAACGGGATTAAAAATGATTTAGAAAAGATAATTAATAAGATGAAAGATATATCTTCGGGTCAAGGTGATCTAACCGCAAGGCTTGAATACCATAAAAAAGACGAATTAAAAGACTTTGTTGACCACTTTAATTTATTTGTAGAAAACCTTCACGGTAACATTAGCAGCGTATTGAGTAACGTAAACTCGTTAGAGGCCATTTCTAAAAACTTAATCCAAACAAACTCAGTCACCCAATCTTTATCGCAAGAACAACTTAGTTCCATAGAGGAAGTGGCCTCAGCAGTAAGCCAGATGTCAGAGGTGGCACAAGATATTGCAGGCAATGCCACTGATACCGCCGGAGCCGTTAACAACGCATTGGGCTTATCTAAGCAAGGTAATGACTTTGTCCAAGAAACCAAAGTCGCCATTAATAACTTGGTCGCCGATGTAAAAGCGGTTGTTGATGTAGTATCTGAATTAAACAGCAGCACTAAAAACGCCGAATCCATCCTGCACTCAATTAATTCTATTGCCGAGCAAACCAACCTGTTAGCGTTAAATGCAGCCATTGAAGCCGCCAGAGCAGGTGAACAAGGTAGAGGCTTTGCGGTTGTCGCTGACGAAGTTCGCACCCTTGCATCACGCACCCAAATTTCAACAAAAGAAATACAGCAAGTCCTTGAACAATTGCAATCGCAAACCAACGTCGCCATGAAACTCATATCCGGCAGCGTTATCAATGCCGAAGCATGCACCGACAGAAGTAATGACGCAGAATCAGCATTATCTAAGGTGATGAAAAATGTCATTGATGTTGAACAGCGTAATGAACTTGTAGCTGCAGCAACTGAAGAGCAAGGGCAAACAACGCTCGAAATTGAAAACCATCTATTATCGATTCGAGATATGTCTCACAAGACAGCAGATAGTGTTGAACAAGCAAATAAAGTTGCCGTCGACATCCAAAGTATCGAAGAAAACTTAGCGTTAATCACCGCTCAGTTTAAAGTAAACGCAACATAAAATATCAATATAGAGTTAATCCACAAGGAAATATAAAGTCGATGAAAAAAAGTACTACAGCCATTTTAGTTGCAGCGGCAATAATGCCAGCTTGTGCAAATGCTGCAACAATGGACGACCTACGGATAAGTGGTTTTGGTAGCGTAGGGGTTGGTATATCAAGTAATGATATCGGCTTTGCAGGATATGAAGATACTGTAAATTTTAAACAAGATACATTAATAGGTTTGCAATTTGACTTTAATATCAATAATAAAGCAAAAGTCACCACGCAATTAGTGGCCGATGGCCGTTATGATTTCGAGCCCACTATCGAGGTAGCTTACTTAAGCTATGATTTAGATACCTTTACAGTACGCGGTGGAAAAATGCGTACTCAACTTTACATGTATTCTGATTATTTAGATGTAGGCTATGCCTACCCAATGATCCGCCCTTCGCTTGAAATTTATGAGAACCTCATCATCAGTAACTATACTGGTTTCGATTTTCTCATTCCATTCACAATTGGTGAGTCCACCTTACAACTGCAACCTTTTGCTGGCGGAAGCCAAGTTGAAGAGAGGCACTCATCGCTCGGAAACGAAAGTGCTCCAACCTTCGGTGTAAAAATTGAAATTGATAACTTGTGGGGGATGACAGCACATTGGTATGTGGCAGATTGGACATTCAGAGCCGCTTATTCCCAAGGTGAAATAGCCGAAACGGGTGTACCTGAAATGGACGTTCTAGTGGCTAATAAAACTTCTAAATTTAGCTCTGCTGGCGCCCAATATAACAACGGCCAGTTTTTGCTCAATATCGAAGCAATGAGCATGACATTAGACGGCCCATATCCTGACAATCTCGGCTTATCAGCCTTACTAGGTTACCAGTTCGGTAGTTTTATGCCTTACGCCTCAATTAGCAATGTTCATACTACCGATGATGTAGATCGAGCAGGTGCAGGTATTCAACAAAGTTCAGAACGAATGACCTATTCAATAGGTGGTCGATGGGATTTTGCTAAAAACATGGCATTAAAAATCGATGCTACTTATTCTGATTTCTGCGATACGTACGGAGGATTCGAGTCTAACTTTGATTACCAGAACGTCAACGGTAACATAGTCCCCGTGGGCACTCTTTATGACGATACCTTCGTATACTCAATGTCTATTGATTTTGTTTTTTAAGGGACTCTTATGAAAAAAATTATACTCGCTGCCTTAGCTATGATCTCTTTCAACTCAGCAGCCGGCATTATCGTTATTGGTAACCCGCAAGGCGTTGACTCGTTAACTTTAAACGAAGTTAAAAAACTGTACTTGGGTAAGTCGACTCAAGTGAACGGCGCTAAAGTCGCATTATTTGAGTTACCAGAAGGCTCAGCAGAGCGCGTATCATTCCATAGTTTAACCACTGGCCGTAATGATGCTCAGTTACAGTCAAATTGGTCTCGGTTGGTATTTACCGGTAAAGCCGAAGCGCCTGAAATAGCGGCGGATCCAACTGCAATCATTGATAACGTAAAATCGACAACCAACTCAGTTGCCTATATCGATGAAGCAAATGTCACTACAGAGGTAAAAGTCCTACTAAAATTGTAGTTACTTAGTCATAAAAATTATGCTGCGTAAAAGGCCAATTAACTATAATTGGCCTTTTTTATATTTTTGTAATAAAGCCATTCCATTCGTATAAAAGATTAAGTACTGCATTAATGAATTGTAGTGTTTCTATATTTTAAATCACAACAAGCAAAAGTAGCTTTATGGTACCTACCATTGATTACATAGAATAAGTCCAACTTAATACAAAAAAACAGCACACAAAACAAATATAACTGCACATATAAAACAGGCATTTAAACACCTAATAAAACTTTGAAATACAAACGAACACCAATAAGAATAGCAAAATAAGCAAAAAAACAGATCCAAATCAAATAACAAAACTTTATTCGGTATATTATTTATTTCAAAGTAAGATTCTAAATATACAGCAGTGAGTAAACAACATTTATAATAAAATATTTATGCAAATTAAACTTTGCTAAAGTTAGATTCTTTAAATTTAATTTAGAGAATTTAACTTCACTGTGACTTTCCATTAGTAGCAAAAGCAAACTTTTGCTATATATAGTATTAGATAAATTTAAATTCAAGTGTTATTTAAGGGAATATATATCTATGAAATTAAGCACCTTATCAATTATTATTACAACTGCAATAATGCCTATTTATGCAAGCGCTGCTTCTATGGACGATTTACGGCTCAGCGGTTTCGGTAGCGTTGGGGTTGGCATATCTAATAATGATGCAGGCTTTGCCGGTTATGAAGATAAAATCGATTTCAAGCAAGATACACTAATAGGCTTACAATTTGATTTTAATATCAACGATAAAGCGAAAGTCACCACGCAATTAGTAGCTGATGGTCGTTATGATTTTGAACCGACTATCGAAGTCGCCTATTTAAGCTATGATTTAGACACCTTTACTGTACGCGGTGGCAAAATGCGTACCCAGCTGTATATGTATTCTGACTATTTAGATGTGGGCTATGCCTACCCTATGATCCGCCCTCCTTTAGAAATTTATGAAAACATTATCATCAGTAACTATACAGGTTTTGACTTACTCATTCCGTTTACGATTGGTGAAACTACCTTGCAACTACAACCTTTTGCTGGTGTTACCCAAGTAGAAGAGCGGCACTCATCTTTCGGCTCTGAAGGAGATGCAACCTACGGTATAAAAATTGAAATTGAAGATTTAATTGGGATGACGGCGCACTGGTATGTAGCAGATTGGACCTTTAGAGCCGCGTATTCACAAGGTGAAGTTGCCGAGACAGGTGTAGCTCAAATGGACTTTTATGTAGCCAATAAAACGTCCCAATTTAGCTCCGCCGGCATGCAATATAACAACGGTCAATTATTGTTTAATGCTGAAGCCATGAGCATGACATTGGATGGACCATACCCTGATCATCGCGGTTTATCAGCTTTACTCGGTTACCAACTAGATAGCTTTATGCCATATGTTTCAATCAGCAACACTCAAACCACCGATGATGAAGATCGCATTGGTGCAGGGGTTAAACAAAGTTCAGAACGAATGACCTACTCTATTGGTAACCGTTGGGATTTTGCAAAAAATATGGCACTAAAAGTAGATGTCACCTATTCCGACTTTAAAGATACTTACGGCGGCTTAGGGTCTAATATTGACTATCAAATCATTGATGGAAACCTGCTTCCAGTGGGAACCCTACTAGACGATACTATCGTGTATTCAATGTCTATTGATTTTGTATATTAAGGAGCTAACATGAAAAAATATCTATTAGTTGGCTTAGCCATATTATCTTTCAATTCTTTAGCGGGTGTGGTCGTCATTGGCAACCCACAAGGGGTTGATTCGTTAACTCTTAATGAAGTTAAAAAACTATACTTAGGTAAATCGACCCAAGTAAACGGCGCTAAAGTGGTGCTGGTTGAATTACCTGAAGGCGCAGCCGATCGCGTTGCGTTTCATGGCTTAACCACCGGCCGTAATGATGCCCAACTACAATCTAACTGGTCGCGGCTGGTGTTTACAGGTAAAGCAAACGCACCGGTTATTGAGGCCGATGCAGCAGCTGTAATTAACAAAGTAAAGTCAACCAGTAATGCGGTCGGTTATGTTGATGAAGCCAATGTTACAGCCGATGTGAAAGTGCTACTTAAACTATAGTGAATTGCACTTTACCCGCAAAAAAAGCCGATTATACATAATCGGCTTTTTTCATATTTTATGGGCAAGTAACAGTTAGCCTAAGCGATAAGCAAATACCGTAACCCTGCTTCTCAAAATAGAGGTTAAATAAATAAAGCAATCATGCTGCCTATCGTAGCAGCGGCTTTAACGTATTGACCTGCTGTGTATGAAGTGTCTTCTTTTTCTTCAACTTTTTCCGGATGATCCAAGCCTAGCGCCCCAAAAGCGAATGACTTTAAATCGGCCTCATCAACCGCGACCTCTTCTTGCTCTGCAGCCAACTTTTGCTTGGCCGCGTCCGAAAGTACCACCGTTGAGTCGACTTCCGTCTCTGGTGTATTTACGTTGGCATTACCGACGACATTAGCGGTTGCACTCAGAGCCTGTTTAGCTTTGCTTGCAAGGTTAGCATCAGCTATATTCAATCGGCTGTCAGGTACCAAAAGCGAAGCTAAAACTTGGCTTGAGTCATGGCGACTTGCGTTAACATTTGTCATTGAATTAACCCTTGAATAAGCTACAAGTAAACAGTGTGTTACATTGCAAGCTATAATATCAGCCCAGCAATAAAACCCTAGCTAATAAAAGGTAAAGTTTGATACAAATCGTATCCTATTCAGGTTCTGTTAAATTAAAAATAGCTAACGCTGTACTGTACAGGGGCAAACTGATGATCCATGCTGCCGTAAGTACTAATATCAAGTTCGGTAAGTCGAGTCATCAGCTTTATTAAATGCTCACCTTTCGGGTTCACAATGCTGTCAGATGTTAAGATCATAAAATGACTGCCACTGCCAAAATACGCCCCAAATTGACGTACGCTCTGGCGATGCTCAACTAAATAGGGTTTATCAATCCAACGTCCACCAAGATAAAATGCACCACTTGCCGATGACGCCACCATCACCACCCCAATATAATTAGCCTCGGTAGTTAATGCTTGATTAATTTGTGCAAATGGCTCTTCGCTCGCATCAAGCACTAATACATGCACTTCGGCTTGTAGTGAATTAAGCAACCCTTCGAGATCTTGCACTGTATCATCAACAATGACTAACACTGTTGAGCTTTGAACATTCAATAGCAAAGGTTTTAACGGTTGCTCGTTTGCCTTCGCACTGGTGACAAATATGCTGCATAACAGCAAAAATGAATATGTCACCCATTTACAAAACCGCAAGTCTGACGGCTTAAGCATGGCGAACGTCGTGTTTGAACGAGCCAGATTAGTAACGGTTGATTGCGTTTGGCTTTTCATATTGGGCTTCCTACATAAGCTGAATCATCACTGTTTATGTAGATATTGCATAGAACACGCCAACATTATTAACTGCTTATTTTCAGTAACATAACCAAACTTAACGAATAAAAAGCCACTCTCATGTTTACCGTATTATTAACTTGCAACGCAAAATGCATAAAAAAACGGTGCCACCACGTGACACCGCTTTAGTGTAAGAACTTCATCTCAGCGTTAGTGCATTTAAAGCTTAGGTAAGAATTTGTTGGTAAATGCTGACAACTTTATCAGCATGTAGCTGTACATCAGCATAAGGTAAAATCGCATCAACTTGCTGCAGGCTTAATCGGTGGTTTTCATCCCGAAGATACCAGTATGCTTGCATTAATGATTGCGCATCAGCCATGGCAATCAGGCCTAGCTCGGCGAGTTGTTCAAAAATCCGTGCATTATCAGACCAAAACGCAAGCACTTTATATTGATGCGCATTGGCGAGCACTAGATATTGCGCTATAAATTCAATATCGGCAATCCCGCCAGGACTCTGTTTCAAATCGAACATGCCATCACGGGCCTTAAGCAAATGCTCTCGCATTTTTAGCCGCATTTTATGAACATTGTGCGCCAACTCCACGCTGTCTCGACTCGACTCTAGCACTTCAGCCCTTATCATATTAAATTGGCTTAACAGAGCGTTATCACCAAACATGAACCGCGCTCGAACCAATGCTTGATGCTCCCATGTCCACGCTTCTTTACGCTGATAATCGCCAAAGTTTTCTATTTCACTGACCAGTAACCCCGAAGCGCCAGAGGGGCGTAAACGCATATCAACTTCGTATAGTTCGCCCGATGAAGTGCGGGTCGAAAATAGGTGTAAAATGCGTTGTGCCAGCTTTAGATAAAAGTGCCCAACATCAATCGAGCGTTTACCATTAGTGAGCTTGCCTTGTTTACCGTTATGCAAAAACACTAAATCTAGATCAGAACCATAACCAAGCTCTAAGCCACCCGCTTTGCCGTATCCAACCACTGCAAAGCCCATTTCGTCGGCGTTAATGCCCTCAGGTACACCATGGCGAGCACTTATCTGTAACCAAGCATGTTGCACAACCTGCTCGATAATGGCCTCCGCTAACAAGGTTAAGTGCTCACTTACCTGCATTACAGGTAGCACTCCGGTAACATCCGCTGCTGCTATTTTTAACTGTTGTGACAATTTAAATTGGCGCAGCGCCTCCATTTGCTGCTCCATGTCCTCTTCAGGTACTCGCAATAAGTATTGCCTTAACTCACTGCCGTAATCATCGAGCGATGTGGTGTCATACAGTTGCGACGGATCAATTAACTCATCCAATAACATCGGAAAGTTGGCTAACTGCTCTGCAATCCATGGGCTGGCACAACAAAGGCTAATTAACTGCTGCCGCGCACCGGGGTTTTCGCATAATAATTCAAGATAAGTCGTACGGGTTAAAATCTGGTCTAGTACTTTAGAGACTGGCGTAAATGCCTTGGTCGGCTGTGAGTGCGCAGAGAGATCGCACAATAATTTTGGCATCAATCTATCCAGCGTTTGTCGACCTCGTGGACCAATGGTTCTGCGCACCACTGTTTCATGCCATACATTTAAAATAGGCCAAAGCTGCAGTTCAACACCTTGTTCAGTTAAAATTGCGACTGCATGTTCTTCTTCATAAGCATTCCATAACTGCTGTGCCCAGGTTTCGTTTTTATCATCTTGATCATTACCGCCCACAGTTTCTTTAAAGTGACTATGAATACGGCCCATGGCAGACTCAATTTGCTGGCGAATATCCATCTCATTGTCTGCATCTAACGCCCAGCATAATCGCTGCCAGTCTAGCTCATTGGTCGGTAGTGTTTGGGTTTGTTCATCATTAATCGCTTGCAGTAAGTTTTCCACTCGGCGTAGCAACAGGTAACTATCTTTAAGCTCTCCAAGTGCTAAATATTCAATCTGACCTAGCTGGTAAAGGGTCTCGATTGCCGCAAATAGACTCTGTTGCCTTAATGACGGTTCTCGCCCGCCACGAATAAGCTGAAAACTTTGCACCACAAACTCAACTTCACGAATACCACCCTGCCCCAATTTAATGTTGTCAGTCAGTTTTCTGCGACGCACTTCTTGAGTGATAAGGCCTTTCATTTTTCGTAGTGACTCAATTGCCGAAAAGTCCAAATAACGTCGATATACAAACGGTCGAAGCAAATTGTGTAACTCATCAGACGCCGCAGTCCATGGCCCTAATGCACGCGCTTTTACCATCGCGTAGCGTTCCCAGTCTCGTCCTTGTTCTTGATAATAATCTTCAAGGCCACTAAAGCTGACCACTAATGGCCCGCTTTCGCCATATGGCCGTAAGCGCATATCAACACGGTAAACAAAGCCATCAACGGTCATTTGATGCAATAAATTAACTAAACGTTGCCCCATGCGGATAAAGAACTGCTGATTTTCGATTGAACGCCGACCACCAACCGTTTCACCATGCTCAGGAAACGTGAACACTAGATCAATATCCGATGAGAAATTAAGCTCACGACCACCAAGTTTCCCCATGCCAATAACCAACAACTTTTGGGCGATACCATCAGCACTGGTGGGCGTACCTAGCGCGGCGCACATTTCGTCATAAAGCCAGTCTCGACCAGCTATAACGAGGGCTTCAGCCAATGCAGATAAGTCAAGCAGTGACTGTTCTAATGGTGCATACCCCATAAAATCTCGCCAAGCAATGCACACCATTTGGCGATTACGGTACTGGCGTAACACTTGTTTGCACTGTTCTTCATCGTCAACTTTTGCTAATAGCTGCTGCAACTGAGAGGCAAAATGCTTGCGTTCAAGGTGATTGAGTTCTTGCTCAAAAAGCGGTGCTATCCATTGTGGATATCGGCTAAGCTGGGTCGCGACAAAATCACTCAGCCCGATAATTGCTTTTAATTCTTGTTGCTGTGCATCAGACAAGCTGGACAGTATTGCTGGGGAGGTTTCGCTTAAACGTTGCCAATAGTTGTCAGCATTTGCAGCCATTTGAGTGGAAATAGTTCTTTTACCCAGTAACGCCGCGTGCATAATAATCCCTAAATAATTGCCATTAACGACATAATATGTCAATAATACGATAAAAATGGAATGAGCAATTTTGTGCTGATGCCCCCTATGCGCGAGTTAACGCTTATAGACCGTTGAAACATCAATCATTGTATTTTTGTGCTCTAATACCGAATAATATACCCAAAGCAGTAGCAATTGCAGTACAGCAAGGACGTTTCTCACACAATTTTAAATATTTCAGCGCATAAAAATTCATCTTATGTACTAAAGTATGATCAAAATGGGAAACAAACCTAATGGCAGCGATGACTAAAGCATCACTTAAACTGAATTTTGGAGAAAGCATGGCAGGAATGCTAATTCGTGTTCTCACCGTTATATTGGCATTGTCACTCGCAGGTTGCGGGGATGAGCGGCCAGAGAAAATAACCAAGTATCAACAGCTAACTCAGCAACGCTTAGATACCTTAAGCACAATGCTTAGTGACGGCCAAGTGCGCAATGCTAACTTATTGCAGCAATATACTCAGGTTTTAATTAAGCAAAAACCTGATTTAGCACCGCTGCTCAATGAGTTGGCAACAGACGCCACTGCTCGTGGGCCGATGTTTACCTCGCTTAAGCGCAGGCTAGCAGAAGCACAAAACGCAGCAAATTTTGTTGACCTTGACCAGCAGCTCGCAGAGGTTGAAAATCTCTATCAAGCGGCAGATCCCAGCCTATTTAACGATATGCTGTCAGACCCGCTCAATGTTGTAGCCGACATGTCTGACGGAGCTCTGGCACGAGTGAACTCAATTAGTCGCGAAGCTGCCGCACTAGCCAATGGGGCGGAAGATTTTGGCGCTGGTAGTCAACTGGTAGGTAATCCAGCCTATGGCAACTGGCAAAATGGTTCGGGTGGTACCTCATTTTGGGCATGGTATGGCATGTACTCCATGTTCTCTAACTTAACCCGTGGCCCGATTGGTTATGACCGTTGGTCAAGCCGCCGTAATTACAGTTATTACAATGACGTTGGTCGCTACCGCTATACTTCGCCTAAGCAAGCGAAGGCACAAACTAAAACCTTTGAACGCACCAAAAAGCAGTTTAACTCGCAAGGTAAAAAGTTTGATAGCCCATACGCTAAGTCGCGTACTGGTTCTAGCAGCTTATCAAGACAAAGCACCAGCACCCCCAAAGCGAGCTCAATGGGAAGCACTGCCAGTAGTAAGAGCAAGTTCCGCTCAAATTACGCTAAAGACAGTAGCTTTCGAAATTCTAGCAGTCGTACCACTCGCGGTGTTCGCCGAGGCAAATAATTAAGGGACTCTCATGACTTTTTTACAACAACATGGCATTACGCCAGAACTACTGATTATTTTGGCAATTGACCTTACTATTGCCGTATTACTGCTGACATTAATGCGCTATTTACAGGGCTGGACAGTGAAAGTTAATAGCCGGGTAGAACTGGCTGAAAATGATAACTTTGCCTTTGGGATCAGCACTGCAGGTGCTGTTGCGGCATTGGGCATTGTGCTAACTGGCGCCATAACCGGTGAGGCCGCACAATCATACCTAGTCGAAGCTATTGGCATGAGCGCATATGGTCTATTTGGGTTGATATTGATTAAACTCGGTCGATTTTTACATGACAAAGTTGCACTCAATGAAATTGATAAAAATGAGCTCATCATCAAAGGGAATGTTTCTGTCGCTATCGTTGATGCCACTGCGGCTATCGCGACCGCAATTATCATTCGTTCAGTATTAATGTGGGCAGAAGACCTAACAGTTTATACTTTTATAGCTATTTTCAGCGCGTTTGCCATTTCGCAAATCATGCTGGTATTACTAACTCGAGTACGTGCTAAACACTTTGCCAATCGCAATCAAGGCGCTTCAATGCAAGCAGCATTGGAAACGGGTCATATCGCATTAGCCATTAGACACAGCGGCTACATGTTAGCAATGGCATTTAGCTTTAATGCCGCTAGCCACTTTATCATTTTTAACCCTGAAGCCTATATTGCCAACCTCATCGGCTGGTCAGTTTTTTCGGTTATCATGCTGATATCATTATCTATACTGCTAAAAATAGTTAAAAAGTTAGTCCTCGCTAACATCGACCTATTTAATGAAGTTGAGAAGCAGCATAACGTCGGGGTTGCCGCCGTTGAAATGGCCATTAGTATTTCAATTGCACTTATTCTCGCAGCGTTAATGGCGTAACTTGAACCTGCTACTGGGAGCGGAAAACGCCGCTCCCTCATCTCTTCAATAAACCAATAGACACTCCATGCAAACCACCTCACATAGCGACACGGTAAACCAAAAAATTATAAAGCCGGCCAAACTAGGCTGGTTTGACGACATATTACTGTTAGGCATAATGGCTGTACTTGCCGGTTGTGGCCTGATTTACGAGTATTTATTGTCGCATTATGCAGGCCGCATACTCGGTGCGCTTGAAGCAGCCATTTACACCATGATTGGCCTAATGATTGTTTCTATGGGCGTAGGCGCGCTAGCCGCGCGTAAAATTCGCTGCGCCTATACGGGGTTTGCGATCCTAGAGCTCAGTGTGGCTTTATGCGCATCTTTGGCTATCTTAATCACTGCTGCCGTGATCGGTTTTGGCCAACAACTGCCGTTAATCATCGCCCAAACACTTGGGCTACCAAGCGATCAGCTGCCCAATGGTGGCTTTATTGCCACCTTGCAACAGCTAAGTGAGTACTTACCGTACTTTTGGGGCGTATTGCTGGGGTTAATGGTCGGTATGGAGATCCCGCTAATAGCCCGAGTTCGCCAGTCGTTATCGGATGAGCATTTACAGCATAATGCCGGTACTATTTATGGTGCTGATTACATCGGTGCGGGAGCTGGAGCAGCAATTTGGGTCGGCTTTATGCTTGCCATTGATATTCAGCTCGCCGCGGCATTAACTGCCAGCTTTAATTTACTGGCAGGTTTTTTGTTTATCTGGCGTTACTGGCCGAAAATACGCCATGCAAAAATATTACTCGCAGGCCACTTTACAGCATCCGGCGTGCTGGTTTTATTGGCATTGCACGGCCCAGCCTGGGAGCAAACCTTCAATAATTTACTGTACAAAGACAATGTGGTTTACGCTAAAGCCACCCGCTTTCAGCAGCTCACCTTTACTGAACGGCTCAGGGGCAATGGCTTAGGTCCAGTGCACTCTTTGTATATTAATGGCCGACTACAGTTTTCTAGCAGCGATGAGCATATCTACCACTCGTTTCTAGTGCATCCAACACTTGCGGCCAGTGCACGGCACAGCAATGTTCTCATCATCGGCGGCGGAGATGGCCTGGGGCTGGCTCAAGTCCTTAAATGGCAGCCAGAGCATGTCACGCTAATGGATTTAGATGAGGAATTAGTTAGGCTATTTAAAAGCGCTGACAGCGATATGCCAGCGCATTTACACCAAGTATTAATGTCACTGAACCAAAACTCACTTAACGACCCCCGCGTTCGCCTTATATATGACGACGCATTCAATGGTGTTGACCGATTACTGAAAGCCCAAGAGAAATTCGATGCAATAATCGTAGATCTTCCCGATCCGAGTCACCCCGATCTCAACAAAGTCTATTCCGACAGTTTTTACTTAAAACTGAAAGAGTTAATGAGTCGCGATGCGGCGGTTACGGTTCAATCAACCTCGCCTTATCATGCGCCAAAAGCCTTTATATCAGTTGCGAATACGTTGGAATCGGTGGGTTTCAAAGTTGAACAATATCACCATAACGTACCAAGTTTTGGCGAGTGGGGCTGGACCATTGCGACCTTAACCGGCAAAGGTGCAAAAGCAAGGTTAAGCCAAATACAAGCATTGCCAATTGATGATCAATGGCTTACCCCCGAGTTAATGCACGCTGCGTTTGCATTCCCGGGCAATTTCTATAACGATAAACACACCATTAAAGCCAATACGTTAGGCTCGAGTCAGTTATATCAATACCACCAACAAGCTTGGTTAGAAAATCAGTAGCATTTAGTTTTACACTACAAAGATAGCGCTTGACATATTATGTCTCGGTGTTATCTTTAATCGCAGACATAATATGTCAATGAGGACAAATATGAATATCCACAACATTGCCAACCATCTAAATGAACTTGGCGACAAAAGCCATACAGGCTTTCAATTCGATTGTTATCCAATTGATGGCGACGTGGAAGTCTTGCAGGTTAACATTGTTGGCCGAGAAGAGATCCCCGTATTCGTATCGGTAACGGACAACCAAATTCTTTGCATCAGTTATTTATGGGGCGAGGATGAAGTAAATAAAGAGCGTCGTGCTCATATGTTTGAGACCATGTTAGAACTCAACATTGCAATGCCACTATCATCATTTGCTAAGATTGATGACAAGTTTGTGGTCTTCGGCGCGCTATCAGTACAATCAAGTTATGAAGAGATAGAACAAGAATTGTCAGTTCTATCAGACAACTGTCTCGAAGTTATCGACGAACTCGCCGATTACCTAATTTAAAGGAGCCACATTATGGGCATTCTAAACAAAATTCTTACCGCTTTTCGTGGTGGCGCAACTGAAGTTGGCCAAGGCATTGTTGATGCAAACTCTACACGTATTTTTGAACAAGAAATCCGTGATGCTGAAAAACACCTAACCAAAGCGAAACGCGACTTAACTGAAGTCATGGCAAAAGAGATGCAAGCTAGCCGTGAAGTTGATCGCCTTAAACGTGCCGTTGCTGAGCACGAAGGTTATGTTGCTCAAGCTCTTGAAAAAGGCAATGAAGCGTTAGCGCTTGAAGTAGCAGAGAAAATCTCAGAACTGGATCAAGAACTAAGTGATCAGCAATCAGCTAACGAAAGCTTCAGCGCCCACGCGACTCGCCTAAAAGAGCTAGTACGTAAAACTGAACGCCAAGTAACTGATTACCAACGTCAGCTAACAATGGTTAAAACCACTGAAAGCGTACAAAAAGCAACGGCGACGATTACTGACTCTTTTGCAGGTAGTAATTCTAAACTATTGAACGCTAAAGACTCACTAGAGCGTATTAAAGCGCGTCAACAGTCTTTTGATGACCGCCTAAAGGCTTCTGAGTCGCTAGCAGAAGAAAACAGCGATAAAGCGCTACACGATAAACTTGCAGAAGCTGGTATTGGTGAGCAAAAGTCTAACGCAAACGCAGTACTTGATCGCATTAAAGCCCGTAAAGGCTAGAGGAAAAAGACGTGGGATTTCTAAGCAGCCTATTTGGCAAAAAAGAAGCACCTCAACGTCAACTCGATCACCCATCAAAGCTTAATAAGGGAGACATGATCTCCCTTGATGACAGCTTTGCCCTGCCGCCGCAATTGCGCGGTCAGCAGCTACGAGTTGAAGCCGTAAATACTTACGAGTATGAACGTAAACAGCAAACTGAATGGGTGCTTAAAGGGCATGGTAGCGACACCATCTTTCTCGGTTTAGATGAAGATGACGAAACCTACCTCGCCTTGTCGATTAAGGTTAACCGTGGTCAAGTCGAGCAACTATTCGATTTAGACCAATTTAGCCAGATTTTTGAAGAGCCAGGCAAAGCAGAACTCACCACCCAATCATTGTCACCAGCATTAGCAACTGACTTTGAACAGTGGTTGTCGCCGCAATACCATCAGGTAAGTTTTGCAGGTTTTGGTTATTTTCATCGCCAAGACTATCGTGGTCAAAAGCCACCGCAAGATGCCGATGGTGCAACCGGTGATGCTTTTGAGTCATATCAGCTACTAGACGATGATGAAGATAAAGCGATTGATATCGAAGTTTATGACGGCGGTGAAACCGACATCATGCTCACGTTATATCGCCCGCTGTCAGACATCAGAGATTACTGGCCTGGTGCATAAATAAAAGGTTCTAATACCATTGGTATTAGAACCTTTTTTATTTCTATCGCTATGAGTGATAGCATAAACGTATTAAGCAGTATCTATCGATAGGTAATACCTTACGCATGAGCAAGCAAAAACACCCGTTGCCAGAACAATGGCAGCAAAATCAAAAAGCCGCCAAAGCAACCCAAATTGCGTTTGATTTGGATGAAAAATTTCAATATTCAATCCGAAAAGCCGCACTTGATGCCGGTGTGAGCCCTTCAGATCAAATTCGCGATATCCTCGGGTTAACTGTGACCAAACGCCCTAAGCGCCCTCGACTAACGGTATCACTCAGTGCCGACGACTACGCAATACTGGCAAAAAAATACAACCTATCAGCAGCACAACAGCTCGAAATTAAAAAACATGTTCTGGATGACTTAATTCAGTTTAGTTCTGGCCAATAGCGCCGCACCTGCAATAGAACACAGCGATAACTACGGATAGTATAATGACAACAAAGAAACGCTGGCTCATACAACCTGACACACCTCCCTCTCCGTTCCAATTAGCGATGATGTTTTTGTCATTACTGTCGGTCATCGTTGTTTTAGTGCTAACGTTTGGCCAGCTCGAGAGCGAAACTAGACGTCTACTGTTTTTTGTTGATAGCAGTATTTGTCTTATTTTTATGTCGCACTTTTTTTTCGAACTGTTCAAAGCGGATAGCAAAAAAAGCTATGTTCAACACCACTGGATTGACTTTATTGCCAGCATTCCTGCCATTGAAGCACTGAGAATGGCACGCCTGTTTCAAATCCTCCGTGTCATTAGATTAATCCGCATGACTCGCTCATTGATTGTTCCAATGGTTAAACAGCGTCGCCAAGCCACCTTAGCGAGCCTACTGGTCGCTTTGGTTACGATTCTGACCTTTTCATCGGTGCTGGTATTAATTGTCGAGAATGGCGTTGACGGTTCGAACATACAAACCGCTGAAGACGCCATTTGGTGGGCATTAGTGACCATATCAACCGTAGGTTACGGTGACTTTTACCCAGTAACAACAGCAGGGCACATCATTGGTGGGGTTGTAATCATCTGTGGCGTGAGCTTTTTCGGAGTTATATCAGGTTATATGGCGTCAATTTTTATCGCGCCAGATGAAGCTGAAAAACTCGAAACCCATAGCGAAGAAATTAGGGCCGACTTACAACAAAGCCTAAATAGAATGGAAGCTAATCAACAGCAATTACTTCAAGAAATTGAACAGCTAAAGCAAGCAATAAATGATGTAAAAAAATAAGCCCGCAGTCATCGCGAGCTTATTTTAGTCAATTAGCGAACCCAGCTGAGGCTAAAGAATTAGCGCCAGTAGGGTTCATTTTGCATAGCTCGACGTCGAGAAAACTCCATCGCCTGTACCAAGCTTTGCTCTTTATTTTCTAACCACTGGCTTATATCAACATAAGCAATTTCGCTAATTTCTTTTAATTGACGATATGCAGCTAAGGTTCTAATACCCATTGCTAAATCTTGCCATGGCGCCCTAAATTGATCGCGGGCTTTGTCGGAATATAGCTCGCCATATGCCACCCCCACAAACATGCTGTCATCTAACGCCTTAGCAACTGTAAGGTAATCTCGACTGCTGAGATCATCATCAATAGGCATAACATCTAAGATTTTTTGCCATGAATTTTCTTGCAGTGTATCTGCAAAAGTTTGCAGTTCTAAAGACTTATCAATCACCACGACACCTTGCGTTATTTGCATCAGTAGGTCGACCAAGTGCACCTGCAATCTGCCATAACAGATATCATCAAGTAACTGTTCAAACTGGTTAGAAATATCTAACTGTTCAAGTTTATCGTTTGCAATATCAATCAGTGCGCTCGCCATCGGCAATTTGCTAATAAGTGCGCCACCTTTTTCGACAATCGAAAACAAACTTAAGGACTCTTCAATAAAGTTAAGTCGAGTTTCAATACGGTCAAAATCTTGCTCAAAGCGAGTCGCTAGCAAATTAAATTGGGCCAAAGTGCTTTTCAACAGACGAATACAAGCTCTTAGGCGATAGCAAAGCATAGGTAATTCGTGTGAATTTATAGTGACATCTAAAATCATGGCTTCTAGCTGCTGCCAGCGATCTAGGCCAACTTCAAGCAAGTTAATCGCGACCTGTGTCAAGTTTTGCTCTGGCTTGAGTGCAATAAACTCTAAAACTTCTAAATTAAATGGACTCGCTTGCGCCGCTAATTGGTAGCCACGCAACGCTTTACTGGCTTTGCCCAACCGCACAGGGATCTGCTGGCTAACCGTACTGGCCAACACCAACAATGCCGAAGTATCGCCCGCAAGTAACTCAAACTCTAGTTCGCAAATAGGCTCAGAGCGCTCATCAACATGGATACGCCCGACATCCAAAGCAACCTCAACTAAGCTGTCCTCAACAAAAATATGCCACTTTTGCCGCTCAAAATCAGTATGAAACAAACAACGCAGTTGCGACTGAACCAGCTCAAGATCCACCCCTTGCGGCCAAATTTTATCCGGGAATAAATTTAATTTGGGGAAGTCATGATCTATATCAACATTGAACTCAGGTCGCGAGTGAATGCCGCCTATTACCTGGCCTGCAGTCTTAATTGTCTGCTCGCGGTGGTTATTTATACCGCGAACACGCAGCCCCATGTCCCACTGACGCAAGGTTAATTCAGGGGTTTCAAAGTACCCATTTGTGAGTTTTTCAGACCCTTTAGCATCTGCACCATTAACATTATCTAGCAGATTTATAAGGTTTTTTATTTCTTTCTCATTAAAGAAAAGTTTGAGCTCTATCTCAGCTTCCATCTAAGTACTATTCGCCTTGTCATCAAAAATTAATCGTTCTGTCATTAATTCTACATAGTGTAATATTGTTGTAATATATACACCGTAGGATTCGCTTTGCAGTTAAGATATAACTCGTTAAAATAAAAAACTGTTTATTTAAATACTAAAACACAGTTTTCTTACGCGGCCGCTTGGGTTAACATGCGCCCGCTTTTTCCAATATTGGATTAACCTAAATAGGTAAACGGCAATGCCAGTAAACTCTATTTTGGGCGTGTTTGCAAAATCGCCAATTAAGCCTCTTCAAGAGCATATCGACAAAGTATACGACTGTGCGTCATTACTTGTCCCATTTTTCGACGCGACTGTCTCAGGTGACTGGGACAAAGCAGTTCAACTGCGCAAGCAAATAAGCTTTGCAGAGCAAGAAGCAGATTCACTAAAACGTGAAATCCGCTTAACTCTGCCTGGTGGTTTGTTTATGCCAGTCGAACGTACTGACTTACTGGAGCTACTTACCCAGCAAGATAAGATCGCTAACAAGGCGAAGGACATTTCCGGCCGTATTATTGGTCGTCAGCTCGTTGTCCCTCAAGCAATCCAAATCTCCTTTAATGCTTATTTACAGCGCTGTGTTGATGCAGTTTCGCTGTCAAAAGAAGCAATTAACGAACTTGATGACCTATTAGAAACAGGTTTTAGAGGCCGTGAAGTGGATTTGGTCGCAAAAATGATCAGTGAACTCGATGCAATTGAAGATGACACTGATGACTTACAAATTAAGATCCGTAAACAATTATTTGCTATCGAATCTGAATTAAACCCTGTAGATGTAATGTTCCTCTACAAGATAATTGAGTGGGTTGGCGACTTGGCAGATCTTGCCGAACGAGTCGGTTCCCGCCTAGAGCTAATGTTAGCTCGCGTCTAATCAAAAGATTATCAAGGTAATAACATGGTTGATGTATTAATCACCAACGGCCCATTGCTTGTTGGCATGGCGGCGCTATTTGGTTTTTTAATGGCTTGGGGTATTGGCGCAAATGATGTAGCCAATGCAATGGGAACCTCTGTAGGTTCAAATGCAATAACAATTAAGCAAGCGATCATTATCGCTATGATTTTTGAGTTTGCAGGTGCGTATTTAGCCGGTGGCGAAGTTACCAGCACAATTCGTAAGGGCATTATCGATTCATCGTACTTTATGGCGCAACCAGAACTTCTGGTTTACGGTATGATTGCTTCATTGTTAGCTGCTGGTCTTTGGCTTATTGCTGCTTCAGCACTGGGCTGGCCAGTTTCTACAACTCACTCTATTGTTGGTGCCATTGTTGGTTTCGCAGCAGTCGGTGTAGGTGCAGAAGCGGTTGAATGGGGCAAAGTAGGCGGTATCGTTGGTTCTTGGGTGGTAACACCTGCTATTTCGGGCTTTATTGCCTTTACGATATTCCAAAGTGTACAAAAGCTTATTTTCGACACGGATAAGCCGTTAGAAAATGCTAAACGCTATGTTCCTTTCTATATGGCACTGGCTGGTTTTGTAATGGCGCTTGTGACCATTAAAAAAGGCTTAAAGCATATCGGCTTGCACTTTAGCAACCTAGAAGCTTACTCACTAGCTATTTTAATTGCTGTTGTTGTGGGCGTTGGTGGCATGATTGCGATTAAACGTCTAAGAATGGACAACAAAGTAGACCGTCAAACTCAGTTTGGTAACGTAGAGAAAGTCTTCGCTATCTTAATGGTTGTTACGGCATGTTGTATGGCATTCGCTCACGGTTCAAATGACGTAGCTAACGCTATTGGTCCATTAGCTGCAGTAGCATCGATTGTTAACAGTGGCGGCGAAATCAGCAGTAAAGCTGAGCTAGTGTGGTGGATTTTACCACTTGGTGCTGTTGGTATCGTATTGGGTCTAGCTATTTTTGGTCAGCGTGTAATGAAAACCATTGGTAAGAACATTACTCACCTAACGCCAAGCCGTGGTTTTGCCGCTGAACTTGCAGCCGCATCAACAGTGGTTATCGCCTCTGGTACTGGCCTGCCAATTTCAACTACACAAACCTTAGTTGGTGCTGTGTTAGGTGTGGGAATGGCACGCGGTATTGCCGCTATCAATATTGGCGTAGTACGTAATATTGTTGTGTCGTGGGTAGTGACTTTACCTGCAGGCGCTGCGCTATCAATCATGTTCTTCTACATGATTAAAGGTATCTTTAGCTAAAGATACGGCGCTGATTAGCGCACAAAAGATAGCGATTCGATGAGGGAGTTTGATATTTTGTGTATCAAGCTCCCTTTTTACGTTTTATCAGCTCGATTGCTACTTGCATTAAGCCCTTTAAGTCCCTAGCATACTGGGTAAATTTCTTGGATGAGAAAAGATTTGTGTTAAGAATTCTAACCGTTTTGGGAGCGCTAATTCTGTCGCCCTCTTTGTTTGCGGCAAATCAAACAAGTTACATCTCAGATGATGTTTTTACCTACATTCATGGTGGGCCAGGTAAACAATTTCGTATTTTAGGCAGTGTCGAAGCAGGCCAAAAAGTTACCTCACTAGAGGAACAGCAAGACGATTACAGCAAAATAGTCGACCATAAGGGTCGTGAAGGCTGGGTTCTGTCTAAACTACTTAGTCCAGACGTTAGCTTGCGGGAGCAATTACCCGCCCTACAAGCTGAGCTAACACAAACAAAAGCTGAGTTAGCGAATGCACTAACAACCACCGATAGCAATGCGCAAGAACTAACCCAGCTTAAAGCTCAACTAGCTAAAGTTCAAAAAGAGCTTGCTAGCTCGAGCGAAGACCGAGACGTTGCACAGTTAAAGCTTGCCACCATGCAAGAAAATGAACGTTTTGAAATGTGGCAGCAAGGCGGCTTTATTGCTGCAGGCGGACTCATTTTAGGGATCATTTTAGTTTACCTTCCAAGACCACAGCGTAAGCCAAAAAACCGTTGGTAATCTAACAAAAAGCAAAAATATCCTCTAGCCAGTGTTCTATAACACTGGCTTTTTATTTGCCTTCTCCTTACTCGCCAACCACCACTTAAGCATCTAATTTATTAGTTATTACAGTGCTGGTCGCACCTCAATTTTAGTGGTTTTTTTCGCCATTTTTTACAGGTATACTCAACAAATTACAGACAGTAGATTGTATACAAAATAAATTACTCGTCTCATTGCACCCAGCATTATTCCTTACGGCCAACCTGGAAGTGATTAATATGTTCAAAGCAAGCGAAGTACTTACGGGTCATTACGACACCGCCGATCTCAACGTGCTGTTCAATACTATCAGCGATAACTACATTGTTGACGAAGAACAATACCTGTCAGAATTGATATCAATACTGCCCTCGAGTGATACAGACATTGCGCGAGTTACCCAGCGAGCTCAAGAATTAGTAACTAAAGTACGCCAGTACGACAAAAAAGGCCTAATGGTCGGTATTGATGCTTTTTTGCAGCAATACAGCTTAGACACTCAAGAAGGCATTATTTTAATGTGCCTTGCTGAAGCCCTGCTACGTATCCCCGACGCGGCAACTGCCGATGCTTTAATTGAAGATAAACTTGCAGGCGCTAAGTGGGACGAACACTTAAGCAAGAGTCGCTCAGTGCTGGTTAACGCCTCAACTTGGGGGTTAATGCTCACAGGTAAAATCGTTAAACTTGATCACCAAACATCTGGCAAACCCAGCAGTTTACTCAACCGCCTAGTCAATAAAATGGGCGAGCCCGTGATCCGCCAAGCGATGTTAGCGGCAATGAAAATAATGGGTAAACAATTTGTACTGGGACGCACTGTAAAAGAAGCACTTAAAAACAGTGCAGATAAACGCAAGCAGGGCTACACCCACAGCTACGATATGCTAGGCGAAGCTGCATTAACCAAAAACGATGCGCAAAAGTATTTTGAAGAATATTCCGTCGCCATTGCGGCACTTGGAGCACAAGCCTACAACGAAAATGAAGCGCCCCGCCCTACGATTTCCATAAAGCTCTCAGCGCTACATCCCCGTTACGAAGTTGCCAATGAAGATAGGGTGCTAACCGAGCTATACGACACTCTAATTATACTGATTAGCCAAGCTCGCTCGCTGAATATTGGTATCACGATTGATGCCGAAGAGATGGACCGCCTCGAACTGTCACTCAAGCTATTTCAAACGCTGTATCAATCTGAAGCAGCTAAAGGCTGGGGGCTACTAGGGATTGTGGTACAAGCCTACTCTAAACGCGCACTGCCAACATTATGTTGGTTAACCCAGCTGTCTAAGCTTCAAGGTGACGAAATCCCGCTACGCTTGGTTAAGGGCGCTTATTGGGACAGCGAGCTCAAATGGTCACAAGAAAAAGGTGAAGGTGGTTATCCGCTTTATACCCGAAAAGCTGGTACTGATGTGTCGTACCTTGCTTGTGCTAAATATCTACTTTCAGACGCCACTCGTGGCGCAATTTACCCACAATTTGCCAGCCATAATGCCCAAACAGTAGCCACGGTGACATCCATGGCGGGCGATCGAAATTTCGAGTTTCAACGGTTACACGGTATGGGCGAAGAGCTTTATGACACGCTTCTTGCCGAAGGCGGGGTTAAAAATGTGCGCATATATGCCCCCGTCGGTGCCCATAAAGATCTACTACCTTACCTTGTGCGCCGCTTGCTTGAAAATGGCGCTAACACTTCATTTGTCCACAAACTTGTCGACCCTAAAACGCCAATTGAGTCACTAGTGGTGCACCCACTAACAACGCTTAAAACCTATAAAACAATGGCGAATAACAAAATCGAGCAGCCAAGCAATATCTTTGGGGCTGAGCGGAAAAATTCGCAAGGGCTCAACCTTGATATACTGTCACAATCAGCCCCACTATTCGCTGGTCTAGCGCACTATCAATACGAAACTCACCGTTATACTTGGTCTGCAGGCCCGCTTGTTAATGGCCAAACTTTGCAGGGTGAAACCAACGAAGTTGTTAGCCCATTTAATACCGCACAGCTAGTCGGCAAAGTGACTTTTGCCGATGCAGACGCCATCGAGCAAGCACTTGCAGGGGCGAAGGCAGCCTTTATCAACTGGCGCGCAACGTCGGTAGAGGTTCGCAGCAATGCACTGTTGAGGTTAGCGGATTTACTTGAAGAGCACAGCGCCGAACTTATCGCACTATGCACCCGCGAAGCCGGGAAAAGCATCCAAGATGGGATTGACGAGGTACGTGAAGCTGTTGATTTTTGCCGTTATTATGCCGTACAGGCCAAAAAAATAATGCAAAGCCCTGAGCAACTTCCTGGGCCCACTGGCGAACTCAATGAGCTGTTCCTGCAAGGTCGCGGCGTGTTTGTATGCATTAGCCCTTGGAACTTCCCTTTGGCAATATTTTTAGGCCAAGTAACCGCCGCGCTCGCCGCTGGCAACACGGTACTGGCTAAACCTGCAGAGCAAACATCGCTTATCGGTTATCGCGCCGTACAATTGGCTCACGAAGCTGGCATACCGACCGACGTGCTACAGTTTTTACCCGGTACTGGCGCAACGGTTGGTGCAACGATTACCGCCGATGAGCGCATCGACGGCGTGTGCTTTACCGGCTCAACCGATACCGCAAAACTCATCAACCGCACCCTTGCCATGCGCGATGGCGCGATTATTCCACTGATTGCTGAAACCGGCGGCCAAAATGCAATGGTGGTTGACTCAACCTCTCAACCTGAACAAGTGGTCAAAGATGTAGTCGCGTCATCTTTTACCAGTGCTGGCCAACGCTGCTCCGCGTTACGGGTATTGTTTTTACAAACCGATATCGCCGACCGCGTTATCGCCATGCTGCAAGGTGCGATGGACGAGCTCAGCATCGGCGACCCCAGCTTAGTCAAAACAGATGTTGGGCCTGTGATTGACGCCGCCGCAGCAGCCAATCTTTATGCTCATATCGACCACATCAAGCAAGTAGGCAAATTACTAAAACAAGTTGAGCTTCCAACAGCAACCGACAAAGGTCACTTTGTTACGCCCACCGCCGTTGAAATTGACTCTATCAAGATGCTTGAAAAAGAGCACTTTGGGCCCATTTTGCATGTAATTCGTTATAAAGCGGCTAATCTCAATAAGGTGATCGAGGATATTAACGCTACCGGTTTTGGCCTTACGCTCGGTATTCATAGCCGCAATGAAGGCCATGCAATTGAAATTGCAGCTAAAGCCAATGTCGGTAATGTGTATATCAACCGTAATCAAATTGGCGCAGTTGTAGGTGTGCAGCCATTTGGCGGCCAAGGTTTATCAGGCACAGGTCCAAAAGCTGGCGGCCCTCATTACTTAACCCGCTTTGTAACCGAAAAAACCCGCACCAACAATATTACAGCCATTGGTGGTAATGCGACCTTATTGTCGCTAGGTGATAGTGACGACTAACCCACAGCTAACTGATACTAAATAAATAGTTAATGAAAAAGTGACTATTCAACAACCAACCAAGTCAGGCTTCACGCCTGACTTTTTTGAGCCTACCGTCTTTGTTTTTATCCTTATGGCTATACTCGCGCCACAAACCAACTGACCAGTAATGCAACATAACGCCGGCAAAACCAACAGCAATATGGCACTGATTAATTTTTCAACGCTCGGAATATAAACATCATTTATTACTAAACCAAACGCGCCCACTACAGTACAATCCACCAACAATCGCGGTAAAGCCGCAAAAAGGCAGTGAATTAAACTACCTAAAACAATATACACCACATTAAGCAACAAAGAACTTACAGCGAACAAGCAGCAGACGAATGACATTAACAATCAAACGAAAGATCCAAATTGCGATTTTAATGACTTGCGCATTAATTAGTGCAGTACAGTCTTATATTTCAATCTCGCAACTCATTGAAGAGACTGACACCGCAATTGCGCATCGCGTTGGCCAAACAAGCATTGCAGTCAGTAGCAATATTGCCACCCGATTACAGTCTGGGGCAAAGTTATTACTTGCTAACGAAAGCTTAATTAGCGACAGAGTTGATGTTGAGCGTGAAATGCTGCTAACCCAGCGCGCCTTTGGTTTTATGTCAGTCTATGCCGGCTTTGATAATGGCAATGTCGTTTATGGCAACCAAGATGAAGTATGGCCTGACGATTATGACCCCACTTCTCGCCCATGGTTTAAGCAAGCAAAAAGCAGCCACCAGTTAATTTTTACCGACCCTTACCTAGACTTTGACAACAGCATTGTTATCACCCTAGCCAAAGCATTTTCTGGCCGTAATAGTGGTGTTGTCGCAGCAGATATGACGGTTGACAACATTACTCGACAAGTTGAGCAGCTTAGCGTTTCAAATAATGGCTTTGCTTTTTTACTTGACGGTAACCACCAAATTTTGGCTTATAAAAATCACGATCTATTATTCCGCTCAGCCAGCGAATTGAGCGCCTCTTTAAATCCAAGAGATATTGATCAAGCCCGCAGTTCTTCCGCGTTGCTGACCCTAAACTGGCGTGACGATAACACTGAGCGGTTAGTACAACTGAGCCCGATCACAGGCACAAATTGGACCCTAGGTATTGTTGAAGACCGCGACCTTGCTTATGCCGCAGTTCGCCAGCAAATGTTTAATGTCATCATTATTATGTCGGGCTTGTGTTTATTAATTTTAACCATCGCAACCTATGCACTTAACCGTACATTAGCCCCATTTAATCAACTCACTGCAGCGCTCGAAAAATTATCGAAAGGCGAAGGCGATTTAACTCAGCGTTTTGACACTCGAAACCAAGATGAAATGGGCACCATGGCGCTGCATATGAATGCATTTTTGCAGTCACTACAGCAAATGATCGCCAAAATTAGTCGCAATGCTGACGAGCTAACTAAACAGGCCAATGATTCATCAACTCTGGTTGGTGCCACCAGCCAGCAAATTGATACCCAGCATCAAGATATAGACCAAATTGCCACAGCAATACATCAAATGTCGGCCACCGCTGCAGAAGTGGCAAACCATGCAGAAACCACCGCCAGCGCCGCCAATGTTTCAGCCGAAAACTGCCAACAGGGGCAAGCAATTATTAGCCAAAGCAATGACTCTATTAACTCATTGTCGCAGCAGTTGGCACAAGCATCTAACGTTATCAACGACTTAGAAAAGAACACAACTGAAATCAATTTGGTGCTATCTACTATTCAGTCAATTGCAGAGCAAACTAACTTGCTAGCACTTAACGCCGCTATTGAAGCCGCTCGAGCAGGTGAAAAGGGCCGTGGGTTTGCCGTAGTTGCCGATGAAGTGCGCGTGTTAAGCCATCGTACTCAGGACTCAACGGAAGAGATCCGCAATATGATCATCACCTTGCAAAAAAACAGTAACCTCGCGGTTGCTAACATGCAAACCAGCACCGAAATTGTTGCCGATAGCGTTGAAAGCTCCGAAAAAGCGTTGCAAAACCTAGAGCAATTAACTTTATCAATTACCGATATTTCTGATATGGCAACCCAAATTGCTGGCGCAGCTGAAGAGCAACGCGCGGTATCTGAAGACATTAGCCGTAATACTGAAGCGGTAAGAGAAGTATCGAACGTACTCACCACTCAAACCAATAGCGTAGCGAGCAATGCCGATCAATTACTCAACATTGCAGCCGAGCTAAACGATCGTGTCGGTAAGTTTAAAATCTAGTAACAACGGTAGCATTATTGATTGAAGTTAAGCGGTTAGCTTGGGTTAGATGATTAACCTAAGTTAACACTCACTGTACGGGCGTAAGGGTGATCGTTCACCTTTACGCCCGTATTGCCGACTGGCTAAGCATTAATTACGCTAACACCTTGTGTAAACTGGCATAATAGGCATCTTGTTGCAGCAGTTGCTGGTGATTGCCAGAGCAGCGTATTTTGCCTCGTTCCATCAAATGAATGGTGTCCATTCGCGCCATAGCCGTTAGCCGATGGCTAATCATCAATAGAGTTTTATCGGCCGCAAACTCAAACAATAACGCTAATATTTCGCGCTCTGTTTGTTTGTCCAACCCTTCGGTCGGCTCATCAAGCAATAGCAGCGGCGCCTGCCTTAGTAGTGCTCTTGCTACCCCAATTCGGCGCTGCTCACCACCCGATAACTGCCTACCGCCTTCGCCAATCCAAGTATCTAACGGTTTATCACCTTGCAATAACTGCGCTAAGCCCACTTTTTGTAATACCGCTATGAGTTTGTCGTCATCTTTACGGCTGCTGTTATCTAGAGCAAGCGCTAAGTTTTGCCTTAACGTGCCACTAAACAAGTAAATACGTTGACTAACAACCGACATTGACTGGCGCAGTGCTTGTTCACAATAAGCTGCAGCATCACGCCCATCGAGCATCACTTTGCCGTTTTGCGGTAACCACTCACGGGTAATTAGCGACAATAAGCTCGACTTACCGCAGCCTGTTTGCCCCAGCAATGCCACTTTAGCGCCTGCCGGAATATGCAAATTTAGCTGCTGTAATACACTGTGCTGCGGATCATAACCAAAGTCGATATTGGTCAGTTCAATGCTGCCCTCACTCACACTAAATTGGCTGTTGGTTGCAAACACAATGTCGGGCGTTTGCTCAACTACCTCGTTTAAGCGCTGCGCCGCCGAACTACAAGCCGATAAGTGCTGAAATGCCCCCGCTAAAGGCATTAGTACTTCAATGGTAGCCATAGTCATAAAAACCATCATAGCCAACATTGGCCCTGGCGGAACCGACTCTCCAACCCCAGACGCGGCCATATACAGCATGACCAACACCGCAAGACCATGGCAAACAATTAAGCTAGCTTGGCTTAGCGCCGTTACCCAGTTCATGCTGCTTTGGCTTGCTAGCATCAATTTTTCGGCACCATTTAAACGTTGCCGATATTTATTTTGTGCGCCAAATAATGTTAACTCTGCTTGGCCTTGTAAGTACTCTAATAACTGCACTCGAAACTGGCGCTTAGTTTCTAACTGCGCAATACCTGGTTGGCGCCCTAAAAAATAAAACACCGTTGGCAGTAACAACCACACCGCAAATAATATGCCGCAAAGGGTTAACGCCAACTTGGTATCAAACCACGACACAAAGCAATACAACCCCACCAGCATTAACAGCGAAGCTAACAGTGGCGTGAGTAACCGTAAATACAGGTGGTCTAAGGTATCAATATCGGCCACCAAACGATTAAGCAAATCACCTCGGCGGATCCCCTGTAAGTTTTTAGCGCTTAACGGCATCAACTTGTTCCACACCCAGCAGCGCAGATCAGTTAACAGCTTAAAGGTGGCTTCGTGAGTTGCTAATCGTTCACCATAGCGGCTTGCGGTGCGCACTATAGACAAAAAACGCACTCCGCCAGCGGGGGTAAAATAGTTAAACACCTGCGCCGTAGCAATGGTTAAGCCCGCAACTGCAGCCGCCGATAAAAACCAGCCCGACAATGACAATAAACCGATCCCTGCCATTAACGTAGTCACACTTAAAAGCAAACCAATGAACATCATCAACCATTGGCTTTTAAATCGCTTGATGTAAGGCCATAGCACTTTCATTAACATGCTCCTTTGGGTGCGTTAGCTGGCAGCGTTTGAGTCATACCACCAACCACCTCAGCCACATTAGGCTCAACGGTCAGTTCATGTAACATCTGCTTAAATACGCCGTCAGTGGCGGCTAATTGAGCAAAGCTGCCTTGCTGCACTAACAAGCCTTTATCCAATACCAGTACCTTGTGCATGGTGGTGAGCGAATCTAATCGGTGTGTCACCATTAAGCAGCCAGTATGCTGCATAGCATCGGTTAGCGTGGCTTGAACCGCTTGCTCGCTTAGACTGTCTAAGCTGGCGGTGGGTTCGTCTAATACATAAAACTGCGCCTGCTGCGCCAATGCCCGCGCCAACGCAATACGCTGCGCTTGCCCTACCGACAACCCGAGCGTTTGCTCTTGTATTGGATGGTTTAACCCTAGTGGTTGTGAGTCGACAAAGTCCCACACTTGGGCCTTAACCAACAGCGCCTTAATCGCGTCGTCTGTTAAGGCTTGGCCCTGCGCTAATGCTCCCAACGCGACATTTTCGCGCACGGTGCCGCAAAAAAGTTGTGGCTCTTGCCCTAGCCAGGCTAACTGCTTACGCCATAGTGGCAACGGTAATTGACTTAACTCAACTCCGTTAATTTTTAGCTGTCCTTGATAAGGTAAAAAGCCCAATAAGGCGCTGAGTAAGCTGGTTTTACCCGCCCCACTCGGCCCCACTACGGCAATATGCTGGCCCGGTGTAAGGGTAAAACTGATTGGCCCCAGTAGCTGCGTACCATCAACGCTAAACACCGTTAAATTATCAGCCTCAATGCTTATTGGTGCCGCCAGAGCCGCTGCGTCACTGTGCTCCACCGCACCATGTTTGAGGTGAGTATCAAGATCGGTATTAAGCAATGCCATTAGCTCTTCGGCCGCACCAATGGCTTGTGCTTTGGCATGGTAATGCGTACCCATGTCGCGCAGAGGTTGATAAAACTCAGGGGCAAGAATAAGAATAAATAACCCAGTAAACAGGCTAATACTGCTACCGTAATGGCCAAAATCTAAATGGCCAAGATAACTAAAACCAAAATATACCGCTAATACTGCAATCGACACCGCCGCAAAAAACTCTAACACTGCCGAACTTAAAAACGCCATCCGCAGTACCGACATAGTGCGCTCTCTAAAGTCTTCCGAGGCAGCAGCTATCGCCTTGGCCTCTTTTGCACCTTGGTTGAATAGCTTTAACGTCGACAAGCCTTTAAGCCTATCCATAAAATGGCCACTTAAGCGTGCTAACGCGCCAAAGTTTTTACGGTTAGCATCTGCCGCGCCCATGCCGACTAAAATCATAAATAGCGGGATCAGTGGCGCTGTTGCTAGCAAAATAACCCCAGCGGCCCAGTTAATCGGAAAAACCGCCATTAAAATAATTAGCGGAATAAACCCAGCCAATACCATTTGAGGTAAATAACGGGCATAAAAGTCATGTAAGTCTTCTACCTGCTCTAGCACAATACTTGCCCAGCTACCCGCCGGCTTACCCTTAATAAATGCAGGCCCCAATGCGGCAAGTTTATCCATCACTGCCGCGCGTATTTGTAGTCGTAATTGAGTACCCGCTTTAAAGCTGGAGCGCTCCCTTGCAAATGCCAGCGCGCCCCTTAAAAAGGTCAATAGCAGCAATAACCAAAAATGTTCACTAAAAGCAGCCTTAGGCAGCTGGTCAATAATAATGCCCTGCAATATGGTGGCGATAAGCCACGCCTGACACATCAAACTGATGCCGGTGAGGATCCCAAAAAGAATCGCTAAGTTAAGGTAATGGCCACAAGCCGATTTTTGCTGCTTGAGCCAGTGGGTGAGCGTCTTCTCTACGGATTTATCCATTGGTTCCTAGATTTGCTGTTGGTTACCTAACTGCATAGTAAGTGATGTTATACGCTAAAGAGTGTGGGTAAGGCTTAGGTGCAAACGATGCCAACTGAGCTTGTGTAGCTCCAAGCGGTGCGCTCTAAAATTGACGCGTTAATCGCACTCTTTTATGTGTCAGCTTGAGTATCGCAGGCATTAAACACAGAACAAAGCGCCCACCGCGTAAATGTTACCAAACTCACAAAAATTGACCTAGATCAAAAAACAAGGTTGAATGGCAGGCTGATTTAAGCCCAATAACAACGCCATAGCGCAGTAAATAACCACAACTGCATGTTGTAACTCTAGCTAAACCCATTTACGCCACAGCAACTGAATTTAAGTCTTGCTGCTAAAGTTCGTCAGAACTTTGCCCAATATTGATCAATACCCAACTCGAATCATAGAGCCTTTAGAGCAATTCAGCCATGCATTAAAGACTAGATAAGATGCTATAATTAATGAAGTTTGTGCATTAATCTGGGTTATCTTTCCCGATTAAGTCGCCATACCTTTCTTGGTTTGTTTTTTTGATAACTTGCTCAATATAATCTAAAAAGACTTTAACCCTTGCAGGCATTAACCGACCCGGTGGTCGCACCGCCCAAATTTTACTTTCGGGCCATAAAGTATAATCTGGCAAAACTTGCTTTAATCGGCCCGACTTTATTGCTGGCCCAGCATGCCAATAAGACGCCATGCCAATCCCTACGTTAGCCTCTACCAAATCGCCAATGGCATCACCCAAGTTTAGCGTTATGGGGCCATGAACAGACGCTCTATGGAACTGCCCGTCGTTATCTTTAAATGTCCAATCTTTCATATTGCCGAAAGGTAGACAAACATGCTGCTTTAAGTCTTCAGGGGTTTTCGGCGAACCCTGTTTTTCTAGATACTCAGGTGAGGCAACAAGTACCGTTGGATTATTTGATATGCATCGCGCAAGTAAGCTGCTAGTGCGAAGCTCACCAATACGAAAAGCAACATCAAACCCCTCTTCAATAACATCAACTAACTTGTCACTAAAATCGATTTCAATTTCTAAATCCGGATGGCGCTCTAATAACTGAGGAATAAAAGGAACAATATAGATACGGCCATATGAGGATGAAACGGTAAGCCGCAGCTTACCTTGAATTTTGTCGGCATCGCCTTTAAATACGTTTCTGGTCTCTTCAACATCATCAAGTATTCGCTTGGCGTGCTGCAAAAACACTTCACCGTCTTGAGTCAAAGTGACAACTCGGGTCGAGCGATGAAAAAGCCTAACCCCAACCTCAGCTTCAAGTTGCTGAATACGCTGGCTGGCGTTGGTCGTTGAAAGCCCAAACTCTTCACCTGCGCGGCCTATTTTGCCTAACTCAGAGATCCTGACAAACAGACCAAGGCTTTTTAAATTCAGATCCATACTGACCTCTCATTAATCCCGTAAATCAGGATTATTATTCCTGATATTGCCAGATGATACCCAATAACAAAACAAATAAGATCATCAGCAACATTTAGAAGCACTATCACTGAGGGTCAAAACATGAAAGCAATTATGACAGAACAAGCAGGCGGCATTGAAAACTTAATCATGCAAGAGATTGCAAAACCTGAACTCAATGCTGATGAAGTGCTTGTTGAAACTCGAGCAATCAGTATCAACCCAGCAGATACCAAAGTGAAGTATGACGAAGCAGTACTAACACAGCTATTTGGGCCAGAGCGACCAATAACGCTTGGCTGGGATATCGCAGGGGTTGTTGTCGCCACTGGCGCTGAGGTCACTCGCTTTAAACAGGGAGATAAAGTCTTTGGCATGGTGAACTTTCCGGGCCATGGCAAAGCATACGCTGAATATGTTGCTTCACCACAATCGCACCTAGCTGCAATGCCCGAAGGGCTTGACTATACAAATGCCGCAGCAACCACACTTGCTGCATTAACGGCTCTACAGGCACTAAAAGACAGAGTAAACCCAGGTGACAAAGTGCTTATTCACGCAGGTTCAGGTGGTGTGGGTCACTTCGCCATACAGATCGCTAAAAAGCTTGGGGCTTATGTTATCTCTACTAGCTCAGCGAAAAACCGTGACTTTGTTATGGCCCTTGGCGCTGATGAGCATATCGATTATCGGACTCAGGCATTTGAACAAGTACTCACTGAAATTGATCTCGCCTTCGATACCGTCAGCCCTGAAATCGCAGAAAAATCCCTAAAAGTGCTGCGTAAAGGTGGTCAGTTGGTTTCTATTGCTATGATGGCTGTGCCCGAAGAACTACAGTTGCAAGCTGATAAACTTGGCGTCAATGTCAGTGCTATTTTGGTGCACTCTAATGGCGATGACATGAACACCCTTCGCGATATGCTTCTCGAAGGTACAATTAAACCACACGTGTCTAAAACCTTTGAATTTGCCAAACTTGGCAAGGCACATACCGCCGTAGAAAGCGGACGCACGGTAGGTAAGGTTGTCGTGACACTTTAGTTGCTAAACTAAAAATATAAATAGCCGCATGCTATTGATGATACATCATTATGACCTCCAACTAAGCTTAAATAACGAGCTTTAGTTGGAGCTTGTGTAACCTCTAACGCCGCTTAAAAATGCAGTTGAGGCCTTCGGTTTCAAGGATGACGAACAATCCGCAGTAGGGTCTGCACAAATGATTACTCTCTCACATATCAGGGGCACTACGACTAAATGGATTTAGAAGGTAGAACTACGCAAACAGCCAAGCCGAGACTGTTATCGGTTAACCCTAAGGTGACACTGTTCAAGCCTGAGGCGCTTTTTGCACCGTTAGCTTGAGGCTCATTTAAGGTGTAAACGATTTTGGTGAAGCATTTTTGCTTCACCATCATTCACGGTCATACTCTCTTCTCAGAGTATCTAGTTAGACGTTCAGCTCACCTTATTACGCGACTTATCCTTTTAAAGCCTTGTTCATGAAATGCCGTTGATTATTCAACATAAAAAGTGCCACAATCGTAGCGTACATACGCCTATTGAAGCACTTAACGACAAACAAAACCTAGTTAGTCGAGCACACTCGCAGTTGATTCAAGGTCTCGCACGCAACGGATTTTATTATTACTTCGTAAAATATCTCCTTGCGGCCCTTTGTAATAGAACTGACCATTACTGGTACTTGCCAGTTGAGCACCGGCTTCATTGGCGACATTTAACTTGTCGTTACTGCGTTGTGAACCTGCACCGTGAACGTCTAATATTGTGTCTTGCATATAACCTAAAGCCCGCCCGAATGAAACGTAAGCGGCATTGCTGCCGTCATCGTCATTATCAACATGGGTGGTTGAGCTCCAGTAATACCCCCAATCAGTCACCCCTGCTTCATTTTGCAGTGAACTACTGTTAAACAGGCTATTAATGGCTGCTTGGTTGTGGGTGTCTGGCGATATAGAGTAATCCACTAGACTTTGTAGCTCTTTTGCATTGGGTAAGCGCCAGTCGGAGTGCTCAGCGGTGGTTGCAGCTTGACATTGCTGTACGGCATCGTCCCAATCGCTCGATTCGGTGTCGTTTTGCTGCCACATTAAACCTGTCGCATTGTCACTTATGGTTTGGTCATAATTGTCTACAAACTGGTTTATGCCATAGTCGGTATTACCCGCTACGCAGCGTACATAATATTGTTTGGTATCGGTAGGGTAGCCTTTGATTCTGCCATCGACATAATTAACCCCAAACATGGTCGAGTCGCCATGCATTGTAGTGCTCACATAAAGCGTGGTCGACGCATACTGGCCGTCAATGATGCGGTCGATTCCGGAATCTAAATCGCCAAACGCCCAGTCAAATACGGGGTCAATAAAGGGAACAAGTTCTGATGTATCAGTGCCTTGGTAGTTACTGGCATCTTTACCGCTAAAGAGAATGAGTGAGTAAGCCTCTTTTATGCTGGGCAAGCGCCAATCGTCGCGTCCGGCACTACTGAGGGTGTCGCAATAGGTCACGGCTTCGGTTTGATATAACTTGTCATCAAAATCTAATACACCGTCGGCATTGAGATCACTGCTTTGCAGCCACACCAGCCCGGTCACATTATCGGTAACGGTATCGCCGTCACTACTTAGAGTATAACTGGGTTGATTACCAGTCACATCAGCGTCATAACCGCTGCCATCACAGGCTTGAGCGTTGCCGGTACTTGAGTTATAGCAAGTGCTTTGATGCGTATCGACTATGGCGTAACTGTTGGCCTCATTTGTGAGTGAGCTGCTAATAGTAACCTGGTCGGTTTCACTGTTGTCGATGCCGTCATTAACGGTTAAGGAAATAACATAGTCACCATCTGTATCTGGCGTAAAACTTGGAGTGGCACTGGTTGCATCCGACAAGCTAATGCTGCTCGGCGCAGAAATAATGGCCCAAGTGTAGGTTAATGTGTCACCGTCGGCGTCATAGCTATCACTGGCATTAAGCGTAACCAACGCGCCAGTGGTTACGACTTGATCATCACCGGCATTCGCAATGGGAATACTGTTAGTAGGTGTATCATCGGTGGCGGGGTCTGAGTCACCCGAACCACAGCCAAGTAATGACAAAGAGCAGCACAGTATTATTGAAGGGAATTTTTTATCGCTTACGTTTATAGACATAGTAAAACCAAGGGTTTGAGTTATTATCGTTAAACTATACAAGTAAGCTTGTCAGTTAACTTTTACGCTGTGTAAAAACATGTAAAAGCGTGTCAAGGTATTGAGTTTACTGTAGATAAATGATTTGTTGTGCTAAACGCTTTACCCAATATCTACAATTTTAACCCATAAAAAAACCGCGATAGCTTAGCTCACCGCGGTTAGTTTTACTTTGGCTTACAGGCGTGAATTAACACCTATAAGTTAACGTTTCTATTCGTCAGAACCGTAATCAAGGCTGTCATTTGAGTAGCTTTCAGAACCGGCTTTTTCGTCACGGGCTGCACGCCATACGTCTGCTGCATGTTCTTTATCTTCAGCGGCCTTGTTACGCTCTTCACGGGCGATAGCTTTACGCTCGTTACGCTTAACAAGGTTTTCTAAGAATGATTTCAGTTCAGTCTCACCCCAAGCAGTGGCTGCTGCTTCTGTTTCAAAACCTTTTTGGCTTTTTGAAACCACAATTTTACGAGCAGATTGGCGACGAGTGATCTGGCAAGTCCAAGTTGTTTTGTCTTCAACAACGCGAAAATCATACTTCTTTGTTTGTGTCATGTTACTTATTTTCCTAACAATAATCGTAATACTTTGAGGCTAATGCATGAATGATTAGCTCAATCAATAAGTAGCAGCAATCGTTTTGAGCTTGCTGCTACCTTAAATATTCTGTCAGCGTAATAGCGCTTCATTGCCATGGCAGATAATAGTCGTTAATACTACTTCTGACGAATCAACTTGCCTATATTGCTATCACTTCAGTTTATTGGCCATGTCGAATTCACACAGTTTACATGTGAGTTGATACCCGAGCATAGATTTTCTTCCGCTAATGCAGATCACCCAGTCACGGATATCCATGGTGGACGATGACGCACATGCAGGTTATGACCACCAGCTAGCTCTGCAACCCAATGTTGTTCATCATCTTGATGATAATTCATTATGGCTTGCCGCAAAGTTTACGCCTTAAATAGCGCCAGAAAAGTGGGCTAAATTTGGGTTGTAGTCGATAGATAAACTTTCAGGGGCGCGAGATTAACACGTGCGGACGCGAAACAACATCTTTTAAACGGCTAAAAATCACACAATTGAAAAGTTTCATTCAATTAGGCGGTTTTAACAGCACCCGATACAGTTATTACCCAAGCCCCGCCAAAAATGGTTAATCACTGCCATACTCTAGAAGATCAAGCATATAACGCTATTGTTTATTAAATAGCGCTTTTTAAGCAGATCCTGTAAGCTTCACGCCCGCCGGCATTAGCCGGCCCTCCTATAACTGCAGTCAGCGCGCTATAAGCCCGGTTTGGCTGGCCGAAATGAGATCAATCTATGAGTTTTGCTTCACTGGGCTTATCAGCCCAAATTTTGAAAGCTGTTGCTAGCAAAGGCTATGACACTCCCTCTCCTATTCAAGCACAAGCGATTCCTGCAGTTCTTGAGGGTAAAGATGTTATGGCAGCGGCACAAACCGGTACGGGTAAAACCGCCGGCTTTACTTTGCCTCTGTTAGAACTACTTTCAAAAGGTAACAAAGCCCCAGCAAAACAAGTCAGAGCCTTAGTGCTCACACCAACTCGCGAGCTAGCAGCTCAAGTGGGTGAAAGTGTCGAATTGTACGGTAAAAATTTGCCGCTTAAATCAGCGGTTATTTTTGGTGGTGTTGGTATTGGCCCACAAATTTCTAAACTAAGCCGTGGCGTTGACATTTTAGTGGCAACACCAGGCCGTTTACTTGACCTGTACAACCAACGCGCTGTGAGCTTTAGTCAGCTTGAAGTGTTGGTACTTGATGAAGCCGATCGTATGTTAGATATGGGCTTTATTCACGACATAAAAAAAATCCTTGCGATACTACCTGCTAAACGTCAGAACTTAATGTTTTCAGCAACGTTCTCAGACGACATTCGTAAACTCGCCAAAGGCTTGGTTAACAACCCAGTTGAAATTTCGGTTACGCCGCGCAACGCCACGGCAAACACGGTTAAACAGTGGATTTGCCCAGTTGATAAAGGCCAAAAAGCGGCTGTGCTAGTTAAGCTAGTCAAGCAGCATAACTGGCAACAAGTGTTGGTTTTTAGCCGTACAAAGCATGGGGCTAACCGCTTAGCTAAAAACCTTGAAGCTAAGGGCATTACTGCCGCTGCGATTCACGGTAATAAAAGCCAAGGCGCACGTACTCGTGCATTGGCAGAATTTAAAAGTGGCGATGTACGCGTATTGGTTGCCACCGATATTGCAGCCCGTGGCCTTGATATTGACCAACTTCCGCAAGTGGTTAACTTTGACCTGCCTAACGTGCCTGAGGATTATGTTCATCGTATTGGACGTACTGGCCGTGCCGGTGCTACTGGCCAAGCGGTATCATTGGTTAGTGACGATGAAATTAAACTGCTACGCGATATTGAGTTGCTGATTAAGCAAAACTTAGAGCGCAGCGCCATTGAAGGTTTTGAGCCAACCTTTACGCTAGCAGTTACCGATTTAAGCGGTAAGTCGCATGGCCAAAACAAAGGCCCACGTAATAGCACGCCACGTGGTAATAACCAAAGACGCGCTAATTCAGGTGGAAAGCCATCAAATAACCGCAGCCAAAACACTAGCCAAAAAGATGGCAAAGGTAAGACTGAGCATAAAGATGGACAGCGTAGTGGTGAAGCAGCACGTGGCCATAAACCGAATGACAAAAACCCAAGGCATACGGCATCACGTAAGCCAGCCGGTGGTGCTAGCGCAGGTAAGCCGTCTGGACAGCGCCGTAGCAATAACCCAAACGGTCAACGCCGCAACAACACTAGCTCTCAAGGCTAACAACCATAAAGCATTGTTATAGCGTATAAAAAAGGCTCCCGTCGGGAGCCTTTTTTATACTATCATTTGCTATTTAAGCTCTTGCTCGAATAACTTATGAATACGACGGTATTCATCTAACCAGCTTGAAGGCTGACGGAACCCATGTGGCTCAACCGGGTAAATAGCGGTTTCGAACATTGGTTTTTCAAGTTCAATCAATCGTTGCACTAAACGCACACTGTCTTGGAAAAAGACGTTGTCATCTAATACACCGCTCATGATCAGCAATGGCTTTTGCAAACCGGCAGCATGCTCTATTGGTGAACTACGCTCGTACGCAATAGGGTCAACATCTGGCGTGTTTAAGATGTTTGAAGTATAAGGTGCGTTGTAATGTGCCCAATCTGTTACTGGGCGCAGTGCAGCGCCAGCTTGGAACAGCTCAGGTTCGGTAAATAGCGCCATAAACGTTAAGAAACCACCGTAAGAGCCGCCATAAGTACCGACTTTACTCGCGTCAACATTGGCATTAGCTGCCATCCAGTTGACACCGTCTTTAAGATCTTCTACTTCAGGTTTACCCATTTGACGATACACCGCTGTACGCCAGTCACGGCCGTATCCTTTTGAGCCACGGTAGTCCATATCCATTACAACGTAACCTTGCTGGGCAAGTAAGTTGTGGAACATAAACTCTCTGAAGTAACCAGAGAAGCCATAATGCGCGTTTTGCAAGTAACCCGCGCCGTGGTTAAAGATAACGGCAGGATACTTGTCTGCGTTGTCTTTACTGTACCCTTCAGGCAAGTAAACACGGGCGTATACGTCACCGGCACCGTGAGTTGATGGCACTTTAACCACTTCTGGTGCTTGCCATGCATAATTTTTAAATGCATCGCTGGTGTAGTGTGTTAATTGCTTAATCTCGCCGCCAATGGGTTGTACAAACAACTCCGCTGGTTGAGTTCGGGTCGATGCGCTTAACAATAGCTGGCTGCCATCTGGGCTCAAGGTGTAATCAAGCTGGCCTTGCCATTGTGTTAACTGCTCGTTTTTACCTGTGGCAATTTCGACACGGTAAACGTTATCAATACCTGGGTGGCTCTTGTTCGCTTTGTAGTAAATAAATTGCGCTTTAGGGCCTAAAGTTACATTGCTGACAACATATTTACCTTGAGTAAGTGCGGTGGCTTTGTCGCCGCTGCGCTTAAGGTAAAGGTGCGAGTAACCCGTTTCTTCTGATAGGTAGAACAAGCTATCGCTGTTTGGCAGCCAACCGTACTGGTTAAAGTTGTAGTTGATCCACGCGTCATCATGCAGGCGGTGCTCGGTGTTTAAGCTGCCTTTAGTTAGGTCAACAGTGGCAATCCAGCGGTCTTTGTTATCAACGGCTTCAAGCATAACTGCAACTTTGTCGCCCGATGCTTGCCATTGAATAGCGCTTTGTGACCAGCTCCAATCTTGGATCAGTTGCACTTTACGCACTGACTTTTTGCTATTGTAGCTTTCACCTTTGGCTTTGGCATTTTCAGCTTTTACGTTAGCGAGTACGTCTGCATCAAAACCGGTTAGGCCTTCAATGGTGATGTCTTTTTTAGTGTGAGTTTGCAGATCAAGCAGCACTAAACGCTGCCCTGGTGGGTTGTCTTCTGCAACACGTGCACGGGCTGGTACGGCATCGACATAACCATCTTTACCTAAGTAGTTAGGCATGATGTCGTGTTCTGAACGCCAGCTATATGCTTTGTCTGTAAGAGACAGTAATACGTAGCGGCCGTCAGGTGACAAACTCAGTTCGCTCACTTTTTCAGTGTCGCCCAAGTACCATGTTTTAGCTGACATTGTAGGGTCAACTTTAGCTAAGTCATCTTTGTACTGCTCTTTAGCCTTAGCATTGCTTTGTTGTAGGGCAACATATTGAATTAAACGGTGCTGCTGCTTAGCAATGTAAGTCGACGGATCTTGCACACCTTTAGGCGCTGGCGCCATTTTAATGTTAGCAATCTGCTCAGATAAGCCTGACTCATGGCTAATTTTAAAAATATTGTCGCCTTGCCAGTAAGCAATATCGCCATTATTTAAAAAACGCACGCCATCTACTTTGGTGTTTTGACGGGTTAACTGAGTAATGGAGTTCGCAGCAAGATCTTTGACGAACAAGTTACCTTGGTAAATATAAGCTTTGCGCGTTTTAGTGCTATCGAGTACGCCGTGCTGTTGGTCAGCTGCGTGTAACTGATTTAACGCAAGCTCGCTAGCAACGGTTTCGTTGAGCTGTTGTTGATAGTAATTACGCGTTGGCGCGCCGTGGGCTTGGCGAGCAAAGAAGATAGATTGGCTATCGTCGCTCCAGTAAGCGCCTTTGGCGAGTAGGCCCATCCAATCGGGATTAGCCATAATTTGATTTAGCGTAAGTGCTTGAGCAACTTGTGGCGGCGCTGACAGTACAACCGCATTTTTATTAATGACTTGCTCAGGTGCAGCGGGAGTTACCGTAGATGAGCAGCCAGCAAGCACTGCGACTGTTAGAGCACTCAACCCAACATGGCGAATAACGCTTTTCATTGTCCAACCTTCTTTTATTGGTATTTTTGCGGACTTTTATACCATACTTTTTAGCTGAGGTTAGCTTAAAGTGCGCGAATTTTTGTAACAGATAGTAGCTCCTTAAGTAGCTGTTACTTAAGTAATATCGATAAAGTTAGCTAATAGCTCGCGCCCCTGCTCTGTTAAAATGGATTCAGGATGAAACTGCACTGAATAAAGGTTCAACTCAGGTTGGCTCATGGCCATAATTTCTCGGCCATGAATAGGGTCGTCATACCAAGCGTCTAAGACAAAGTTAGCCGGGACTTGGTCGATGAGCAAAGAGTGGTAGCGAGTGACTGTCAGTGGATTATTCAGCGCACAAAACAGGCCTGCACCATTGTGGCTTATGCGACTAGTTTTGCCATGCATAACGCGCTTGGCTTTAACCACATTGGCGCCAAACACTTGCGCAATAGCTTGATGCCCAAGGCATACACCTAAAATAGGATATTGCCCGGCAAACTGCTTGATAACCGCCAGCGAGATCCCGGCTTCGTTTGGGGTACATGGCCCTGGGGAAATAACAATGTGGCTCGGGTTTAATAACTCAACCTCAGCTAAGGTGATCTCGTCATTACGTTTAACCATGACCTGCTGCCCAAGCTGCTGAAAATACTGCACCAAGTTAAAAGTGAATGAGTCGTAATTGTCGATCATTAAGATCATAAAGATCCGTAAACCTATAGTGCTACGCCTTACCTATTTAAGCTTGATACGTAATCAACTAAATAAATAAAACGATATGTGGATGATTTTGCCGCCGATGCTACCACAGCCATAATCGATCCCCAAGCCACAATAAAATACACCTTATAGCGTGAGTGTAAGGTAAACCTGCTACGGCGAATATTTAAGCAAGTTTGAAGTAATAACTAGCGCTTGTTGAGCATACCAAAAGCGTCTAATCGTTGCCCGAACGCTTTGGCGATGGTTTCAAAACCGGGCGTTTGTGCCAGCTTGCGGTAACTGGCTTGTGCTTCGGGCCATTGCTGCGCTAACCAGTAACTTTGGCCGGTTAGTAGCAGGGCTTGTCCACTCAGTTGGTTGCGCTTTTGTCGAGCATGTTTAATCTCAGCAGCACTGCCCATGGGTAGCACTTGCAACCCGACTTTTGACCACGCGCTGCGCGCCGCATCTGCTTGTTTTAATGCCGCCAGTACTTGCCCTTGCAGCAAGTAATAATCGTCATAATATGGGTTGGGGTTAGAGCTTGACGCTACAACCTCAAAACGTTGCAAATAGGCTGCAGCTTGCTGATTTAGCCCAGCAAGCCATGCATATTGAGCGCAACTTAAATCCAACTGCGAAAATGCCTCAACGGCTGGTTTTTGGGTACATTGCGCGGCAAAGTTATATGCTTTTAAATTACCCAATAAGCTGATGTTGGTCGGTGTTTTTTGCGGGCTCAATTGCGCGACAATATCGTTAGCAACCGCAGCATTAAGCGGGTTATTTAAGCCCATTTCACTGCGTGCGAGCACTTGCCAAGCAGTTTGATTGATCGGGTCAAGTGCCAGCCATTGCTGTGCACTTTGTTTGGCATTCGACCACTGCTCAAGTGCCAGCTGGCTATAAGTGACTAACGGCCACCAATGAGGCTTAAGCTCACCTTCAAGTAATATGGCTAACGCGGCTTGGTACTGGGTTAATTGATAATGCGCATAACCTTGCATATAGCGCACTTGCGATAACAGCGTACGTTGTTGCTCTATTGATGCTGATGCCTGCTTTGCCGACTTTTGCGCTAACGAGGCCATGTCTAACGCGGTTAATACGTCTATTGCAGCCTGATAAGCCTCGGCTTGTAAATTGGCGTTGGCCAAGTTTATTGCGATATTAATATCGTTAGGATACAGCTTATAGCCACGCGCCCAACATTGCTCAGCCTCACGTTCGGCGCCATTATCACCTAAATTACGACAGGCATACTGAAACACCACTGGGTGCGGCGACTCAAGTTCAAGTAATGGCTGCATCACTACCATTGCTGCCGCGATGTCATTTTGCTCAAGCAGTTCACTGGCTTTACTCAGCTTGCCCGACTCATAGCGAGTAAGATCGCGAGCATGGCTTACAGGTGCAAACATCAGTAATAGCAGCACTAACGACCAACAGACTTTAACCATCGTTAACTGACCTTGAAATTAATGGGGACATCAACAAACACCTTTACCGCTTCACCCGACAATACCGCCGGTTTAAAACGCCATTTGCGCGCAGCTTTCATCGCCGACTCATCAAATACTTTTTCAGGTGTGGCGTCTAATACTTCAGCGTGACTGACTATGCCATCAGCTTCGACAATAAGCCGTAATAACACGCGACCGCCATCTTTAAACTTACGCCCAGCAACGGGCATTTTTGGCTGAATATATCGCAATAACTCTGGTGGTTGGTCAACATCATTAATGCCAGCCATGACAGGCCCAACTTCAGGTAGGCTGGTGGCGGTTAACGATGGCACTGCCAGCACGGGCACCGATATGGGCATGTCAGCAACTGCTGACATCACGGGTAAACGAGTTAAAACTGGGGTTGATACCTTGGCCGAAACGGGTTTTACGTCAGCTTCTTTGGTTACTGCCGTTTTCTGTTTTTGCGGTTCTGGTAATTGCACGGCGATATCTGTTGGTTTATGCGTGGCGACCTGTAATCCTGGTCGCTGATTTAGACTGGCTGGTAGGTAATAGCACAGTAAAATAGTCAGCCCAACTGATAACAGCAGTCGTGCAAGCAATACCGCGACCCGGTAACCTTTGCCGTGCGCTATCATTACAACTGCGCCGCCACAGAGCTGTAACTGATCCCTGCTTGCTTGGCAATATCGAGCACTTTAATGGTAACTCCAGTTGGGCAGTGAGTATCGGCAACCACCAATAATTTGGCTTTGGGAGTTTGGCTGGCTATTTGCTGCAACTTACCTGGCAGGTAATAAATATCAATCTCTTTAGATTCAAAATACACCCGCCCAGTGGTATCAAGCGTTACCACTATAGGACTGCCATCTAAACTGGTGGCGGTGTTTGACTGAGGCCGCTTAATTTCAACCGATGATTGCTGCACAAAATTGGTTGATACGATAAAGAAGATCAACAAAATAAACACCACATCGAGCATGGGCGTCATGTTTATTTCAGGCTCTTTATCTTGTTTAAAACGATCACTGAGCATGTTGCTCTCCTGCCCCTAGTTGAGTTTGCAGTCGGTTAAGTTTCCGCTGCCAAAAAAATGCTAGTAGCGCCCCACTTAACCCGACAAAGAGCCCGGTTTGAGTGGTAACCATTGCCATTGATATCCCCGCTGAAATAACCGCCGGATCGTGAAACCCGTAATTAGCGCCAGCATCAAACATGGCGATCATGCCGCTTACCGTACCTAATAAGCCTAATAACGGCGCAATCATCGCCAACAACTTAACCCCTTGAAGGTCTGCATATTGCTGTTGTTGCATTTGTCGCAGCGCCAATTGAGTTAACCGTTGGTCAAGCCAGCCACAAGATGTAGTAGGAGTGCTAATACTGCCGGCAGGATTGGGGTCACTAAAAATAGCGCGACTCACCAGCCATACCATCAGTAAACAACAGGCAAACAGTGGCCACATAACAATGCCGCCAACCTCAATAAACCCGAGCATAGCGTGACCAAATTGCGACATAGCATAGAGCATACTATCGAGCGACATTAGCGGCTCCACGCTCAATGTTTATTGCAAGTAATAGTGCTGATTGCTGCTCCATATTTAAACTCAGTGACTGTGCACGGCGTTTTAATGGGTAATGCAATAATAGTAAAGGTAACGCCACTAATAAGCCTGCTTGAGTCGTGATAAGCGCTTTACTGATCCCTTGCGACAGTAATTTAGGGTCACTATTACCAAATTCAGTTAATGACTGAAACGTCTCAATCATGCCCGATACGGTGCCTAATAACCCTAACATTGGTGCCATCGCCGCTAACAACGCAATAAAGCCTAGTCCACGCTCAAACTGCGCCATCTGCTTAAGCATAAGCTGCTTTAAGCGTTGATCCATTGATTCAACATTAGCGCCGGTGACAATTGAGTTTGCCAGTACCGTCGCCGCAGGAACCCGAGGTTGATTAGCCATTTGCTGTTTAACCATGTCTAACTGGGTTATCCTGTCCACCGTGTCTGACCGTGCAGGTAAAATGTTGCCTAGCGGCTGCCAGTAAAACAGCTTGGCAGCACGCCACAGCGCGATAAGTAAACCCAGTGCGGCTAAAATAAGAATGGGCCATAACACTTCACCGCCTTCTTCAACCCAGTTAGCCACACTTTGCTCATTGGCTAAACTTGGCAGCATACGACCTTGGCTTAAGTCCATTGGTAACAAGGTTGATTGCTCATCCAGCCATGCTGCTAATTGCGTAACGATTGACACGCTTTTTGGGGTAATCGCCATTGGTAGCGTATCGCTCATTGCGATAAAGCTTGGCGATGCTGTGGTACTAACCGCCATAAGGCCACCCACGACGGTTACAGGCTGCTCGCTCACGCTGCCATCGGCAAAACTAATAGCGGCGTTTGACTCAGTCACTTGCCCAGTTAGCTGCATGTCGGTAACAGCGGCGGTGATCAGCGTATCTAAACGGGTTAAACTCGGGAAGCCTGACTCCGCCTTGGCGCTATTAAGCGCCGCGCGCCTTTGTTGCTCAACCAGTTGCGTTGGGCTTTGCTGCCATTGCTGCGACAAGCTGTTTATCGCTTTTTGATAAGCCCCTTGCACGAGTTTCATATCATCGACGGCGACTTGGTAGTCTTGGGTGAGCTGTTGTTTTTGCGCCCTTAGCTCAACGAGCTGTTGGTTCAACGCGCTCAGTTGTTGCTGTTTAGCGGCTAATCGAGATGCTAACTGCTGCTGGTTATGCTTTACTTCGTCAATATCTTGCTTAAGCCGTTGCTGCCATTGACTGTTTTGTTGGTTTAGGCTCGCTGCGCGCTCACCGACCTGTTGCTCAAGTTCAGCGTATGGTTTTGCTGGGGTTGGCGCTTCAGCCGCCTGCACGTTAGCTAAACAGGCTAGAGACACTAATAGGATTAACATTGTGGCGCGCATTATTTCTGCACTCCTTCTAACTCAACTGCAGCCGAAAGGTTCATCAAAGGAACATTGACGATTTTGGCAATTTGCTTGTTGGTAGTAATAGCCATAGCTAAACGTAAGTCACCTTGCTGGCCAAGCGGTAAAGCTTGCCACTGGCGAGTTTTATTATTAAACCAGCCGAGCTGTTGCTCATCGGGGGTCATGTAAAACCACGCTAACCGCCCTAAACGTAGCAAGTTAACTTGTACTGGCTTACCGTCAATCACAATCACATCTTGGCTGGCATGTTGCCCATAACCGTAGGCAACCTCAATGCTGAGCACGTCTAATAAACGTCGGAAACGTTCAGCTAAGGGTAATGAACTGGCGTCCATTGCAGTGCGCAAAAAAGCCAACCGACGTTTACGCTCATCAAAATCGAACGGAAGGTCGCTGGCAATTTGCCGCTCTAAGGTGGCGTACCAAATCTCGAGTTGAGGCTCGAGTTGCTGCTTAAGTGCATTAATGGTTTCAATATCTTGCTGCAATTGTGTCACTTCTGCAGTGAGCGAGTCTAAATAGCGCTGCTGCTTTTGCAGTTGGTATTCAGTCCAATACAGCTCGCCTAAATCTTGCTGTTGTTGCGATAAAGATTGCGCTTTTTGCTGTTGCCAGTCAGCCGCTTCTTGCCCTAACTGTACAGATTGCTCAATAGGTTGTTGTATTTTATCTACCCATTGCTGCGCTAGACTTTCAACCTTAAGCGGCTCAGCGTTAGCACTGACATTGACCGTTAGCGCATAGATAACGGCAATTAAATTAAGCTGTAAGTGACCTTTCATTGCGGCCTCCCTTTTTAACTGAGCGACGCCAAAACACCAAACCTTGCAGTAATAAGCTCAATAACAGTAAGCCGTAACAAGCAAAAAAGTAGTTCACTAATGGGTTATGCACCGCTAACACTTTAACGTGCACCCCTTTATCTTGCTGCTGGTATGGCACGCTAAAATCTGTAACGGTGAGGTACAAAGAGTCCAACTTGAATGGTCGCAAAAAGCTAGCGTCACCACGGAACACTTGGTCACCATCATGGATCTCAAAATGTGCACTATTTTTTCGCGGATCAAACTCATCAACACTGCGGCGTGTTATACGCCCTGCTGGGCTGCGACCTTTTTCATTTTCAGCAATTAAGCTCACGTCATCTTGGTAGTCAACTTTGGTCAGCTTAATTTGATAGCGGCCACTTTTAAATTGCTCACCTTGGTGCAAAACAGCACTGTCGTGACCATGAATAAATACCAGGTCAACGCCATGAAATATAAATACAAGCAGGGTTAATAAATGGATTGGCAACATCATAATCCGTGGGCTACGCCAGCGTTTGCTACGCCAAACGGGCATCAGTTCGCGCCAAGAACACAGTGCGGTATTGACCCCTAAAATGAACATCAATACAAATAAACCCACAATCCAAGCACCAACCGCGGGCGTACTAACAAAACTCTCCCCCCATTGTGACATAGGTAAGTCGTTAAGTGATTTTAGTACCTTGCGCGAAGGGTTATGCTCACTCAGCGCCATACCTAAGCCGAACCAGCCAGAGATGGTCACTAACAGCACAAACGCCAAGCGCATTGAAAACAGCCATTTAAGGGTCATAGCACGCGGTATCCCAACATTAATAAACTGATAAAACCTAACACTGCGGCGCGGCCCATGGCTAATGCCCTAGCATTTGGGAACCACGCTTTTGGAAGATGAAAAACTAAAATAAACAGCAAGTAAGTTAATGCCGAAAAAAAGAAATGCCCGCTCCAGCTCCAACTGCGTCCCCAACCTATGAAGGCCCAATAACTGCCTGCTATCTCGCCGGCTAAAAAGGCTGTTCCGGCCAGCAAGCTCAGCAAATGGCAATGACTGTCGAGGCGAGCATCAATTCTTTTAGTTTGAAACAGGTAGCCCACCAATGCGGCAATCGCTAACCCTAACGCCACAGGGCGAGAGAGAAAAAACACTTGCGCCCAAATAGACGTAAGCATTGCGCTATCGCCTTTTGGTGGTTCAAAAATTTGCATTGCCGCCAGCATTAACAGTGCAACAGCGCTCACGGCTATGGCGTAATGAGCTTGCACGCGGTTACTAAAGCGCAAACAACACAGGCTGAGCAAGCTAACAATAGCGGTTACCAATAAGTAGATGGTATCGCTACTGGCAGGAAACAAGCGACTGCTAGCATTGACTCCGTAAAGGGTTACGATGGCGAGCAATAGCAAAGTAATGCTCACCACTCGCGCGGCGTGAGCAACCTTTATTGGCGGTGCCACAGAATTAATACTGGTGTCGTTCATTGACGTTCTCATCCATTCTATTTAGTGCAATATCAGTTAGCCATGATTAACGCTAACAAACTGCATTAGCTTAGTGGCTATGTCGGGGTCGTCGGCTTCAATAATCTCAGGATTGGTTAATGACCAATGCCGACTCACTTGCTCAATTAAACTTGGGCGAACCACCCAAATATGGCGACTATTAGCCACTGCCATTAACGGCGCGATTTGGCGACCAAACCCTTGTCCACTGAGTTCCATGGGACCTATTTCGTCCACAATACACACATCACCAGGCAGCACTTTGTTATGGTCAAGTGCTTGCATTCCCAGTGATAAACCCTCGTTGGTAAACGAGAAGCGAGTGCCGGTTTTAGGGTCAAGTTCACCGGTACGCTGGCCAAACAGGCAGCGCTCATTAGTGGCAATATCAACCAGATCACTACTAAAGCGACGTCCGTCTTTCATCACACCTGGGCACAACATACCTTTAAGAGGAATACCTTGTTGTTGACAGTTAGCAATGAGCTCGGCTAGCGCTGTGGTTTTACCGCTGCCACTTTCGCCGGTCACAATTAGCACCTTGCTCAAACTTAAACCCAATACATTTTGTGGCATAAAGAAATCCTGCTCAGCCACTTGGTAACAAGTTGTGGCCAAACCATATAGCCGACTAATGTTTTTACTCGTCATTACGCTGCTGCGATCGCCGTAATCGAGCACCTTGCCGTGTTCGAGCAACAATACTTTATCGGCGTACAACTGCGCTAAATTAGGATCATGCAAAATGGCAATAATCGCAGTATTGGATTCTATACAACTGCGTTTAACCTGAGACAAAATTTGGAAACGGTTTCTAAAATCAAGGTGGTTAGTTGGCTCATCAAGCAGTAATAGTCGCTCACTTTGAAATAATGCACGAGCCAGTAATACCAATTGACGCTCACCGCCAGACAAACGGTTGTAATCACGTTGAGCCAGTGCGCTAGCATCTAGCTGTTGCAATACTTTTTTTGCGTCTTCTACATCTTGATCTGATGGCGATTCAAAGGTTGATAAAAATGGGGTACGCCCCATAACCACCATTTCAAGCGCAGTAAAAGCGAAAGCGGTTTCTTGCTGCTGCGGCACTAATGCCATTTGCTGCGCAATTTCGGCCCGACTCATGCTGTTTAACGGACGTTCATTGAGCGACACAACCCCTTTACTTGGAGCGTTCAAGCCGCATAGGCAGTTCATTAATGTGGTTTTACCAGCGCCATTGGCACCGAGCACAACAAGGAACTCTCCGGCTTTGAGATCAAAGCTAACACCGTCTAGTAGGCACTTGTCGCCAACTGAGTAGCTAATATCATTCACTGATAGCATTAGAGTGCCCCGCCTTGACGAAAACGAAATAATAGGAAAGCAAACAGTGGAGCTCCCACTAATGAGGTTACAATACCAATCGGAATTTCCATGGTGAACGTGGCTCTAGCAGCGCTGTCAGCTAACAATAAAAACATGGCACCAACAGCGGTAGAGATTGGAATTAAGCGCATGTTATTCGCCCCAGTAAAGGTACGAACCATATGGGGAACGACCAGCCCAATCCACGCGACTTGCCCAACGGTTGCCACACACGCAGCCACAATAAACGAACTAATAACAATTAACACTAACCGCAATCTAGCTGGTTCAATTCCTAAGCTACGGCTTTGCTGGTCGCCCAAGCACAACACGTTTAAGCGGTAACGCAAAGTGTGAATGAGTCCGTAACCAACAATAACAGGTACTGCTAACTGGGCAACGGTGCTCCAGCTGCTCGCAGACAATGACCCCATAAGCCAAAAAACAATGGCAGGTAGCTCGCCGTATGGGTCAGCCAACGCTTTAAGCATGGTTAAACCGGCACCGAATATTGAGCCAACGATAATCCCGGTCATAATCATTAGCAGTAAATTATTACTGCCAAACCGCTTAGCCATAAACATGGCGGCACACGCTGCAGATAAACCACACACAAAAGCCAATAGCTGCACGGTTAACCAACTGCTGCCTGGCAAAACCAGCCCCATTGCCGCGCCAAACATACAACCTGATGCAACACCGAGAATATCAGGAGACACTAGCGGGTTACGGAACACACCTTGGTAGACGGCTCCAGACACTGCCAGCCCCGCGCCAACAATTAATGCGGTTAATAAACGCGGAAAACGGATCAATAAAATGACCCGTTCAGCTTGAGTAAGATCGTCAGGTACTTGCCCCGACATGATTAAGCTAACCAACACTTCGGGTAACTTTTTTATGGCACTAAATAAATCACTCGGATTAACCGAGAAACGACCGGCACAAATCCCTATAAAACCAACAACAATCGCAATCCCTAGCCATTGAATGGGCATCATCTTGCGCCCTTTAATCACTAACATTTTTTAAACTCTTGTAATGGGGATAAACAGCTCTGGCCAAAAGCGACTTGGTAATAACGCGCAATTTCAGCTTCTACATCAATACTTTTAAAACGTTCAGGATACGCATTTGCGGCGACATAAAGCGCACTTGCCATCGCCATTGGTGATGGCATGTCCCAAAAGCTACCTTGAGGAATATGCACTTGTGGTAATTTTTTCAACGAGGTCATTAATGAGTCGTTGAGTTGCTCGTCAACTTTGTCGGACCCATTTGAGCCACGCACCAATATTTGTGGCTTCCATAATAATAACTGCTCAGCGTTCACCTTAGGAAAAAACCCCGGCACACCGCTAACCACGTTATCAAGGCCGGCCTTGGCCATTAATTCGTGCTGGAACATTTGTTCGCTGGCGGTGCGAAACAGATCGGAACTGCTCGCGTAATAAGCTTGTAAGCGTTGCTCTTTTGGTAAGTCAGCCAATGCAGTGCTAATAATATTGGCAAGGCGTTGGTTTTCAGCGGCGATAGTAGCGGCTTTATCTTCTACACCCGCCGCTTTAGCAATAAGGTCGAGTACAGCTTGAGCATCACTGAATGTTTCAGGTTGGATTATGATGCTGGCGATACCTAGCGAGGTTAAGCGGTCAGCTAAACGGTAACCGTCTTTTTTACCGTAAACTAAGACTAAATCAGGGTTTAACGCCACGATGGTTTCTAGGCTAGTACCTGCTGAGCGGCTGCCGATCACTAATGGATCTCGCTCGCCAAGCAGCTGACTAATTAACGGAGATTGTTTAGTGCTACCACCAATACCCACTAATTGATCTGCAAGGCCCAAGCTGAGGGAAAATAAATTAGCTGGTGTAAAGGTCGTCACAATCCGTGTTGCCGGCTGTTGCAGCACAACTTCACGGCCTTGTTGATCGACCAAGCGTATCGGCTGAGCCGATACGCTTGAAAGACAACAAAGTAGAATGACAACAGTACTTAATAGTCTGTTAAACATTCTTATCCCTTAGAAAACATACTTAACACCAACTTCGTAAGAGCGACCTTCGTTTGGTTGGCCGTATCCTTCGTAGTGAGATTCATCAAGTATATTATTTAGGTTAGCGTAAGCTGATAGTTGTGGTGTAAACGACTTACTAACACCCAAATCAATTGTTAACGTTTCAGATTCCCACTCATCAGAGTCAACTTCGATTAAAATATCTGTGCGGTAGCGAATACGTAAATTACTGTTGATATCCAGTGTTGGTTGGTACCAGTTAAATACTGCTGTTACCGCGTTTTCTGGTACATCACGGAAGTAATCTGATTCACGGTCATCACTGGTATTACGAGCATGAGTGTAGGTGTAATCAAACGCTAAGCTGATGTTTTCAGACAACTGGCTGTTGGTGCTGATTTCAATGCCGTAGAACTCTGAATGACCAACGTTTTCGTAGTACTCATTGTCCCAACCTGGATCGCTCGGATCTGGCTCGTAAACAGAAACAATTTTGTCACTAATATCATGGTAGAACATACCGATATCAACACTGTTTAACCACTCATGACGCAAATCATTTTTCCAACCTAAACTATAGCTGGTATTACGCTCTGGCTTAATATTGTGACGGTAACCTGAGTCATCATACATTTCGTCAAAGGTAGCAAAACGGGTTTTTTGTGCCACAGAAGCGTAAACTAAACCTGCATTGTCGAAGCTATAGCTCATGCCCAGCATTGGGTCGAGGGTATCTGAACCATCAGCATCAGGATCGGCCTCATTGTCTCTGTCTTCAACAACAGTTTGTTTGTGCCATGCGATTGCAGCAACAACATTTAGTGCGCCAAAGGTCATTGTGTCTTCAACGGCAAAACTTAATGTGTCTAGCTGTGAACGCTCGTAACCGTATGAGTCATCAACATCAATATCTAAATCTTCTTTCTTTTTATGCACGTCATTTTTGTAGTTAACTGAAACGCTTAAATTGTTCCAGTCAGCTAAATTCATGTCAGCAAATAATGCACCACCACCGGTGTAATCACTGTATGTACTTGTACCCAGTTTAACGGCTTTCTCTGGGGTATCATAAGAAACATAAGCATCAGTATGTTTATGGTAATACGCTAGGGCGCGCACATTAAGCCAATCATTAACGCGGTGCAAACCACTTAAATCAACACCGCTATCTTTATATTCTGACATATCAGCAAAGCTACTAAAGCCACTGAAGACTTTGTTGTAGCGGGTGTTATATGGCATTTCGCGATCTGAATCTAAGCTAAATACACTGGCAAACAATTCAGTGCTTTCGTTAGCGTAACCACCACGAACCCAAATATTTGTTGAGTCATAGGCTGAGTTTTCACGCTCACCACCATCTTCTACCACCAGTTGGTCTGGTAAGTCACCATATTTATTTTTAACATCTGATTCAACTGGCTCAAAGTCGTTAGACATTCTCATGGCATCACGGCCACGGTGATCAACTGTAGCTAATAAGCTAAAACCATTTTTACCCAAGCTGATTGAAGCAGACTCATGGTTTTGACCCATTTGTCCAAAAGAAGCTTGTAACTCACCACTCACGCCGTCTTGGCCTTTTTTAGTGATGATGTTAACTACGCCACCCATACCATTTGGGCCATACAGTACTGATGAAGCACCTTTAGTCACTTCGATTTTTGAAATGATGCTAGCCGGAATTTGGTTTAAATCTAACTGACCAGCGTTGGTCTCATAGTAAGGCACACCATCAAGTAGAATAAGTACTTTATCTTGCTCGAAACCTTGAATAGTTAAAAACTTTTCACCTTTACTCGATTGCGCAACGTGTACCCCAGGAACATAGTCAAGCGCATCGGCTGCGGTTTTAGCACCAATCAATTCAATTTGCTCGGCTGTCATGGTGTTATTAATGGTAATATCTTTAACACCAGCTTGCTCTGAAACAACAATCTCACCTAGCGAAAAAACATCGTTTGCATCATTTGCCATTGCACTTGAGCATGACAATAAACTGCTGATGATAACTGCGATTTTAGTGTTTTTTGTTTTGATCACCGAAAGCTCCAACTACTTGTTATAATGGCGAACATCTCTTTAACCTGCGCTAAAGACCCTGAGTCACCGTAAATTTGTGCGTATGGTATTCTTTATCCACACGTTCGACTATTAGCAATTTCGAATTCTAGACCTGAATCACCCAAAAAAAACCGATACCGACATAAATACCTAAAAGCACTAACCGATTGAGACAAATAGTCCAACAAAGACAAGTTGTCTGCGTAAATGTGTCTCTCTAATAAAGTGGGGGATAATAGAATTGATGTATTACACAAATGGCATTAATGCAGCGATGTTCTTGATAAGAAACTAAATACAGACCAATTATTATTGTTTGCGCTCAAGCTCAAAAGACAGATAACACAATGCATTTCAGGCAAAGTTAAACACTGACTCCTGCAAAACTACACCTAGATAGTTAACAATTTACAGACACAAAAAAGCCAGTCATAAGACTGGCTTTAATCATCACTGCAAACTTATTTTACCAATGTTAAATGACCGCGACGCTTTGGCTCTTTAGCCACAGCTTTTTCAGTCTCTGGTTCAGTTGTTTCAGCAACGGGTTCTTTCACTACCGAAAGCCCAGCATCTTCAAAGTCGTCATCTAGCTGATAAGCTTCTTCGACCTCAAAAACCGTACCTGCGCCATTTTCTCTGGCGTAGATAGCAACAATTGAAGCCATAGGCAACAATACCTGCTGAGGAACACCACCAAAACGTGCACTGAACTCAATAAACTCATTGGTGATTTGTAATCCACCCACAGCACTTTCAGTAATATTAAGTACAATTTGACCATCTTTAACATATTGTTGTGGTACTTGCGTGCCTGGCACATAAGCATCAACGACAACATGGGGCGTGAGCTGGTTATCCATCAACCATTCATAGTAAGCCCTTAATAAATATGGACGATTCGGGGTAAACTCTTTCATTAGATACCCATGCGCATTTCGCGCTCAGTCTCTGTTAAAGAAGCTTTGAATGATTCACGATCAAATAAGCGCGTCATGTAAGCTTTAATATCTTTAGCTGTGCGGTTATCAAGCTCAATACCTAGCTCAGGTAAACGCCATAATAACGGGCCTAAGTAACAATCAGCTAAACCAAACTCTTCACTCATGAAGTAAGGCACTTCACCAAAGATTGGAGCAATTGCGGTTAAGCTTTCGGTCAACTCTTTACGAGCAGCTTCTGCACGGTCGCCTTTTCTAATACGCTCGACAAGTTCATACCAATCTTCTTCGATGCGGTGCATCCAAAGACGGGTTTGACCACGAGAAACCGGGTATACAGGCATTAATGGCGGATGCGGGAAACGCTCATCAAGGTATTCCATAATGATGCGAGAGTTATATAGTACTAATTCTCTGTCAACCAATGTAGGAACAGTATTGTACGGATTAAGCTCTATCAAATCTTCAGGGATCTCATTTGGATCAACCTGTAGCACATCAACCGTTACACCTTTTTCAGCAAGTACGATACGTACCTGATGACTATATAGGTCGTCTGCGCCTGAATACAGGGTCATGATTGAGCGTTTGTTGGCAGCAACAGCCATTGATACCCTCCGGGATTCTTAATTAAAAAAGAAAAATGCAAAAACAAACGAGGAGCAAGGCTCCCCGTTTACAATATGCGGATAATACATTCTACCCTTTAATAGGGCTTAGTGTACATCTTTCCAGTATTCTTTCTTTAAGAGGTAGGCCACAAAAAAGAAAATAAATAGGAAGCCCATCACCCACCAACCTAAACTTTCACGTTCAAGTTTGATAGGGTCACCTGAATATACAAGGTAACCGGTGATATCGCGCACATATTGGTCATACTCTTCAGCCGATAATGCTCCACCTGTCGCAACAAGTGTTCCATCGCCTTGTTTTACTGCTAACCCTTGTAGGTCTTGTAAAACATGCGGCATACCAACTGAAGGGAATACTGTGTTATTAACACCAAACGGGCGGGTTTCATCTTTATAGAAACCTTTCAAGTAAGTGTAAATCCAATCCTCACCGCGTACTCGCGCTACTAATGTTAAATCTGGTGGTGTGGCACCAAACCATTTAGCGGCGTCATCCGTTGGGATTGAACTTTTCATCAAATCGCCAATCTTGGCACCGTCATGAATATACTTAGCTCGCATTTCATCTAACGCAATTCCCAAGTCAGTCGCAACGCGTTCATAACGCTGGTACTGAGTACTATGGCAACCAGCACAGTTATTTTGAAAGTGATCCAGACCACGTTGCAGCGACTCTTGGTCATTGAGGTCAATGTTGGCAGGCTCTAAGTGAGCACCACCGCCAGCAGCCATTGCCAACGTTGGAACCAAAGCAACTAATGCAATCAATAATTTTTTCATTAGTGTGTCAACCTCTCTGGTACTGGCTTAGTCTTCTCGTTCTTACTGTAAATCCATAACAATAAGAAGAACCCGAAATATGTCAACGTAAAGAACCGCGCCACGTAAGTCAGAATTTCCGTTGTAGGAACTGCACCTAAGTAACCCAAGACGATAAATGATACTGCAAACTGACTGATATTAATCTTGTGGATCAGGCTGCGGTAACGTACTGACTTAACATTACAGCGATCTAACCAAGGTAAAATAAACAACACGCCAATAGATAAGCCCATGCCGATTACACCCATCAATTTGTCAGGTATAGCTCGTAAAATTGCGTAGAAAGGCGTGAAGTACCAAACTGGCGCAATATGCTCTGGGGTTTTCATTGGGTTAGCCGCTTCAAAGTTTGGTTTCTCTAAGAAGTAACCGCCACCTTCAGGCATAAAGAACAAGACATAACAGAACACGATTAAGAAACCTGCAACGCCCATGATATCTTTAACGGTATAGTATGGGTGGAATGGAATACCATCTTTTGGCCAACCATTTTCATCTTTATTCTTTTTAATCTCGATGCCATCGGGGTTGTTTGAACCCACTTCATGCAACGCAATAAGATGTAGGAATACCAACACGACTAGTACCAATGGCAGAGCAATAACATGCAATGCAAAGAATCGGTTCAAAGTTGCACCAGACACAACAAAGTCACCGCGGATCCACAATGTAAGATCATCACCAATAAATGGAATAGCACCAAATAATGAAATAATAACCTGCGCACCCCAGTAAGACATTTGTCCCCATGGCAACAGATATCCCATAAAGGCTTCAGCCATTAACACTAGGAAAATAAGCATACCAAAGAGCCACAAAAGTTCTCTTGGCTTTTGGTATGAACCGTAGATTAAACCACGGAACATGTGCAGGTATATAACCACAAAGAAGGCCGATGCCCCGGTGGAGTGCATATATCGCAGCAACCAACCGTACTCAACATCACGCATGATATATTCAATTGAGGCAAACGCTCCTTCTGCAGTCGGAACGTAGTTCATTGTTAACCAGATACCAGTAAGGAGTTGGTTAACCAGTACCAGCATGGCAAGCGAGCCAAAAAAGTACCAAAAGTTAAAATTTGTTGGCGTAGCATATTGCCCAACGTGACGGTTATAGGTTGCCGTCATGGGAATGCGTGCATCAATCCAATCAATAATATTCTTAACCATTACGCATCTCCCTTATCAACACCAATAATTACGGTGCCGTCATCAATATACTGATGCGGTGGAATGACCAAGTTTAGCGGTGCAGGGACACCTTGGAATACGCGACCCGCCATATCAAACTTAGAACCATGACAAGGACAGAAGAAACCTGACGCAACACCCTCTACTTGCTCACCAAACGAATCTGGTAAATAAGTGGGTGAACAACCTAGGTGAGTACATAAACCGACGGCTATGAAATACTCAGCCTTAATTGAGCGCCCAGTATTTTGTGCGTATACAGGCTGTTGAGGCTCAACAGATTCTGGATCGCGAAGTTGGTCGTCAATAGCCGGCAGAGCATCTAAGATCTCCTGCGTACGACGGACAACCCATACAGGCTTACCACGCCATTCAACTCTAATAAGTTGACCTGGCTCGAGTTTACTTATATTTACTTCTACCGGCGCACCTGCTGCTTTTGCTTTGGCACTCGGATTCCATGACTTTATAAACGGAACCGCAACAGCTGCGGCACCTGCACCACCAACTACGGCGGTGGCTGCGGTCAGGAATCTGCGACGTCCGGTATCGACTGGCGCATTGCTCATCCACTTGTCTCCAGAGAGTATTGGAATTTTTGTTTTATCAAGCTTCTCAAAATCTGGCAGCTGCCAGAGAATCTAATTCTAAATTTGAGGCGGAACCCATTATAGCCAAAAATTAGAGGTAGATCATAGTCAAAACACACAACAAAGTTAACTATGTTGCTTTTATTGCTAAATTTGCACAAAAACTCAGCACTGTAACTAACAATGTCGCTAAATAAATAGATTAAAACATGAAAATAGTCATAGTTATTTATCGCTAAATTAGTGAGTTATTACCTACAAGGCAAGCTTCTAATCATTACGAGATAATAGTTGACTGAACTGGTAGGATTTAAATAGCAGCTACCAAAATACAGCCACAAAAAAGGCCTAACAAACGTTAGGCCTTTTAACTATTAGCTATTGATGTTATTTACCGGTAGAGGTCTTCATATATCTAAAGAATTCACTATCTGGCTCGAGCACCATAACATTACCGTCGCCTTTGAAACTGGCTTTATATGCATCTAAACTGCGCATAAAACTGAAAAACTCAGGATCTTTAGTATATGCATCAGCATAAATTTTAGCAGCTTCTGCATCACCTTGGCCACGAATGGTCAATGCTTTACGTTCGGCTTCTGCGGTTTGGATCGTCACACTAGCATCAGTCTTAGCACGAATGATTTCTGCCTGTTCTTGCCCTTGAGCGCGATGCTCTTTTGCAACAGATTGGCGTTCAGCACGCATACGCTGGTAAATACTAGTACTAACGTTTGCTGGTAAATTAATTTGCTTAACGCGAACATCAACCACTTCAACCCCTAAATCTGCAGCACTTTCACTTGCATTTTTCAAGGCATCTGATTGTAGTTCATCACGGCTACCCGACACGATTTCTTTAATCGTACGGCGACCGAACTCAGTGCGAAGATCGTTGTTTATTTTACGTTGTAGCAGTGATTCAGCGTTCGCCTTAATACCACCATTGGTCGACAAATAATAACGTTCAAAGTCCAATATTCGCCACTTCACGTAAGAATCAACCATAAGGTCTTTCTTCTCTGAAGTTACAAAGCGATCAGCTGCACCATCGAGTGTTTGTACTCGAGCATCCAAAAACCTGATTTTATCAATCATTGGAATTCTAATATGCAAACCAGGTGTGTACACACGGGTTACACCGTCATCTTTTAAGACTTTACCAAAACGTGAAACGATTGCACGCTCACCTTCTTTAACCACAAGCAGAGACGATAAGAGGATTGCAACAAGTACCGCTGCTATTACTGCAGTAAATCTACCCATAACTTAGTTCCTCCCCGTACGTTCACTTCTTGATGAACGAACATCAAGAGGCATACTGCTATTATTTGTCGTGCTATTGACCGACAACACTGGCTGTGCGGGTTTACTTTGAGCGCTTACCGACTTATTTTGCTGACTGTTTTGCATCAGTTTATCTAGCGGTAAATACATTAAATTGCCGCTACTTTTTGAATCAATCAGTACTTTATTGGTTCCACTCATTACTTCTTGCATCGTATCAAAGTACATACGTTCACGCGTAACGTCTGGCGCCATTTGGTACTCTGGTAGTAATTGTTCAAAACGAGCAACTTTACCTTCAGCTTCAAGTGTTACTCTTTGCTTATAGGCTTTTGCTTGTTGATCCATTCTCTGCACAGTACCACGAACCTTAGGCTCTAATTGGCGAGAGTAGGCTTCAGCTTCACGAATAAAGCGCTGTTCATCTTCTTGTGCAGCAATCGCATCATCAAAGGCATCTTTAACCTCTTCTGGTGGACGCGCCGGCAAGAAGTTAACATCATCAATACTAATACCTAGCTCATAGCTACTGATAATGCGTTCAATTTCGTCCCACGTATCACGACGAATTTTATCTCGACCGGTGGTCAAAATGTCATCCATGGTGTTATGGCCGATAACATAACGCAAAGCACTGTCAGTTGCTTCACGCAAACTTGAGTCTGCATCAACAACATTATATAGATAATCTTTCGCGTTATTCACTCGATACTGTACATCCAGCTGAACCAAAACAACGTTTTCGTCCGCTGTGAGCATGCTACCTGAAGCAGGAATAGAACGAACAGTCTCAACATTCACTGGGGTGACTTCATCAATGAAAGTTGCTTTCCATTGTAGACCTGGCTCAACTTCACCAATGTATTCACCAAAGCGAAGTGCGACACCTTTCTCAGCTTCTTTTACAGTATAAATGCCCGAAAGAGCCCAAACGGCAATAGCAATAGCTAACACTATCACTAAGCTGACTGTGCTTATACTACTACCAGAACCATTACCTTTACCGCCGAAGCGCTTAGATAGGTTACGAAAAACTTCATCTAAATCAGGTGGTCCTTTATCATTGCCACCTTTTTTGCCCCAAGGGTCTTGACCCTTGTTACCGGGCTCGTTCCAAGCCATTTAGTACTCCATAAGTGTATGAAATAAACGAGATTACTAAAATACTATTTATGCGACGACATCATCGACGATAAAAGTCTCAATTTCACCTAGGCTCTGTTTGACTAATCGACGCCAATCGGCCTCTAATAAGCGAACAGAGATCATACAGTTCCCCAGATCGTCATACCCTTTCTGCTGTATTACATCCAGTTTATAAAACTGGCCAAGATAGTGCCCTGCCGAAGCAGGAATTTGCAAGGTTAGCTCTTTAACAGCTTTACCAACTAGAATGTTGATAGCCTCTTGAACTAAATCCAAGCCTTTTTGCTGCTGGGCTGATACCCAGACTCTTATCGGTTTCCCCTCGTCATCATAATCAATACGCGGGTTAACCTCATCCAATAAATCGATTTTATTACAAACAATCAATTGTGGAATTTCATCAGCATCAATCTCTTTGAGGACATGTTGCACCTGCTCAAAGTTATCTGCCATGTTTTCATCTGCACTATCCACAACATGCAGCAACAAATCTGCTTGTCGAGTTTCCTGCAATGTTGCCTTAAACGCAGCGACAAGATCATGTGGCAAATGCCTAATAAAACCAACGGTGTCGGCTAAGATCACATGACCATCAGGTAGTTCTAATTTCCGCAAAGTAGGGTCTAGCGTTGCGAAAAGTTGATCCGCAGCGTAAACATCCGAAGCTGTTAATGCATTGAATAACGTCGACTTACCAGCATTGGTGTATCCAACCAATGACACCGTCGACAAATCACCTCGTTGCCTAGCTCTACGACTCTGGTCACGCTGTTTATCAACTTTGGCCAATCGTCGATTAATAGTGCGAATACGCCCTCTTAATAAACGTCTGTCCGTTTCTAATTGCGTTTCACCAGGTCCACGAAGACCAATACCGCCTTTTTGTCTTTCTAAATGCGTCCAACCTCTGATCAGTCGAGTTGACATGTGGCGCAATTGCGCTAGCTCCACTTGTAACTTACCTTCAAAGGTCCTTGCTCTTTGAGCAAAAATATCAAGTATTAAAGTTGTTCTGTCGAGTACTCGACATTCACACAGATGCTCAAGGTTTCGCTCTTGAGCAGGGCTCAAAGGGTGGTTAAAAATAACCACGTTAGCATCTGTAGCCGCAACCATCGCAGCCAACTCTTCCGCCTTCCCTGAACCGACAAAATATTTACGGTCCGGTGCTCGACGGCTACCTGTAATCACTCCAATTGGTTGAGCACCTGCAGATTCAACTAAAAGCTTGAGCTCTTCAATGTCTTCTCTGCTGTCCTCATCGGAGAAATCAATATGGACAAGTACCGCACTTTCTCCTGCCTCATAACGATCAAACAAAAAGCAAACTCCTAAAAAAATTACTTCTCATCAGTTTCGTCATGTTGCGCGTTATAACCTGCCTGAGCATTCGATGCTTGGTGGCTAGTCACGTTAAAAGGACGTGATGGTACAACAGTTGAAATTGCGTGCTTGTATACCATCTGGCTAACAGTGTTTTTTAACAAAATAACAAATTGGTCAAATGACTCAACTTGTCCTTGCAGTTTAATGCCGTTAACTAGATAAATTGATACTGGAACGCGTTCACGACGCAATGCGTTCAAAAACGGGTCTTGTAAAGACTGCCCCTTTGCCATTTTATAATTTCCTTTTTAATTAATATCAATAATTATTCTAATACAAAACTTTATTGTTTAGTTTTAATATTATAGAGCAACAGCGAATGAATTAGCGAGTATATCGCATAACTGTAGCTAAATTATCTTCACTACCACTGTCGAGCCAAATTAAGTCAGGCCAACCACGTAGCCATGTTAATTGACGCTTCGCTAATTGCCTAGTAGCAACAATAGCTTTTTCAACCATAGTTTCATAGTCAAATTCACCATCTAAATACTGCCAGCACTGTCGATAACCGACACAACGCATTGATGGTAGCTCTAAATGCAAATCATTACGTAACTTTAGAGTTTTTACTTCTTCAACAAACCCTTGATCTAGCATAGTCATAAAACGTGTTTCTATCGCTTTATGTAACACTTTTCTATCATTTGGTGCAATCGCAAACTGAACTGCATCATAAGGAAAAGGCTCTAATTTGATTTTTGTCAGCTCAGTTAATGACTTGCCACTAATGCGGTAAACCTCTAATGCACGTGCTAAACGCTGCGGATCATTAGGGTGTATTCTTTCAGCTGATACAGGATCAACCGCTTTAAGTTGGTCATGCAACGCTTGCCAACCTAATGCTTCAGCTTCAGCTGCTATCTGTACTCGAATAGCTTCGTCAGCTGCCGGTAATGGTGATAATCCCTCAATTAATGCTTTGAAATACATCATGGTGCCGCCCACCAATAATGGGGTTTTACCGCGGCCGATAATGTCTTCAATAAGCTTAAGGGCATCAAGCCTAAAATCCGCAGCCGAATAACTTTCAACGGGATCAATGATATTAATGAGGTGGTGTGGCGCCACTGCAAGTTCGGCATCATCAGGCTTGGCACTTCCTACATCCATCTGTTTATATATCAATGCTGAGTCTACAGAGATAATTTCACAGTTGTAGTTTTTGACAAGCTCAATCGCCAACGCTGTTTTTCCAGATGCCGTCGGGCCCATTAAAGTGATCACTTTATGTTTCATCTTGTCAGTCACTCTGAGATTCTTTCATCCATTGCTGCCAAGGTAAGACTTGGCTTTGTTTATAAATTATATTTTGAATATCGATATCTAGCGCATTAAAGGCAGACCAAGCCTCGGCTGAGGCGGTAAATCGATTTGGAGTTTGCTCCACAATCCAACTGGCTAACGCCTCATCACTAGGTGATTCAAATCGAATCCAAAGCAACAATTCTGGAATTAGCACTGCCAATTGGCAGTCTCTCAGATATGGGGGCACTTTCTTGATAATCAACTGCCCGAGCCTAATTGCGAGCTCAATACCTAACTTTCTCAGTAATTGTTCTCTGTTTTGTATGATCTCAACCCAAATCGTGTCGACAGGTACCGCGACTGGCATCAACAAAGGTTGACCCACAAGCCCTTGCCCTAATTTGCGCATGAGCTCATCACGCTTTGTCGCTTTAATCACGTCTGATATCGCTAGTAATAATAGCTCATCACCTTTCACAATAACCCAAAATTTGTCCGCCAATACCTGGGGCATACTAACCGCTGCACTGGCAACTGCTGACGTAGTGTTACTTGATGCAACACTAGCTGGCGAGCCTGAACTGGTGCTTAACAAATTACCATACGCTGTCAAACTATTTTGCGAAGGTAGGTTAACCTCAGAACGATGAGTTGCCGGCCTAAGCTGCGATTTATAACCTGGTTCACGTACAGGGCTGTTTAAGACGGCCACGGGGGGGCGTTCGCTTACAGAAAATGAGGGCGATGGCTTACAGGTTGAAGTGCGATAATCTTGAGATTCACAGGTATTACCAACATCTATAGAAGTATTAAAATCAGCACTTTGCGAAACGACCTCTTGTTCTTCATGTTGAGGTGCTAACGCTAATTCAGCTGATTGTAACATTGCAGATTGTAACGCCTGCAAAATATAATCGTGCACATAGCGGCTCTGATGAAATCGAACCTCATGTTTAGCAGGGTGCACATTCACATCAACTTGATACGGGTCAAGTTCAAGCATCAAAACGTAACCGGGTGAAACACCGTCTGCATATTCTGAAAAAGCTTGCCGGACTGCGTGGTTAACGAGTCTATCTTTGACAAGTCGGCCGTTAACATAAAAATACTGCGTTTCAGCGTAACCACTAGCAGAGCTAGGTGCTTGCAAGTACCCGGTTAGAGCTAAGTCATTATGATTGCAATTAATGTGTAAACAGGTTTCGGCAAAAGCCTTACCGCAAACTTGCCCTAAACGCTGCAAATATTGCGTTTCAGTATTTGCGGGACGATAGTTACGGACACTTTTACCGTTGTGTTTAAGAGTAAAATGAATATCTCGCCTAACAAGTGCAATACGCTTTAGCCATTCATCAATATGGGTAAACTCGGTTTTATCGCTTTTTAAAAATCGACGCCTCGCGGGAGTATTAAAAAACAAATCAACAGCGTCAATCGTGGTTCCAACAGGATGCGCAGCTGGCAGTATTTGTACCGCCATTTCAGTCCCTTCAGCTTTAGCTTGCCATGCTTCTGACTGGTCAGCCGTTTTGGAGGTTAACGTCAGGCGTGATACCGAACTGATACTCGCTAATGCTTCGCCGCGAAACCCAAAGCTCATAATGGCTTCGAGATCATCGAGGGATTTTAGTTTTGAAGTCGCATGACGAGACAAAGCAAGCGCAAGCTCTTCTTTTGGGATCCCAGCGCCATTATCTCTAATTCGGATCAGTTTACTGCCGCCTCTATCAATTTCGATATCGACTCTAGTCGCGCCAGCATCAAGACTATTTTCAACTAGCTCTTTGATTACTGACGCGGGACGCTCAACAACTTCACCGGCAGCAATTTGGTTAGCAAGCTGTGGAGGTAGTTTTTCTATAGCCATAATTTACTCTTTAACTGCAACAACTTAGGCCCGTGGAATAACCAATACTTGCCCAATTTTTAGGGAATCTGATTTAAGCTTATTAGCTTTTTTTAAGCTACTTACCGAAACCTGATACCGGTGAGCTATCACCGATAACGACTCACCGCTACGAACTTTGTGCTTAGTATTACTTTTGCTAGCAAGTAACGAGTTAATCGGTGGGTTAGCAGCAAAATACTTTACGACGCCTTTATGTACGGCTTTAGCAAGGTTATTTTGATGCTCTCTTTGTGAAAGTAAACGCTCCTCTCTATGGTTCGAAATAAATCCGGTTTCGACCAATATTGACGGTATATCAGGTGACTTAAGCACTGCAAAACTGGCTGATTCGGGTTTATGTTTGTGCAGTTTGGTAACCTTTCCAAGATTAGATAACACATCTCCGGCAATATTGTGGCTAATTGCCATTGACTGATCCATGGACATGTCGAGCAGTGTCATTGCCAAATACTGTTCATTGTCAGTATTTTGAATAATTTCACCGGCACCGCCAAGCAACTCGGAATGTTTCTCTTTTTGCTCTAACCAACGACCAATTTCACTGTTTGCACGTCGCCTAGATAACACCCAAACGGAGGCGCCTTGTGGTTGCGGCGAGGTAAAAGCATCTGCATGGATAGAAATCAATAAGTCTGCTTTACTGTTTCGGGCAATATCAGAGCGGCGATTCAGGTTAACAAAGTAGTCGCCAGTACGCGTCATAACAGCTTTCATCCCAGGGGTGGCATTAATTTTCTGGGCAATTTTTTTTGCTATTTGTAACACTACTTTTTTTTCGTACATTCCAGACGGCCCAATTGAGCCGGGATCGTCACCACCATGACCGGCATCAATTGCCACAATCACATCTCGTAGTGCACTAACGGTTTTGCTTGGCTGAGTTTTAGTTTTAACGGTGGCGCCATTAGTACTTAAATCAACAACGAGCCGATTACCATAAGGCGCGGTAGGAGATAGCGCAAAAAGACTAGCCTTGAGCGGTTTAGCTAAATCGATAACAATTCTCAGAGTACCTTTCTCTGGCGGGGTACTTTTTCTGATTTTTTTGACTAATTTACTGTTATTATTAATTTTTGCTAAGTTGACTTTGTTGACCGATTTTTTCAGGTCAACCACCAATCGGTAAGGGTTAGTTAAAGTGAAATGTGTAAAGCTCGGAGACTGGCTCAGATCAAATACAATACGCGTCGACTCAGGTGCAGCCCAAACTCTTACGCCTTCGAGTTTATTAGCACTCTGCGCAAAAAAGGAAGCACTAAACGTAATTAGCAGTATAGCTAGTTTAAATATACTACTGTTTTTTAGCATTGTTATCTAAGCTCACCAATATTTGTTCACCTTTTGGCGAGATAGCCTTTAATTCAACCTGCCGTCCGGTATCTACATATTTAATGTTGATTTGAATATCAGCTTGCGGCAATAAACCATGTCCACGATCAGGCCACTCAACAATGCACAGACTTCGAGTCGTAAAATAGTCCCTTATGCCCATAAATTCGAGTTCTTCTGGGTCATACAATCTATATAAATCAAAATGAAACACGTCGATACCATTGAGTTCATAGGGTTCAACTAGGGCATAAGTCGGGCTTTTAACGGCACCTTCATGACCTAGGCTCTGGATTAACCCACGGCTGAATGTTGTTTTCCCCGCGCCTAAATCACCACTGAGGTAAATAATTAACGGCGGGGTGATCAAAGCAGACAGCTGACGACCTAAATTGACCGTGTCTTGTTCATCTTTCAGATCTAATGTAATCGATTGCATATTCATATTGGTTTAAAACACTACCCCAGTAATACATTGCCAAGAATCGGTTACTTTAACCTAAACACCTACTTTTCTAAACTAGATTTGATTAACCAATTGACGAATGTATGGCATTAAGTCACTCGCCAGCATTCCCCTCTCACCAGCTTGTGCAGCAAGATCGGCCGCGTCGCCATGAATTAAGACGCCAAAATATGCCGCTTGCATACCACTATAGCCTTGAGCGATTAACGCACCAATCACTCCTGCAAGCACATCACCACAACCGCCGCTAGCCAACCCTGGGTTGCCTACAGGTGCTACCACGCAATGAACACCATCAAAAATAAGCGTACCAGCTCCCTTTAACACTATGACGCCACCATACTTGTCATGTAATGCCTGCACCGCTTTAAAACGATCTTGCTCGACTTCGGTCACCGTTACTCCAAGCAATCGAGCTGCCTCTCCTGGATGCGGAGTTAATACCCAGTGTGGATTTGAAAAAGATAACTGGCATAATAAATTAAGTGCATCAGCATCAATAACACTAGGCTTTTCTGCCAAGTCAACTGCTTTTAATAAGTTATAGCCCCAGTCAGTTACGCCCAGTCCTGGACCAATAACTAAAACATTCGCCCAGCCAAGCTTGTGATACACCTCCATATCAACAAGTTCGCAGCCTCTAAACATCAACTCTGGTCGTGTACCACAAATTAACGCTTGGTGTTCAGGCCGAGATATTACGGTCACAAGCCCTGCACCTGCACGCAAGCATCCTTCAGCAGCAAGTCTCACAGCTCCGGTCATTCCAAAGTCCCCACCAATGACAGTCACTTTTCCATGACTACCTTTGTGGGAATCCGCCCGCCGTGACATAAAGACTTTTGGCAGATCCTGACTCACGAGTTGGCTCACCTTGCTCGCACCTAGAAATGAACTTATACCAATATCTTCAAATTGTAGCTGACCGCAGCAATGCCTTGCCTCACTCGTTAATAGGCCTTGCTTTATTGCACCAAAAACCAATGTGACATTCGCATTTACCGCTCCTTTATGCGAGCGGCCTGTATCAGCGTCAATGCCCGATGGCACATCCAGTGATAATACCCATGCCTGACTTTGATTAATTGCATTTATCACCGTGAGTAATTCATCGCTTAGCTCACCACTGAGCCCAGTTCCGAGTAGGCCATCAACAATGACGTTTGCCTCAGATATCTGCTTAAGACAAAATTCGGTGCTACGGCCACCAAGCTGATTAAACTCTTCGATCGCAAGCTGTAGCTCCATAGTTGGATGCTGAGCAGCGCTGGCTTGCACGCTCACATTTCGGCCTATTTTTAATAACATCGCCGCTGTAACATAAGCGTCAGCAGCATTATTACCATGCCCTGCTAACACTAAAATAGATGCACTTTCAGGCTGATTAGCTTGCAACAGGTTAAAGGTTTCGTGGGCTGCTCGTTTGACGAGATCGTAACGACTTATGGAGCCATCAGAAACCGCTCTGGCCTCTGCGGCTCTAACTTGCTCAGCTGTGTATAATTTGGTTAATACAGATAGGTAGTTATCGCTCATTAGCGCTTTCCAAAATTAGTTTATTCGTTAAATTTAAATGCTAATATTTAAGACTGTAGTAAGAGATAAATGTTCATTCACCAAGCGTTTAAATCACGATTGTTTGATCCAGCACCTAAGTTCATTGCCGCTTTAAAGCAAAAAAGGCACTCTAAAGTACCTTCAATGTTTAACAGTAGCCATTAACCTGTTAGAGATCGTCCATTCTAATACTGCTGTGCACTAGGCGTTGCTGTTGAATTTTTTCAACTCGCACTAAATCATTAAGTGCACCGCTCGTTTCCGCGCAAACTGTAGACAATGCGGTTTTCTCAAGTAAATTTATCAGCATATTGTCGAGCTTTAAATGCAGCTCTAAAATGTCATCTTCAGTCATATTAGCCGACATTGTTAGCTGTTGGCAGCGTGAACTAAAGTCTTCAAAAACAATGTCTTTATACCATGTTTCGAGAATTTTCTTTGGCGCTTCATCAACATAATGTTCAAGCTTTTCAGCTGTATGGGTTTCATGCTGCTGATAATACTCTAGCATCAATTTAACTCGAGATGAGTCGGCCTGTGTATGCAAGCGGCCATACAGCTTTGCCATATCACGTCGACACGTTGCCACATATTTTAAAAGCTCATTAAGTTGTTGAATACGCATTTACAGATCTCCTATTACCTGCTTATTTGATAGCAGGCAAGAATATAGTCTGCTGTTATTATGAGCTGATTACGCTATCGAATACTTGAGGGGAATCATATTTTATTAAATAGTTTGCCATATCGACTATTCAAATTCGTTGTAATTGATAAAGCTTAACGGTATGTAACTAGGAGTTGAGAATTATATTTGGAGTTATTATCTGCTATGACTATCCATGACACATCACGGCTTACAAAGCTGTTATCAAGCAAATAATGACTGCATTACAAAATTAATTTTTATAGACTGTGGGGTTTGTGTTTTACAAGGGGAAGTTTGGAGCGACATATCAGGTTCGAACTGATGACCTATACCTTGGCAAGGTATCGCTCTACCAACTGAGCTAATGTCGCATAAATCGTCTTTCTTCGCATCAGCTGTAAACATTAACTAAAGGTATCGTCTTTCACCTTTAGCAACTGAGCTAATGTCGCGTAAATCGTCTTTCTTCGCATCAGCTGTAAACATTAGCTAAAGGTATCGTCTTTCACCTTTAGCAACTGAGCCAACATTGCGTAAATCTTTATCTTACCGAGCTTGGTAACTCAATAAGTTATTATTTGGAGCGACATATCAGGTTCGAACTGATGACCTATACCTTGGCAAGGTATCGCTCTACCAACTGAGCTAATGTCGCGTAAATCGTCTTTCTTCGCATCAGCTGTAAACATTAGCTAAAGGTATCGTCTTTCACCTTTAGCAACTGAGCCAACATTGCGTAAATCTTTATCTTACCGAGCTTGGTAACTCAATAAGTTATTATTTGGAGCGACATATCAGGTTCGAACTGATGACCTATACCTTGGCAAGGTATCGCTCTACCAACTGAGCTAATGTCGCGTAAATCGTCTTTCTTCGCATCAGCTGTAAACATTAGCTAAAGGTATCGTCTTTCACCTTTAGCAACTGAGCCAACATTGCGTAAATCTTTCTCTTACCGAGCTTGGTAACTCAATAAGTTAATATTTGGAGCGACATATCAGGTTCGAACTGATGACCTATACCTTGGCAAGGTATCGCTCTACCAACTGAGCTAATGTCGCGTAAATCGTCTTTCTTCACATCAGCTGTAAACATTAGCTAAAGGTATCGTCTTTCACCTTTAGCAACTGAGCTAATGTCGCATAAATCTTTCTCTTACCGAGCTTGGTAACTCAATAAGTTAATATTTGGAGCGACATATCAGGTTCGAACTGATGACCTATACCTTGGCAAGGTATCGCTCTACCAACTGAGCTAATGTCGCATAAATCTTTCTCTTACCGAGCTTGGTAACTCAATAAGTTATTATTTGGAGCGACATATCAGGTTCGAACTGATGACCTATACCTTGGCAAGGTATCGCTCTACCAACTGAGCTAATGTCGCATAAATCTTTCTCTTACCGAGTTTGGTAACTCAATAAGTTATTATTTGGAGCGACATATCAGGTTCGAACTGATGACCTATACCTTGGCAAGGTATCGCTCTACCAACTGAGCTAATGTCGCATAAATCTTTCTCTTACCGAGCTTGGTAACTCAATAAGTTAATATTTGGAGCGACATATCAGGTTCGAACTGATGACCTATACCTTGGCAAGGTATCGCTCTACCAACTGAGCTAATGTCGCATAAATCTTTCTCTTACCGAGCTTGGTAACTCAATAAGTTAATATTTGGAGCGACATATCAGGTTCGAACTGATGACCTATACCTTGGCAAGGTATCGCTCTACCAACTGAGCTAATGTCGCATATTAATCATCAACTTTATAACTTATAACACCAAGTTTGCTGCTTAGTAAAAAGTTGAGGCCGCATTATATGAGAATCCCACTACACTGCAACCCCTTCTCGCAAAAAAGCGACTGTTTGGTTAAATTTTAAATACTTTTGCTCGATAAAACTGCAATTCAGCTATAGATTCTTGAATATCGAGTAGAGCTTGATGTGTATTTTGCTTAGTGAAACCTTCCATAGCTGATGGTTCCCAACGACGAACAAGCTCTTTTATTGTACTAACGTCGATATTTCGGTAATGAAAATAGTCTTCAAGTGCTGGCATATAGCGATTTAAAAATCGGCGATCTTGCCCAATACTATTGCCACACATTGGTGATTTACCTGCTGGAACATACTGAGACAAAAATTCAATCGTCTGCTTAATCGCATCATCTTCACTAAACGGGCTCGCCTTAACACGGTCGACCAGTCCTGACTCACCATGGTGCTTTTGGTTCCAATCATCCATCAGTGCCAGCTGTTCATCGCTTTGATGAATAGCAATGACGGGACCTTCGGCAATAATGTTTAACTCTTTATCAGTCACTATAGTAGCTATTTCAATAATTCTATCAACTGCAGGCTCAAGCCCTGTCATTTCAAGATCGACCCAAATAAGGTTGTTTTCGTTTATAGTCATAGAGCGACCTATTATCCCTGTTAGCCTAAATTCAGGCTTTTTTGTTTTAGACGGTGTATCATACTGCTTTTTTAAGCGACAAAAAATCTCCTTTATCATTGAAGACTAATACGTGAGCAAAAAGAAACCATTAAGCCAAGGTCAGTTACGCAGAATGCGTAGCAACCAAAAAAAGAAATTGCAGAACAGCCAAGCCAGCGAAGGTTCTCCTGAATTACAGGATAACTCTTTAGGTCCAGAGCAGTTAGGCACCATTATTTCTCGTTTTGGTCAACATGCAGATGTTGAAACCGAAACCGGCCACCTCGCGCGTTGTAACATACGCCGAAACATAAAAAGTTTAGTCACTGGCGACAAAGTTGTTGTGCGTTTAGCATTAACAAGTGAGTCAGGTGCAAGTCGAATAGAAGGTATTGTTGAAGCCGTTCACCCAAGGCATTCACTTCTTTCTAGGCCAGATCTATATGACGGCGTAAAAATTATAGCTGCAAATATCGATCAAATCCTTATTGTGACCTCTGTAAAACCAGCGTTCACGACACAGATTATCGACCGTTATCTTGTAGCATCTGAAGATACCGGTATCGCTCCGGTAATCGTACTCAACAAAGTTGACCTTATAACGCCGGAAGAGTTACCTGAAATTGAAGCCGCGCTGCAACGCTATCGCGATATAGGCTATGACGTCTATAAAGTTAGTAGTAAAACAGGTGAAGGTGTCGAACAGATAAACCAATTGATGAACGGCAAGGTCAGTGTCTTTGTGGGTCAATCTGGTGTGGGGAAATCTTCAATGATTAACGCCATGATGCCAGATGCTGAGCTGTTAATTGGTGATATCTCTGAAAACTCTGGTCTTGGGCAACATACCACCACGACTGCAAAACTACTTCACATCTCAACTGGTGGCGACTTAATTGATTCACCAGGTGTACGTGAATTTGCCCTTTGGCACTTACCTGCCGAAAGAGTCGGTGAATGTTTTGTTGAGTTCAGAGACTATTTAGGCACTTGTAAGTTTAGAGACTGTAAACATCTAAACGATCCTGGGTGCTCAATCACTGAAGCATTAGAAGCAGGTGATATTAGTGCTGACCGCTATCAAAATTACCACAAAATCATCGCCAGTCTGGATGAACAACGACATGCTCGTCATTTTAGAGCCGGCCCAGACGAATAATAAATAGAACACAAAGGATATTGAAATTGGATAAAGTAAAAATCGCGCTGCAGTATATGATGCCAAAGCACTTCTTATCGCGCTTGGTTGGCAAATTAGCAGCGGCTGAAATGGGCGCTGTCACTACTGCGGCTATTAAGTGGTTTATCAAGCAATATAAAATCGATATGAGTGAAGCGGCTGAGCCTGCACCAGAAGCTTATCCAACTTTTAATCAGTTTTTTACCCGAGCATTAAAACCTGGAATCCGTCCACTTTGTGAAGACAAAGACTACATCATTCACCCAGTCGATGGTGCAGTAAGCCAGCTTGGTCCAATTGAAGACGGACGCATATTTCAAGCAAAAGGGCACGATTATTCGTCGCTCGCACTATTGGGCAATCAAGCTGTAGATGCTAAACGATTTGAAGACGGTGACTTTGCAACGATTTACCTTGCGCCTAAAGACTATCACCGCATTCACATGCCAATTAAGGGTACACTGTCGAAAATGACCTACGTACCTGGTGAGCTATTTTCAGTGAATCCATTAACAGCGCAAAACGTACCGGGCTTGTTTGCTCGAAATGAGCGTGTAGTGGCCATTTTCGAAACTGAAATTGGCCCAATGGCAATGGTACTTGTTGGGGCAACGATTGTAGCTAGCATCGAAACAATCTGGGCTGGCACTGTCACGCCACCAACAGGCAAAGATGTGTTTACTTGGGATTACCCTACTGATGGTCCAGACGCGATAACATTGGATAAAGGCGCAGAAATGGGCCGCTTCAAACTTGGCAGTACCGTAGTCATGTTATTTGCAAAAGATGCGTTAGATGAGTTTGCAGATGGCGTAGAACCCTCTAGTGTGACCCGAATGGGTCAGGCTTTTGCAAAAATTGAAGATTAACCGCTCAGATTAGGGCTTATCTACTCAATTGAAACCTAACGATTCTAAATCTGGGCTTATTGAGCTTCACTTAGCTGTACTACTTTTTGGTGGTACAGCTTTGTTTTCAAAACTCATCCCGCTAAGCCCTAGACATTACCGTACTACGCTGTGTTGTTGCAGCCTCTGTGTTAGCGCTGATTGTAAAACTCAGCAAGCAGAAGTTAACGCTTAATGCCACTAAAGATTACTTTATTGCCATTGGGTTAGGCATTGTCGTTAGCTTACACTGGGTGACATACTTCGCTTCAATGCAGTTATCATCAGTCGCTATTGGTATGATAGCTTTCTTTACCTACCCAGTTATGACAGTTCTAATCGAACCTATTGTTACTAAGTCATCACTAAAGCTAGCAGATATTATCAGTGGTTTTTTTGTGTTAATTGGAGTCGGCTTACTCATTCCTGAAGCAAGCATAGGTAACGACGTAACACTCGGGATCGCTGTTGGGATTGCGTCCGCCGCATTATTTACCGCAAGAAATTTACTCCACAAACGCTATTTCAGCCAATACAGTGGTCAGCAAGCCATGTTTTATCAAACCACTGTGGCAGTAATTTTTCTGGCTCCGTGGTTCACCACTGAAGTGAGTAACATAACGCCAAACACATGGTACCTAGTGGTGCTGCTAGGCATAGTATTTACCGCTGCACCCCATGCATTATTTACTTCGGCGTTACGTTTGTTAAGCGCCAAAACCGTCGGACTAGTGTCTTGCTTACAACCCTTTTATGGAGCGCTATTAGCCTATGTACTACTTAGAGAAGAGCTAGCATTGAGCACCATTATTGGCGGCATATTAGTCGTTGCAACAGCATTATTTGAAACTCAAAAGAGTCATAAGTCACAACAGCTTAAAAAGTCTGCTTAGACTGATTTATTTATCTGATTAACTTGGCTACTATTAGTGAGTCTTTCCGATTGATTCAAGCCGCTAATCATGCATCGTTTTTTATTGGTTTTACTATGCCTATTTTGCGCAGTAACCAACGCAACGCCCTCCACTCAACTTGAAAAACGATTAGGCTTAAGCCCTTCGACAAACAGTGCCAGTTCGCCAGCTGAACAATTAGCCACACTCAACAATAAAATCAGTGAATTAGCATTAACCGAAGCTAACTATCGAGAGCTGGCACGCAATTATTCTCAGCATAAATCTAATTTACTTAACCAAATTAGAGAGGCGCAGCAACCAATACCATGGGCTACCACTCAAGACTTGCATCAACAGAGCTCGCTCGCTTACCTGCGCTTGTCAGAGCTTAAAGATGTCGAAGTCAGTTTAAGTAGCAAAATAAATAGCTTAAACAAATCCCTTAACGGTCTCCCTAAACTATTGACCCAAGCGCGTGAATCGCTCAATAAGCATAAAAAAAACCGCACCTCGGCAGATAACACCACTGCAAACCAGTTATTGCTCGCTCAACGGCAGTTGTACCAGCAACGCGTCACCACATTAGAAGCAATGCTTGCTAGCAGCCAAAAAGAAATCGACCTCAACCAACTACAACTACAGCTAGTTCGTGAACAATTACACCAGCAAGAGCAGCTAATTGAACAATTAAATCAGGCTCTTGATCTACAAAGACACCAGCGCACAGAAGCGGCTATAGCAAGTAGTTTATTGCCGGATTTAAATGAATCAGACCCAGTAATCCAGGCGCTTAGTGAAGCAAACTTAAGCTATGGCGAAACATTAAAAGCACTCAATATAAAAATAAGCCAAACACTTAAGCTGCAAGAGCAAGCTGAAGCGCGATATCAGATCCAAGCTAAGCAGTTAACCAGTGTGCAGCAACAAATCAGCTGGATTAAACTTAACTCTGCTTTTGGTGAGCGTTTTTTACAAATGCTACAAGCTCTGCCAAAACCGCCGAGTCAAGAGTCGGTACAAACCGACATAGCTAACGCGCGACTGGCACGCTATCAAATAGAACAAACTCAAACGGTCAATAACCAGCAGCTAGAGGATCCTGTAAAGTCCCCTTCACCATTGCAGGCAAAACTGCTCGCGTCCCAAACACTTCTGTTACAGCAGTTAATACAAAGTTATGACCAATATTTAAGTGAGTTAGCAGAGCTCAGGATCAGCAATGAGCTGCTAAATCAACAGTATTTAACACTGAGAGACACCTTAAACGAGCATTTATTTTGGGTACCAAATGCTAACGCGATTGGCAGTTTGTGGATAACCGATCTCTACCAAAGCGTGTATTGGATGTTCCAACAAGCTCCTTGGCAGCAGTTAAGTAGCTCTTTGGATGAGCAAGGCAGTTTATGGTCATGGTGGCTCATTTTAGTCATTATCAGCATTATCGCACTAGACATTCTAACGCCGAAGTTTAAAGCCGCTATGCGACGTGAGCTGCCCTTTGTCGGCAACGTTACCCAGGATAAGTTTATTTATACTTGGCACGTACTCATCAACTCGGTCAGTTACAGCCTACTTAAGCCTTTACCTATAGTATTAGCAGGGGCAATTTTCTATCAATCCAGTTTTAATTTCACCAAAGCGTTCGGCATGGGTGTTATGGCCATTGGTATTTTTTACCAGTTATACCAATTGGTGTACTTGCTAGCTTTAGATAGAGGCTTGTTAATTAACCACTTTAAGGCGCAACGTAGTATTTTCCGTGCAGGACAAGTACGCTTTAAGCGCTTCACATATATGGCTGTCCCATTTTTAGGGCTGGCAGCATTTGCTGAAGTTATTGATACCTCGTTAGTGCGAAATAGCCTTGGCCGCGGTGCGTTTATTGTTTTTTGTGTGCTGCTGTTTTGGTTCTATAGCGATATTTTAAAGATTTCCAACCGCGAGAATACGCACCACCAAGGCAATAAGAATAAAAAATTGCTGCAAAAGCTGTTATGGACCATGCTCATCACCACCCCTATAGCTTGTGCTGTACTGGCCTTTATGGGTTATTACTACACTGCTTTTCAAATGCTGTTACAGCTGCAATTGTCACTAATTTTTGGCCTCGGCTTTTTACTACTTTATCAACTGATTAAACGCTGGATGCTAATCGAAAGGCGCCGTATAGCCTTTGAGCGCGCCAAAGCTAAACGCGCTGAATTGTTAGCTCAACGGGAAAAAGGTGAAGTCAGCCCACCAGAGCAGCTCGACACCTATGAGGAACCCGAGGTTGATCTAGAAACTATTTCGAGTCAATCCCTAGGCTTAATTCGTTCGTTATTATTATTGGCATTTTTAGCCAGTATTGTCGGGCTTTGGACTCAAACTCATACCGCATTATTCTCTTTACTCGACGGTGTAACCCTATGGACGAGCAACACCACCGTTAATGGAATTGAGCAGCAGCTACCCATCACCTTAAAGTCATTATTACTGTCGTTAATCATTGTTGGGTTCTCGATGATGATAGCAACTAACCTACCCGGTTTAATTGAACTGACTATCTTGCAACGGCTTGATTTATCCCAAGGGACCGGCTTCGCACTGACCACTGTGTGTCGTTATGTTGTTATTTTTATAGGGATTTTAGGTGGGTTTTCAACTCTCGGAATGGAGTGGTCAAAACTGCAATGGTTAGTCGCGGCGCTATCGGTTGGCTTAGGGTTTGGTTTACAAGAAATCTTTGCCAACTTTATTTCGGGTCTGATTATTTTATTTGAAAAGCCAGTCCGAATAGGTGACACCGTTACCATCAGAGATCTCACCGGAACGGTAAGTAAAATCCAGATCCGAGCAACCACCATTATCGACTGGGATCGCAAAGAAATTATTGTGCCGAATAAAGCCTTTATTACCGAGCAACTTATCAACTGGTCACTGTCAGACCCAATCACTCGGGTCATCGTTTATGTTGCCGTTGCACGAGACTCAGATCCCGCACGTGTAGAGGCTGCATTATACCAAGCAGTACAAGAGTGTGATGATGCTTTACAAACGCCAGAACCTGAAGTCTGGTTTGCCGGCTTCGGGCAACATACGCAAGATTTTGAAGTTAGAGCCTACGCAAAAGACATGGGCACGCGCTGGCCGCTAAGGCACAAATTACATAAACAAATAAGTAAAAAGCTGCGGGAGAACGATTTAGAGCTCGCCTATCCTCAACTTGAAGTTCATTTATCGCCGGGCCAAAATAAAGACGCTCAAGGCATAATCAGAACCTAATACGCTTTAATATAGATACCAATTAATGAAAATATTTGCACACCGTGGCGCAAGCGGATATGCGCCAGAGAACACTATAAAAGCGTTTACTGCCGCCATTGAACAAGGCGTAAAAGCCGTAGAGCTCGATATCCATTTAGTCGAAGGCGAACTCTATGTTTTTCACGATAGGCGACTTGAGGCAAAAAGCTCTGGTCACGGACTTATCGACCAAGTCAGTCAACACTACCTCAGTACAATTACAGTGGCAGGAGAGCCTATTGCAACCCTTAGCGAGGTGTTAGCGCTCTTAAAACCTCACAATATTGAAGTTAATATTGAGCTTAAAGGTTTATCGGTTTTACCCGCCTTTTCCCTCATGTATGAGCAGTTGATAAATCAGCAAAATTACGACCCAGACTTACTGCTAATATCCTCTTTCAATCATGTAATGTTAAGTGAGTTTAAGTGCCAATTTCCAAGTGCTAAAATCGCACCAATCATTGAAGGGATCCCGCTCAACTTAGCTCAAGTAGCTTCAGAGCTTGGCGCTTTCTCAATCCACTTAGGGCTCAGCTTTGTAAATCAAGCCATGATTCAAGACGCACATCAACGTGGCGTTAAGGTATATGTTTATACGGTTGATTTTGCCGATGACATTCACAGGCTAAATGCGCTTGAGGTTGATGGCATCTTCACTAACTTCCCTGACAAAGCCATGCGCTCACTTGAGGGGTCTTAATCGATTTTGCCTATATATCGCTTCAGAAAAGGGCAAAGCTATCTCAAAATTCACAGATTTAATCTACACTCTGTTTTAAAGCGTTATGCTTCTTAATTACGAAAATAAGCTGTAGCCAAAAACATTTACGACAACAAAAATAAGCGTTCAAAAAATACCGGAACGCCTAACAAATATTGACGCAGCACAGGCAAAAAGGGAGTCAGCATGGAGCACAAGTTACTATTGCTTACCAAGGACAATGATCGGTATCGTCAACTATTGGCATCTTGCCATCTGCCTAATATTCAAATTCTTGATGATAACCCAAAGAATATTTTTGAAACCGACATCTGGTTAGCAGAGCCCAGTTTAGCAGCACCATTACTACCGCATGCATCAAGCTTAAAGTGGATGCAATCAACTTTTGCTGGCGTTGATGCACTGGTAAAACCCAGGCAGCGAAGGGACTACGATCTCACCAATGTCCGAGGCATATTTGGGCCATTAATGAGTGAGTATTTGTTTGGCTATCTGCTCGCATACCAAAGAGAGCATGGTAAGTATAAAAACCAGCAAGCAAAAAAAGTTTGGCAACCAGGAAGCTACAAAACCCTGCAGGGACAAAACTTACTCTTGTTAGGCACAGGTTCTATTGCTAAGCATATTGCTCAAACAGCTAAGCATTTTGGTATGCATGTCACCGGCATTAACCGAGGGGCAAAACCAACCAAAGGGTTTGATGAGGTCGATACCTTAGCAAATCTCAGTCGCCACTTACCCAAGGCCGATGCCGTCGCCAGTATTTTACCCAGCACCCCTGAAACCCGTGGCGCATTAAATCAACATTCATTATCGCTGCTCAAAAAAGAGGTTGTGTTGTTTAACCTTGGCAGAGGTGACGTACTTGATTTAGATGCGCTATATATTCAGTTAGTTCAAAACCAACAACAGCAAGCCATTTTAGACGTCTTTAATCAAGAACCATTGCCTTCTGATCACCCAATTTGGTCACTAGATAATGTCGTCATAACACCACATATTGCTGCGCCCAGCTTTCCTGAACAAGTGATTGAGATATTTTCACAAAACTATCACAAGTGGATAAAAGGGGAAGAACTACATCATCGCGTCCACTTTGAACGCGGTTATTAACGCATGCTAACCCACTAAAGCTAGTGCTCAAGGTAGTTTGACAACAACACAAACTGCCTTGATAACTGTTTTTTACGGTACGCACCGGTTTTAATAACAGCAAGTAATGCTAACAACTGCTAATGATTCTCACCTGTTATTAGCATTGAGAATCGTTTTCATTTATACTTCGTGCATATTCAAATACTGGATCCATATTTATGTACGTTTGTCTTTGTCACGCAATTACAGATACCCAAATTAAAGAAGCCGTTAGCCAGGGTGACAGCTCTTTAGCTGATGTAAAAAAGCGTCTTGGTGTATCTAATCAATGTGGTAAATGTGCAAAAATGGCGACCAATATTATTCAGCGTCAAGTTGATATAGAGCCCAAATATTACGAAGTGGCTTAATACTCAATAAGCCTATTTCACCATAAAAAAATGCAGCTATTTAAGCTGCATTTTTTATTGTCTTACTTTAATACTAGATATTAAGAAGATGCTCCACCGTCGCCTAGCTCAACGCTATCGACACGCTGTAAACCACGCGGTAGCTTAGCCCCACGTCTACCTCGCTCACCACGGTACTCTTCTAAATCACTTGGTTTGAGGGTTAATTTACGCTTACCAGCCCATAAAGTGACCGGCATATTAGCAGGCACAACATGCAAGTGAGTCAGCAACTCTTCACGGTTTTTAGCCCGCTCTGTCGGGATCCCAATGATCTTGTTCCCTTTACCTTTCGTCAACTGTGGTAAGGCATCTAACGAGAAGAATAACATCCGCCCTTCATTAGTGATCGCCAAAATAGACTGCTCTCCACTCTTATCGACCTTTTGTGGAGGTAAAACTTTGGCATTAGCAGGTAAACTTAACAGAGCTTTACCGGCTTTATTACGAGAGAGCATATCTTTATTTGCCACAATAAAACCGTAGCCCGCATCAGAAGCCAACAAGTAACATTGCTCTTCTTCCGACATCAACACATGCTCAATAGAGGCACCCGGCGCTAAATTTAAGCGAGTTGTGATGGGCTCCCCCTGCGACCGCGCTGACGGTAAAGTATGCGTTTCAGTTGCAAATGAGCGACCAGAGCTGTCAATAAAGACACTCGGTAGGTTGCTACGCCCAGCGACTGAGCAAAGGAAGGCGTCTCCTGCTTTATAAGAGAGACTTTCACCAACAACATCGTGCCCTTTACCACAGCGAACCCAACCTTTCTCAGACATGATTACAGTGATAGCTTCAGCGGGCACCAACTCTAGCTCTGTTAACGCTTTAGACTCGCCACGCAGAACAATCGGTGAGCGGCGCTCATCACCATAATCTTCACCATCTTTAATTAATTCTTTTTTAATCAGAGTCTTCATGCGACGTTCAGAACTCAGCAACAACTCAATTTTGTCACGCTCAGCGGCTAATTCGCTCTGCTCAGTTTTGATTTTAAATTCTTCTAATCTGGCTAAATGACGTAATTTAAGGTCAAGAATCGCATCAGCTTGCTTGTCTGACAAATTATACCGATTAATCAATTCCTCTTTAGGTTCGTCGTGATGACGAATGATCTCAATAACTTCATCAATATTTAAAAACGCTATCATCAGCGCATCTAAAATATGTAAGCGAGCTAAAATTTTCTCTAAACGGAACTCAAGTCGACGCTTCACCGTCGTCATTCGATACGTCAGCCACTCAGTTAGCATTGCAAGTAAGCCCTTAACCTGTGGGCGACCATTTAGGCCAATCACATTCAGGTTTACTCGGTAGCTTTTCTCAAGATCGGTCGTTGCAAATAGGTGCGCCATTAACAGGTCGCAATCGACTCGGTTGGACCGCGGCACCACAATCATACGAACAGGGCTTTCGTGATCAGACTCATCACGTAAATCCGTTACCATCGGCAATTTTTTAGCTTGCATTTGCGCTGCGATTTGCTCAAGCACTTTGCCACTACTTGATTGATGTGGCAAAGCCGTAATCACAATTTCACCTTGCTCAACCGTATAAACAGCACGGGCCTTTATTGAGCCTCTACCAGTTTGGTAAACTTTCGCAATATCAGCTGCTGGCGTAATAATTTCAGCTTCGGTTGGGTAATCTGGACCGGGGATAAACTCCATCAGGCGCGCTAAGTCAGCTTTAGGGTTGTCGAGTAATTCAACACATGCTCCCACTAGCTCTTTAACGTTATGAGGCGGAACATCGGTCGCCATACCAACAGCAATACCACTAATGCCATTAATGAGGATATGAGGCAGCCTTGCAGGTAACACTAACGGCTCTTTCATTGTGCCGTCAAAGTTAACTCCCCAATCAACAGTGCCTTGCCCAAGCTCACCAAGCAAAACCTCTGAAAATTTTGATAACTTAGCTTCGGTATAACGCATTGCAGCGAACGACTTAGGATCATCGGGTGCGCCCCAGTTTCCTTGCCCGTCAACCAAAGGGTAACGGTAAGAGAATGGTTGAGCCATCAATACCATGGCTTCATAACACGCAGCATCACCGTGGGGGTGATACTTACCAAGCACGTCACCGACGGTACGGGCAGATTTTTTATGCTTTGACTGTGCAGACAAGCCCAGCTCGCTCATCGCATAAATAATACGACGTTGCACGGGTTTCAACCCGTCACCAATATGCGGCAAGGCTCGGTCCATGATCACATACATGGAATAATTAAGGTATGCTTCTTCCGTGAAGCGGTGCATTGGCATTTGCTCTACACCGTCTAAGCTTAAATCTATCGCATCACTCATTAATCATTATCCTGTGACTTAATCTTTTGTTGTTCTTTGTAATACAAGCGGTAAACATTGCCTTTCAAATCATCTGATATATACAAGCTCCCATCGGGAGCGGTGACAATAGAATGAGGCCTAGCCACCGGGAATACACCATCGAGGAAGCTCACTACAGTGCGACGTTTAATCACTTCATCATCTTTCATTTCGAGCATAACCACTTGGTAGCCCACTTTACTTGAGCGATTCCAAGAGCCATTTTCAGTAACAAACATTTGGTTTTGGTAACGCTGTGGAAATTGCTTTCCTCGGTAAAAGTGCAGCCCCATTGGTGCAACATGCGCGGGAAGTTCAAATTTAGGCGGTACTATTTTTAAGTTTTTAGGTTGTTCATATGCGGGTTCGATAACACTAGAACCATGAACATAGGGAAAGCCATAATGACTTCCCACTACTTCAACTTTATTGATTTCATCTGGCGGGATATTATCGCCCATCCAGTTGCGACCAAGATCGGAAAACCAAAGGCTGCTGTCTTTTGCAGACCAATCCATTGAAGTGACACTGCGAACACCGCTAACAATTAGCTCACTCTCGCCACTGTTAACATCAATTGCAATGATACTACCAAACGGCGTTTCCGGCTCACACACATTACAAGGCGAACCAATGGCAACATAAAGCCGCCCGTCAGGCCCAAAGCTCATCGTACGGCGGCTTTTTTTCGCATTACCTGGTAAGCGGTCATAAACTTCTTTTGCTCGGCCTGGTCGCCTTAAGCGTGACTCAATATCAGCAAACCTATAAATACGCTCACCCACAGCCACATAAAGCGCACCGTTGTTAAAAGCAATGGCCTCAGGATAATCCAACCCTTTTGCAATAATGTAGCGTTTATCAACTCGACCATCTTGGTCCGAGTCGACAAGTGCAGTTATTTCACCCGCTTTATATGAGCCAACAAACAAGGTGCCATTACTTCCCAGTGCCAACTGTTTAGCGTCACCTAAATCAGAGGCAAACAGCGTCAAGCCAAAACCCTTTGATACTGTAATCATCACGGGTTCAGCCGCCACTGAGGTGCAGCAAAAAACAAGTTGTGCAAATATCGCCGTTAAACTGCACAATAATTGCTTGGGGTTATTTCGAAATGTCATTATGAATGTTTTCGTTTGATTCTCTATTACTGTTCGAGTTAGATATCCGCGAGATCGCCGTTAGCCTCTAACCAGCTTTTACGATCGCCTGCACGCTTTTTAGCCAGCAACATATCCATCAGAGCCATGGTGTCATCGGCATTATCTAGTGTAAGCTGAACTAATCGACGCGTATTAGGGTCCATGGTGGTCTCACGCAACTGCAGTGGGTTCATTTCACCCAGCCCTTTAAATCGTGTGACCTGTACTTTACCTTTGCGTTTCTCTGTTTTGATTCGCTCAAGAATAGCTTCTCTTTCTTGATCATCTAATGCGTAAAACACTTCTTTACCGATATCGATGCGAAACAAAGGCGGCATGGCCACATAAATATGCCCCTTCTCAACAAGCACACGATAATGCTGCATAAATAACGCACACAATAAAGTAGCAATATGCAAACCATCGGAGTCAGCATCGGCTAGGATACAAATTTTACCGTACCGTAATTCGGAGATGTCTCGGCTATCTGGATCACAACCAATAGCAACTGAAATTGAATGCACTTCTTGCGACGCAAGCACTTGAGATGCATCGACTTCCCATGTATTTAGAATTTTACCGCGCAATGGCAAAATGGCTTGAAAATAGCGATCACGTGCTTGTTTAGCACTGCCACCCGCAGAGTCACCTTCCACTAAAAACAGCTCGCCTTGCATCGGGTCTTGACCACTACAGTCGGTCAATTTACCGGGTAATGCCGGGCCCGAGGTAATGCGTTTACGTGCGACTTTTTTTGCCGCTTTTAATCGTTTCTGCGCATTATTAATAAACATGTCAGCCAAGGCTTCGGCTTGCTCGGTATTACTGTTCAGCCACAAACTAAATGCGTCACGAACGACGCCACCAACATAAGCAGCACATTGTCGGCTCGACAATTTTTCTTTTGTCTGCCCAGAGAATTGTGGATCTTGCATCTTAATCGATAGAATAAAGGTGCAACGTTCCCAAATATCGTCTGGTGTGAGCTTAATACCGCGTGGCACCAAGTTTCTGAAATCACAAAACTCACGCATTGACTCAAGTAACCCCTGCCTAAAACCATTGACGTGAGTACCGCCCAATGGAGTCGGAATAAGGTTAACGTAACTCTCATTCAAATAGTCACCACCATCGGGTAACCATGTGATAGCCCAGTCAGCCGCTTCAATGTCGCCACTTACGCTCCCCACAAACGGCACATTGGGTAATGTTGTCGAACCATCTATTGACGTTCTTAGGTAGTCTTCTAAACCACTTTCATAAAACCATTCTTGTGTTTCATTTGTTTGCTTGTTTACAAATTTTATTCTCAGGCCAGGACACAGCACAGCCTTTGCTTTTAGGAGGTAGCTAAGCTTGCTAACGGAAAAGTTACCCGAATCAAAATAGCTAACATCAGGCCAAAAATGCACGCGTGTGCCAGTATTTCGGCGACCGCATGTTCCTGTTACACGTAGCTCTTCAACTTTTTCGCCATTCTCAAAAGCCATGTCGTAGACTTCGGCATTACGCCTAACTGTAATTTCAACACGGTGAGATAAAGCGTTAACCACGGAGATCCCCACCCCATGCAAACCACCAGAGAATTGATAGTTTTTGTTGGAAAACTTTCCTCCCGCATGCAGTTTGGTTAAGATGAGTTCAACCCCAGATATGCCCTCTTCGGGGTGAATATCTACCGGCATACCACGGCCGTCGTCGGTCACCTCGAGTGAGTTGTCTGCATGCAAGATAACGTCGATTCGACTTGCGTGTCCGGCGAGAGCTTCGTCGACACTATTATCTATGACTTCCTGTCCTAAGTGGTTTGGTCGCGTAGTATCGGTGTACATACCCGGGCGACGTTTTACAGGATCAAGTCCATTTAGGACTTCAATTGCATCTGAAGTGTATTGATTTGTCATGGCACACATAATTTTTTGTTATTCAGGCCATGGTGCGGCCCTACGGGTCTATTTGTCAAGAAAACAGGTATTCACAAATGGAAACCAACTGGTCTTCATAGCCAATAAAGCTATGATCTCCACCTGGTTCAATTGTCATTTTGCAGCAATGGTACTTCTGCACGGCCTGTTTATAGTCGAGTACTTCATCGCCTGTTTGTAGCAACACATAAAAGCGATCAGGATTTAAAATAGCTGCAGTATCGAACTGAGCAACATCCTGTTTATGTTTGGCTGAAACTTGATAGGTCTCATTAGTATAGGGATTGTACTGAGTGCCAATGAATTCATCAAACAGTTCAAAAGGTTTTACAGCAGGATTAATCAAAACTGCGCGTCCACCGAAATTTTCAGCTAAATAACTCGCAAAATAGCCCCCTAACGATGAGCCAATATAATAAATAGGCTCGCCTGCGGCTTTAGCCTGTTCGACAATTTCAATTAATAACGCCATCACCTCACGTGGTTCATTGGGCAACTGTGGCTGTTGAAAATTTAATTTGGGGTAGTATTGCTGAATAAAACGAGCTGTAACAAGTCCTTTGTTTGATTTCGGCGAGCTATTAAATCCATGAATATAAAGCAGCATAGTTCCTCACACTGCGGTCTTACCTGTTCGCTAATAACCGCCGGCTTCGTTGTCAGGTGAGAATTTTTCACCCGGGATCCGATATACATTGGTTAGAATGCTACCATCAGACTTAAGCTCCAGCAAACGGTAACCGGGCTGTAGGGCATCTAATGCAAAATAAGAAGATTTAGGCTTAAACTGAATACAGGTTGACGGTGTCGCCATTAACTTAATCGGCCCATTCGGCCCAGTATGAATAGTATCAACACTTTGGTGGATATGCCCCCACAGTAAACCTTTAACCTGTGGGTAGTTTGAAACTTGTTGAATAAACTCGCTACCGTTATCCATACAGTGTTGATCCAGCCATGCACAACCAGCCAAAACTGGATTATGATGCATTACCAACAAAACATGGCGGTCTGGTTCAGCCTCGATAGCGCTATCAATCAAAGCTAACTCAGCATCTGACATATGTCCGCCAGGCCGACCTCTAACCGTTGAATCGAGCATCAACACTTGCCAATTACCGGCCAAGACTCGTTTTTGCCCAAAAATATTATCACCTTGCATGTGCAAGCTCATTATACGAGGGTCATCATGGTTCCCAGGTAAATAATGACAAGGTAAATTAAGACAGCTTACGGCATCAACAAAATTATGATAAGACTCATTTGAGTAATCTTGGCTTATATCGCCAGTAGCTAACATAAAATGTGCAGGGTATTTAACGGCAGATATCGTATTTAATACCGCCTTCAAGCTTTGTGAAGTATTAACACCTAACAACTGAGCTTCAGGATCGGCAAACAAATGCGGGTCTGTGACTTGCACTAGTCTCACACTGTCTATCTCTGAAATTGGATAAGAGATTGCCTCTTTTAGCAAAATAATTACCTAGTTATTAGATTTACAAATAAATTTAGTAAGGTTATCTATCTTCAACAACGCTTCTAGAAATGCGTTCACTTGATACTTTTCATCACGTTGGTGCATGTGCATATTTGGATAATCATACACTGGTCGCAATTGGTAAATCTGCTGACTAGTTAACACTTCTGCCAATTTAGCATCATGATAAACCCGCACTGATACAATTGGTCTCGACACAAATGCATGAGCACCTGTGCACCTAGAAATTTCCACCAGCTGTGTGTATTTAGTGTTTTCCAGCAAGCGGACATCTAGCCGACCAAACTCACCTTCAACTTGCCAGTGCGTTCCGGCACACGGCTCTAAAGTAAGCCAGCGCTGTATGTGCATGTAGTTACGACTACATACCGCTAAATACCGGCTAACGTTGGGTTTATATTTACGCCCATATACTACTTTCGACACTATAAAATTCCAAGACTGTTGTTGACACAATCGTACTATTTAGGTTGCAATTAACTTTTGATAATTTAGCTGTAACCACTGCAAGCCCATAACTGTAGAGGCATTATTGATGCGTCCATCTTCAACCATTTTGTAAGCTTGTTCTCTATCAACCAAGTGGACTTTGATGTCTTCATGTTCATGGTCTAAACCATGCGTGCCTTCCGCATTACTTGAATCGATTGCCGCCCAATAAAAATCAAACCTTTCACTTGTACCTCCAGGGCTTGAGAAGCACTCGTTAACCTTAGTCAAGCTTATAGCTTCCAGGCCGGTTTCCTCTTTCAGCTCTTTAATCGCCACCTCTTCTGAGGTATGCCCAGGGTCTATCATTCCTGCAACCAGCTCAAACAGCCACGGCGTACTTGTATGGCCTAACACAGGGATACGTACTTGCTCAATAATCACCACGATATCTTTAACTGGGTCATAAGGCAGTACGACCACGGCATGACCTCTTTCAAATACTTCTCGCGTGACTTCACCGCTCCAACCACCATCAAACAATCGATGTTTAAAGCGATATTGTTCCATTTTAAAAAAACCTTGATACAAGGTTTTTTTACCAAGTAACTCAACATCTTTATCACTAAATTTATTGTTCATTTTGTCCTAAACCTATTACTGTTCAAAGGGAGTAAACCACAACCATGCAAAACTAAAATATAAAGACTAAAATATAGGAAGAAAGTGATAAACGAGGTTAAAAACTGTTACACTTCCTAGTTGACTTGGAATTGGTAGGTTTTTAATATTCACCTACTAAGTTTAGATGTATTGGGAAGCGTCGGGAAGCGCAAACCGCCTAAATTTTTCAATAAAGCTTAGGCATAACTAAACAACTCACAGTTAAATTCGCTCCTCAATGGAGAATTTTTGTCTAAAAGGACAGCAAATGAAATTCAAAATCCGTTCTCTATGTGCTGCACTAACGCTAGCAGTTTCAGCTCAAGTTGCACATGCCGACGACCTTCTACAAATATATCAACAAGCATTAACCAGCGATCCTGTTACGCTGCAAGCTAAAGCGCAACGCGATGCACTTTATGAAAAAATCGAAGAGCAGCGCGCGTCTCTTTTACCAACCATTAGTGCTAACGTCGGTTACGATAAAGCATGGAACGACCCTGCTGAAGACTCTAGCGGTTTTGCCGGTAACCTAAGTTTAAATCAAGTGATTTATAACCATAGTGCATGGGTTGGCTTAAGCTTGGCAGAAAAAGCAGCATCTCAAGCTGACTCTGCTTACGCTTCAACATTGCAGTCTCTTATTACTCGAGTCACAACCGCATACTTTAACGTATTAACGGCAAAAGATACTTATGAGTTCCAAGGTGCTGAAAAACGCGCGATTGAACGTCAATTAGAGCAAACAAAACAACGCTTTGCAGTTGGCCTTACCGCCATTACTGACGTTCATGAAGCTCAAGCTCAGTACGACTTAGCTAACGCGGCTGAAATTCTAGCTGAAAATACACTAGCAAATAGCTACGAAGCATTACGTGAAATCACTGGTCTAGACCATGAAAACATCAACGTCCTAGATACTAACCGTTTCTCAGCAGCATCAGTTACACCAGCAACGACTGCTGAATGGCTAAAAATTGCTGAAACCAATAACGTTGACCTATTAACAACACGTATTGGTAAAGATATCGCTGAAGAAACCATCGCGCTTTACAAAGCGGGCCATATGCCTTCAGTTAACTTTGATGCTGGCTATTCTAAAGGTATTGAGCAAGAACCTGGTAACGATTACGATAATGGTTCAGTTGGCGTGACACTTTCAGTACCTATTTTTGAAGGTTTTAAAGTTACTTCTCAAGTTAAGCAAGCTCAGTTCCAGTATGTTGAAGCAAGTGCGTCACTTGAGCAGGCACATCGCCAAGTTGTTAAAAGTGTTCGTAACAACTACAACAACGTTAGTGCATCAATTAGTTCAATTAGAGCCTATGAGCAATCTGTTGTCTCATCAGAAAGCGCATTAAAAGCAACGCAAGCTGGTTTTGAAGTTGGTACTCGTACTATCGTTGACGTACTTGATCAAACTACAGACCTATACAATTCAAAGCGTCTACTCTCTGATGCTCGTTATGATTACATCAATTCAATCGTAGCGCTTAAGCAAGCTGCTGGTACATTGAATGAAGATGACGTAAGAGCAATTAACAGTGGCTTAAAAGCAGCTGACTAATTGTAAGTCGTGAGTATTGAAAAAGCCCAGTATTTATACTGGGCTTTTTTGTTTTTACACTACAGCTAACAAAACCTTATTGGCTAGTCAGTTTAGCCGCTAGGTGAGTCGCGTTACGGGCAGTAATGGCATAGATAGAAAGCTGCGGGTTTGCCCCTAAACTCGTCGGAAATACCGAACCATCCATCACCGACAAGTTTTCAAAATAGTGCGACTCTCCCAAACTATTCACCATAGATATCTTAGGGTCTTCGCCAAATGGGCAACCTCCCATGACATGAGCCGAAGCGACAATGGTTTTTAACGGTGCGAGTTCCATGTCTGCGATGGCTTTTTTAGCATCACTCCAGCTGCTTAAATATGGCATTCCCTCGCTAATCGGTAAGACTTTTTTAGCACCAGCTGCAAACTGCAACTCAGCCATACTGGCAAAAGCGCGTCTAGCAGACCGCCAAAATACATCTGTAAGCGGGTAATCTAAACTACTACCGTGAGCTGTTAGCCTTACAGCACCGCCTGGACTATCTTCATGGTAACCATCTCGCACAAGTGCGATGGTCACCTGTAATTGATTGAAATTATCCATCAACTCAGCATGGCTTTGGCCGTAACCAATGGTTTTAGAAGCAATCAAAATAGGGTGTATCGGCGGCACTTCTAATTTGTAACCGAGCTCTCCTGCCGCTCCACCTTTCCAAACAAACTCATCTGAATAAATAGACTGTGGCGCTCCGCTGTGTCCGTTAATCGGATCTGAAAAAACCGCACCACTTAATAAGGTCGGATGTAAGAAAGTGCGCTTTCCAATAAGCTCAAATGGATCTGGCACTTTCGAATGCATCATGAGGGTCGGGGTATGAATCGCGCCAGCACTAAGGACGTAATGCTTAGCTTTGAATGTGATTTCTATCGGTAATGGCTTCATCATTTTGTCGAGTGCCCGCGCTTTTAACGCGTAGACTTTTTCATTGCGATGCTCAAGCTTGATAACCTGAGCTTGGCTCACCAAAGTCGCCCCTTTCTCTAATGCAGCAGGGATGGTGGTGACCAACATCGATTGTTTTGCATTCACCGGGCAGCCCATACCGCAATAACCAGTGTTCCAGCACCCTTTAACATTGCGCTTAATCACCGTGTAATCCCACCCTAGATGTTCACAACCTTCTTTTAAGGCTGCGTTGTTTCTATTTGGGTCAAATGCCCATTCACTGATGTTGAGCCGTTGCTCCATTTTGTCGAACCATGGTGTTAACGATTCTGGCGTCAGGCCGGCGACTGACTTTTGACTTGCCCAATAAGCTAGCGCAGCACTCGGTGTGCGAATAGAAGTGGTCCAGTTAACGGTCGTAGAGCCACCAACTGCTCGACCTTGAAAAATCCCAATTGCTTTATCCGTGGTTTTCATGCCTGCGGCTTGCTGATATAAGTCAGGGTAAGCGGTGCGCTCCTCCATGTTAAAGTGGGTTGAGGACTTTAGAGGCCCCCCTTCAACAATAATCACTGACAAACCTGCACGGGTCAAAATTTCTGCAGCAGTGCCGCCACCTGCACCACTACCCACAATGATCACATCGGCTTCAAACGTTTGGTTAGCGTTAAGGTCACCCGCATTAACGTGCGCCCAGCCAGAATCTAAACCAGTTACAACGGGATCGATTATGGCCACAAACACTCCTTACAGCTCAATATTGCAGTCAATAACATTATTTAGCCTCCTCTAGAAAACTGGGCTTAGCATAATGTAAGCGGCTCCAATGCTCAGGAGCGGAGTAATAGCTTGCCATTACTAGCTCTCTTAACCCTTGATAAGCAATAACCATCATGTCGATGTAACTGGCACGCCACCGTTCTAGCATATTCACAAGTTCAGTACTGCTGCGCATCATTAAAGGCGTCATACTGCCAGTAAGAATGAGGATCCCTAAGCGGCTCTCAAGTAGCTCAAGCAACTTTTCTAACTCGATTTGATTATCTTTAGGTAACAGCGCCATGGTTTGCTCGATGGCATCTAAAGTACGATTCTGTGCATCTCGTTTTAACACGGGGACATCAGGCAAGGCGCCGTCAAGTAACACAGGTAATAACACACTAAAAAGTAACCGATGTTTGTCATCGAACTCGTCTGTGCTTACAGTGACGTCCGTCAAAGCGTAATTTATACCAAGTGCTAAACACGTTGTTCCAGCGAGAGCCGTCATAATAAAAGTACGTCGTTCCATCTTGTCCTCTATATGAATTAGCGTTAACAGCCTTGTTTAATACTTACCGAATCACTTTATTACTATGGCAGAAGCGGATAAAAAATGCTGTTTCAATCTGTGTTACACTCTTGTCACATCAATAATTAAACACACGTTTTAATTTTCAGCAATAGTCAATTATGATAACAAAGCAATTTTCACCTCCTTGGTGGGCTAGCAATCCTCACGTACAAACTATTTTACCGCTGCTCACTAAAATTGAGAGGCCACAGTTAGTACGAGAAAGGTTAGAGCTCGCCGATGGCGACTTTATTGATCTTGACTGGCAAGGTAAGCCGTCTACGGGGCACCCCATTGTCGTTATTTTGCATGGTCTTGAAGGCAATGCTGACTCACATTATGTTCGTCGAATTTTAGCTGCGTGCAAAGCACAACACCTATGTGCAGTGGTGCACCACCACCGCAGCTGCTCCGGAGAGCCAAATAGGCTAGTCAGGGGTTATCATAGTGGCGACACGCAAGATATTCACACAACTGTATTAAAGATAAAACAACGTTACCCTGATTCACCACTATTAGCGGTAGGTTATAGCCTAGGTGGCAATGTGCTGGTGAAGTACCAGGGGGAGCAACAAGCACTGAGCCTAATCGAACGCGCGGTTGCTGTCTCTGCACCATTACAGCTGGCGGCTTGCGCTAAACGTCTAGAAAGTGGCTTCTCAACCGTTTACCAACGCTACTTACTGAAACAACTGCAAGATAAAATGCTCGCCAAACTAAGCACCACTGCAATAGCGCCATTGATGCCTGTAAATAAAGTTGATATAGGTCAACTCACTACTTTTAAGGCCTTTGATGATAAAATTACAGCACCTTTACATGGTTTTGATGGGGTTGATGACTACTATCACCAAGCTAGCGGGCTCCCTTATTTAACAGAAATAGCCAAGCCAACCTTAATCATCCACGCTAAGGACGATCCTTTTATGACTTATGCTGTGATCCCAACTAAAGAGCAGCTTTCAACGTATGTAGAGTACGAGCTGCATGACAAAGGGGGTCATGTCGGGTTTATAGAAGGCGGGACTCCGTGGTCACCACGTTATTATATTGAAAACCGAATTTTGTCTTTTTTAACTTACTCATGAAGCCAAACTGAGAACACTAAATGCTAGTTCCGTATGAAACATTAAAACAATTACCAACCGAGACACTTGAAAACCTGATTAAAGAGTTCTTAATTGCTCAACTAGAAGATGGCAGCTTTTCGGGCACCGATGCCGACAGCATGCAAAATTCTATAAACATGTGCCGTGAAGCACTGCGCACAGGTCAATTAATTGTCGAATATAGCGAAGAAGACGAATCTATCGCGATTAGACGCCAAGATGACATAGTAGCAATGAGTCGCACTCAAGATTGACCTAAGTGTTACGAATACGTATAACTATGGATCCACATACTTTTTTGCGGGCTTATGCCAACACTAGTTAGTCATTGTTAGCGATAGTTCGGCACTGTATAGGTGATATAAAACGGTCTTTATTAAGGTGTAAAAATGTCAGCGAAGCATCCCATTATTGCAGTAACCGGCTCCTCTGGAGCAGGCACTACCACAACCACAACAGCGTTTAACCACATATTTAGACAGCTAGGGATTAATGCCGCTATTGTTGAAGGTGATAGCTTTCACCACTTCACTCGCCCTGAAATGGCGATGAAGATCCGCAAAGAAAGAACCGAAAATCGTAACATTAGCTATTTTGGCCCCGAGGCAAACGACTTTAAACGCCTTGAACAATGCTTTAATGATTACAGTGAAACCGGACAAGGTGAGACTCGCGCTTATTTACATACCTTTGACGAAGCAGTGCCATTCAACCAAATGCCTGGTACATTCACTCAGTGGCATCCGTTACCCGAAAATACCGACATGCTTTACTACGAGGGACTTCATGGCGGAGTAGTCACCCAAGACTGCGATGTCGCCCAGCATGTTGACCTACTCATCGGCATGGTACCTATTGTTAACTTAGAGTGGATTCAAAAGATAATTCGCGACACATCAGATAGAGGTCATACCCGTGAAACCGTTATGGACTCAATCGTACGGAGTATGGATGATTATATTAACCATATGACACCACAGTTTTCACGAACTCATATTAACTTCCAGCGAGTGCCTACTGTAGACACTTCCAACCCTTTTAGTGCTAAAAGTATCCCGAGCTTAGATGAAAGCTTTGTGGTGATCCGCTTTCGAGGTATAAAAAATGTCGATTTTCCATATTACTTACGAATGATCCAAGGATCTTTTATGTCAAGGATCAACACCTTAGTTGTACCTGGAGGTAAAATGTCGTTAGCAATGGAGCTGATCTTGACACCACTGGTTAAAGATTTAATGGATAAACGCATACAATTGCACAATGCAGAAAATAAGTAGTTGCCTTAGCTATTACGATCTTAAGCCTCGTTTAAGGATGATTATGTACACTTCATTTTGTCGGGATTTCAGACGAAAAAACGATTAGTTAGCGTGCTCTTGGAAATAAATTCCCCCATCTTGATCTGTTTATTTTCTTGAGCGTGCTGACGAACTTTACTGCCATTGATAAATACTGATAACAACCTCCACTCAAAAGTCAGCTTCATCTAAAACATATTTATCGCTCCATTCAAGACTTAATAACATTCCCAATTATTAGCGTTCACTATCATTTTATTTTGTTTAATAGACTTTGCATTACGTCAATATACCCCGTTAGGCTTACACAAAAATACATCAGAATGCTAAATAATCAGCCTAAAGACTTATATGTAATATATTTAAACAAATGACATATAGTTAAATTATTATTAGTTTTAATATATCCAGCTACAAAAAAAGCGCCCCATAAATGCAGCGCTTCATAATAAGATTGCCAATTATTTACCGACTAACGGGATGATTTCACGATAGGGTTTTAGGTTTTGATAGGTTGATAATCGCTGCTCAAACTCTGTTGATTTACTCTTATCAGTGCTTAATGCCAGAGCAGCAATTGCTTTTTGCTGCGTCAATATCGCAGCATTAAAGTCCCCTAATTCAGCATAGGCAGCAGCAAGATTGTCCAAACTACTGGGGTCATTTTGGTTACTTTCTAAAAGGGATAATGACAGCGCTAGCGCCTGCTCTCCATCTCGATATTGCGCTTCAGGGCAAGTCGCTAAAATCCAAGCCACGTTACCAAGCGAGACGTCATCCCCTACCCGTTTAAATTGTTCAACCGCCTTACCACAATTTCGCTCAATCCCTTCACCACCTGCGGCGTATATAAAACCGAGTCTAAAGTCGGCCCATTTACTGCCTTGCTGACTCAATGCGGTATACCACTGTGTTGCCGTTAACAGATTACGCTTAACAAGGGTGCCTTCAAACGTTAAGTCTGCCACTGTTTGCTGAGCTTTTGCATGCCCTTGCTGCGCTGCACTCGTCGTCCAGTCAATACCCACCGCGTAGTCTTGCTTTACAAACCGACCAGACAAGTACATTAACCCGAGAAGGTATTGGGCATCAGCATCTTCTTGAGTCGCTTTAAGATGGACATGTGCAACGCGGCTAGCTTCTATTGCACTCGCTGGCTGAGGAATCGAAAAAGCATGAGCTGTCGAGCTCAATGTCACTAGTAAGACAGCAGCATTCAAAATCCAAGGTCTAAAGGTCACTCGAGCTCCTATTAAAATAAGGCAATTAAAGCATGGGGCTAGAATAATTAATAACTGTATATTGTTAGCCGTTGGTCAGTAATATAACTAAAAGTCGAGAATTAAGACATCTCAAATTTAATGAGGTTCATTTTATAAGAAGAGTTAAAAGTTGTCATTTTTAACAGCGTTAATATCCCATGAATGATTTACCTAACAAGCGAAGCTGAAACAAGATGTGATATTGCTTGCAGAGTTAGTCATACTATTAATATAAAAGCGGTATTCAGTTGACATCTATTGCTAATGTATCAAAATATAAACTATCTTGATTGTTAGTTACAGACTATACAATAAGCGTGAAGTAAGACTTCTATCAAAGTTTTATTCGCTAAATTGGCGTAGGATACTTAATTAGCTCATTCTTTATTTTAACGTAAATCAGTTGAGGAACATAGGCATGGCTCTGATTGGAAAGCCAAAACCAGATCCTACTTTGGAATGGTTCTTATCACATTGTCACATTCACAAGTATCCAGCCAAAAGCACTTTGATCCACGCTGGTGAAGATTCAGATACCCTTTACTACATTGTAAAAGGCTCTGTCGCCGTCTTAATTAAAGACGAAGAAGGTAAAGAGATGATTCTTTCTTACCTTAACCAAGGCGACTTTATTGGTGAACTTGGTTTGTTTGAAGAACAAGCAGAACGTACCGCTTGGGTTCGTGCTAAACAAGCTTGTGAAATTGCTGAAATCTCATATAAGAAGTTTAAGCAACTGATCCAGGTTAATCCAGAAATTTTGATGAAGCTATCTTCTCAAATGGCTTACCGTCTGCATAGCACTAGCCAAAAAGTGGGCGATTTAGCCTTCTTAGATGTTGCAGGTCGAATTGCACAAACTTTACTGCACCTTGCTAAACAGCCAGATGCAATGACGCATCCAGACGGCATGCAAATCAAGATCACTCGTCAAGAGATTGGTCAGATTGTCGGTTGTTCGCGTGAAACTGTTGGTCGTATCTTGAAAATGCTTGAAGAGCAAAGTCTCATCCAAGCACACGGTAAAACTATCGTGGTATACGGCACACGCTAATACAGCATTAAGCTCGGTTTAAGCCAGCTTCTATAGAATGGTTTGAGATTTTTCTCAAGCCATTTTTTTTAGGAGTTTCGCTTGAAAGACCCCGTTTATTTAAGCGTTATAGTTTGCTTACTACAGCTCCCATTTCTGGCAACTGCTCACGTAAAAAACGAAGTGCAACACAACCAAGCTCAGCAGCTGGTTGACAAAGGCTTAATTCTTCCACTTGATGTCACCTTGCCAGCAGTCCAAGCGCGATGCAAAGGCAAACTTGTCGATGCCCACCTTTACCAACAAAGTGATAAATGGTATTACCAACTCCAAATGAATAGCTTGCAAGGGCAATTTATAGAGCTGCATATTGATGCCAGCAACGGCCAACCCATCAATTCAAATAAACTACCGAGCGCCTGCCATACCAAGGCACAGTAAATAATCACGTTTAACTGATACGCTTTTACAGTGTTTATATTACTTTTGGGTTAACATAACCTATCAAAACCTAAGCACGTTTCACCTGCCAAGATTGAGAGCCAATTTATGAAATTACTCCTCGTTGAAGATAACACGCTACTCGTTGAACAACTGTTAAAGCAGCTGAAACATGCAGGTTATGTCACCGACACAACCGATAAAATTAGCGAAGCGGATTACCTGATAAAAGAGACCGATTATGATTGTGTCATCCTAGATATCGGTTTACCTGACGGCAATGGCCTTGAGTTACTCGAGCGCTGGCGCGAACAAGGCCTAAATACTCCAGTTATCATGCTAACAGCGCGCAGTCAGTGGCATGAAAAAGTCGAAGGGTTTAATTCTGGTGCCGACGATTATTTAGGTAAACCATTTCACACCCAAGAACTATTAGTTAGAGTACAGGCATTAATTCAACGCGCTCACGGCAAAGCAAACTTCCCAAACAAGCAGCTTGCTTATGCTGGGGTTGAACTCGATGAAAGCCAGCAGACGGTTATTATTGCAGATAAAACATTTGAGTTAACTGCAATGGAATTTAGATTATTAAAAATATTTATTATGTCACCTAAAAAGCTTCTGTCTAAGGCGCAACTTACCGACAAGCTGTATCAATTTGACGACGAAAAAGAGAGTAATGTTGTCGAAGTTTATGTTACTCACCTTCGTAAAAAATTAGGTAAATCTGCAATCGAAACACGCCGTGGCCAAGGGTATATTTTCCACGGCGCAGCGCAATGATATCGATCCGTAGCAAGCTAAGCCTGTGGTTATCAGGCTTAGTGGTAATTGCCACCATTGTGGCGATCATATTTTTTGAGTCTATGTTACGCCAAGCGTTTCATGACTCCATTATTGCTAGGCTGCAGGAGGATCTACAGCAAGTGATGATGGCAACTGAAATTGATGGCAACACTTTTCGCATTGATCAATCTCAGCTTTCTCATTTTTATAAACCCGTCTATTCAGGTCGGTATTACCAACTCGACTTACCTGAACAAAAGTTGCGATCGCGCTCGCTGTGGGATCAGCGATTAAATGTCAAAGATTTAGACAAAGGCGAAACACGTGCATGGCAGACTAAAGGGCCGCAAAATCACGATATTCAACTACTTAGTATTGGCCTAAAATCGGAAACATCAGGCTTAAATGCAACGCTAACAGTCGCACAAGACTTAAGCATTGGCCGCAAAATATTCTCTGAAGTGTATGGCACTAAACTCATCGTAAACTTGGCAATGCTAATGTCGATGATCATGGGAATATTCATCGTTTTACGGCAGTCATTCAAGCCTGTTAATCAAATGAAAGACACGTTAGCAAGACTACGCGAAGGTGAAATAACCTCAATCGATCTCAACAGCATTCCATTAGAGTTACAACCGTTAGCCTCCAATTACAATGAGCTTTTACAGTATTCAAGTAAGCAAATTGAACGCAGTCGCAACAACTTAGGTAACCTAAGCCACGGACTTAAAACCCCGCTTGCTGTAATGCAACAACAAGTTGAAGTTCTAGGCTTGAGCGACCCCCAAACTGCGGCAGCATTGCAAAAACAACTCGATTCGGTGCATAACTTAATAGAGCGAAAACTGGCTGCCGCGCGGATCACCGGTGAGATGTTACCAGCGGCGCAAATGCAACTGCCAAAAGACATTAATGACCTAGTGCAAACCTTAACCAGGGTGCATCGTACAAAGACGATCAACAGTGAGCTAGCTATTGCACCAGATATCAACCGTTTACCCATGCATCGAGAAGATGGCATGGAACTGTTAGGTAACTTGCTAGACAACGCCTTTAAATGGGCTAATTCCGAAATCCACATTATGGTCTTTTATCATCAGCAGCAATTACTGCTCACCATTGAAGATGATGGCCCTGGTGTTGCCACTGAACAACTGGCCCAGCTCACCCGTCGCGGTAAACGCCTAGATGAAGCAACTATGGGGCATGGTCTAGGGTTGTCGATAGTTAAAGATATTGCCGAACAATACAACATTACTTTGCAATTTGAGCATAGCGCTAAACTGTCGGGCCTTAAAGTGACACTAAATTTTTCAGGTTAGCTCTACCTATAATGGCTAATAAACAGTATTAAAAAGAATATCACTACACATTAAGCACAAAAAAGCCGGAGTCATTCCGGCTTTTAACTACAACGCAGACAATCATTCACGATTAAAGCTCGGCTTATGTTACTCCCAAACCTATTCGCGAAATAACGCTAGCTCAATAAGCACTTATTGAGCATGAGTACTTTCAAAAATCTTATCTGCAGACGCCGCCACAAAACCAGTATAAAGTTTACCGTCAGCCTTAGGGTAACGAATAGCAAACTCGTAAAAACAGCTAGGGATCTCAACTACAACGTCTGTGAAGCTTAGCTTTACTTTATCTGCCATCGTTGATGATTGCTCTAATAACACTTCAGCACTCCCCTTAACTTCTCCGCCCGAAGTATTTAGCACAAAGCCCGCTGCCTTGAGAGCATCATTAACCTCAACAATCGTGTCAAAATTAGGTAAGTGGTTAATTGATACCGTAAAGTGATTAGCGCGATAACCAAATGCAGCAACCCATGCTGCATACTCACTTTCAGCAAGCAATGACTCATACGTCTTAGCGTCAATAGACCAATGACGACCCGAATATAGAAAGTTATCCGCCGTCACTGCCGAGGGCTCAACCTGCTCAATTAAGCCTTTAATAGTGGTTTGTAGCTCCTCGCTAAACTCTTCAACTAACAACTCCGAAATAAACACCTTAGGTAAGCTGCTATTTGGGTGTTCAAAATGTTTAGCGTTGAGCTTTTTCGCGGCAAACTGATAATCCCCACAAGCAACGTAACCAATTGATTCAAAATGTGCGGCAAGGACATTAAGATTAACCTTGCCAATATTAAACGTCCGTAGAGCAATATGATCATTGATGATCTTATTACCCTGAGAAAGTAACTGATGTACTTTGGCAGCAGAGGGAGTAACCTCAATATAGTCTTGCCAAAGCGCTTCAAATAACACGTTTACATTTGTGTGCATCGTTAACTCCTTTAATCCTGGGTAAAATAGCAATGCTGATTTCACGCAGTTGTACACATTTGAAAATTGAAGCAGCCTTCTAATACACGAAAAACCGCCTATATCAGCCTGTTACTGTAGTATTGAGTGCAATAAATAAAAGGGAAGTGCCTAACGCCTTCCCTTTTGTCGCTTATCGCGCTCGTTGATGAATATCGCTATATGCAACCTATATTGTCAAACCTGGGCTCAGAGTAGCAGGAAGGCTCACAGCGTCAGCTTCGACCGAGGCTACCGGGTAAGCACAATAATCAGCTGCGTAAAATGCGCTGGCTCTGTGGTTACCAGAAGCACCAACACCACCAAAGGGTGCCGCACCAGACGCGCCTGTTATCTGCTTATTCCAGTTAACAATTCCCGCACGAATACGCGCTAGAAAGTAATCATAATCGTCACGGTTATCTGCCAATAAACCGGCTGATAAACCATAGCGAGTCGCATTAGCCAGCTTAATCGCTTGGTCAAAGTCACTGTAACGAACAACTTGTAGTAGAGGACCAAAGTACTCCTCATCAGGTAATTCAATCACTTCACTGACATCAATTAAGCCCGGAGAAACAAGACCCGTACCTGCTTCTAAGTGAGTTAACTCAACTAATGGCGATGCGCCCAAGTTAATCAAATTCCGCTGTGCTTCAACCATACCTTTGGCAGCCGCTTCTGAAATCATCGCCCCCATAAATGGCTGAGGCTGAGCGTTCCAAGCTCCCACTTGAATGCTTTTAACGGCGGTTGCAAGCTGCTCAATCAGCGCATCACCTTGCGCACCTTTCTCAACATATAAACGACGAGCACACGTGCAACGCTGACCCGATGAGATGTAAGCTGATTGAATGATGTCATGTACTGCAGCTTTGGTATCTTTAACGTCTTTAATAATCAATGGGTTATTCCCCCCCATTTCCAACGCTAAAATCTTACCTGGATCGCCCGCATATTGTTGATGCAAAATATGGCCAGTGCGAGAGCTGCCAGTAAAGAACAGACCATCAATTTGCGGATGCGCAGCTAACGCTTTACCTGTTTCAACTTCACCTTGAACCAAGTTAATTACCCCAGCTGGTAAACCTGCCTTCTCCCAAAGTTTAAGCATCATCTCGGCCACTTTAGGAGATAATTCAGACGGTTTAAATACCACTGTATTACCGGCTAAAAGTGCAGGCACGATATGACCATTAGGTAAATGACCTGGGAAGTTATATGGACCAAACACAGCAACCACACCATGTGGCTTATGGCGTAAGACTGCGCGGCCAGCCGGAATATCACTTTCAGAGGAGCCGGTACGCTTATGAAAAGCGGCAACAGACAAACCTATTTTACCTATCATCGCACCAGCTTCAGTGGCGGTTTCCCACTGCGGCTTACCGGTTTCTTGCGCGATAACTTCAGCCATATCAGCTTTATTGGCTTCAAGCTGATCGCGATACGCTTCAATAATGGCTAAACGCGCTTCAAAACCTAGCATATACCAATCAAACTGCGCATTACGCGCTGCGTCAACAGCAAGGTTTACTTGCTCTATTGTTGCCGTTTTACTGCTCCAAATAACATCTTGGTTGGCAGGGTTAATTGATGTCACTTCATGACCTAAACCCGCAGTCCACTTACCTTCAATAAATTGTGTCATAGTCTATTCCTACATTGCCAATACACGGACTTGCTCACCTTCTGCAACCATTAAGCCTGCAGCAGTTTCAGCATTTAGAATCACGTTGTTATGGTCTTGTGATACAGTGATTTTTGCTGCTGTAGCTCGGTAATTTTTAAGCTGAGTGTTGGCAACAATATAATTTGTGGCATCTAGCGGGGTATCTGCAATCGTCACCGTTAATACACGACTTTCACGGACGGCGCGGATATCATTTACATTGCATTCTACCGTCGGGCCACCGTCAAAGATGTCCACATAACCACGGAATCTAAAGCCTTCGGCATGTAATAAGTTAAGCGCTGGGCGCGTGTTGGCATGCACCTCTCCAATGACTTTTTGCGCCTCCTCTGGCAATAAGCAAACATAAACAGCATTTTTAGGCATCATTTCGGCCATAAAAGCTTTTTTTCCTAAACCTGACAAATAGTCAGCTTCAACAAAATCAATTCCGAGAAAGTTTTTTTGCAACCAGCCGTAAAAAGGAGAGTTCCCTTCGGCGTCACTTTCTCCCCGCATTTCTGCGATAACCGTTTCACCAAAACGTTCAGCATGTTGTGCTAAAAATAAAAAACGGCTGCGTGACAACATGCGGCCAGTGTTGTTTTTGCGGTAGCTATTACGCAAAAATAAAGTGCAAAACTCGGCAGCCCCCGTGTAATCATGACATAACGTTAATGTCTCGACTTCGTTGCGCACATCGATCTGCTCAGAATGGTACACCTCGGTACCAAGGCGGTAATGGTAAAACGCATCAACCATACCGACAGCCGCTTCAATACCACAGGTACCAACTACTTCGTTAGTTTCGGTATCTTCAAGCACCATCAAATAACCTTCATCAAAAGGCTTATCGACCTGTTTATCGAAAGACGCTTCAACTCGCGCAATCTTGCGCCTTAGAAGTTCTTCGTTGACAGGTAACGATGTAAATCCATGACCTGACTCTTGAGCGATTTGGTATAACGCAGCGAGATCAGTGGATCTAATTGGACGTATAATTAACATCTAAGAGTTCCCTCACAATCACTTGTCGCTAAGGGCAAAGCCATGCCCTTACAACAGCTTACAAGTTTCCTAAAGACAAAAAAGCACTAGCTTACCTAGTGCTTTTTTAGCCCTGAATTAGGCAGCGACAACTTTAGCAACAGCACGCTCAAAGCGAGCTAAACCTTCTGCGATATCGGCCTCAGGAATGATCAATGAAGGCGTAAAACGCACCACATTTGCTCCAGCAATTAAACTCATAACGCCTTCTTCAGTACCCGCGACTAAAAACTCCTTAGCACGTCCTTGGTATTGTTCGTTAACAACGGCACCAATTAACAGCCCTTGGCCACGGATCTCAGAAAAAACCTGATATTTATCATTAATTTTATTCAAACCATCACGCAACAACTGCTCGCGATGTTTTACACCATTAAGTACTTCTGGCGTATTAACCACGTCAAATACAGCATTGCCAATTGCACAGGCAAGCGGGTTACCACCATAAGTTGAACCATGAGTACCAATTTTAAGGTGCTGTGCAATGTCTTTGGTCGTCAGCATTGCAGCAATAGGGAACCCACCACCTAAAGCTTTTGCTGTAGTTAAAATATCTGGTACCACATCACCGCGCATATAGGCATAAAGCTCACCTAAACGACCAACACCAGTTTGAACTTCATCGAAAACCAACAAGGCATTGTGCTTGTCACACAGTGCGCGAACCGCTTTTAAGAACTCTGGATCAGCATCAATGATCCCGCCCTCACCTTGTAAAGGCTCCATCATAACAGCGCAGGTTTTGTCAGAAAATACAGCTTCTAATGCTGTAATATCATTAAACGGCACGTGGGTAATACTTTGTGGCTTTGGTCCAAAACCATCAGAATAAGCGGCTTGACCACCTACACTTACTGTAAAGAAAGTTCGACCGTGAAACGCTTTATCAAATGCAATAATTTGATCTTTTTCAACGCCAAACTTATTCATCGCATAACGACGAACCAGTTTAAGCGCTGCTTCATTAGCTTCAGCGCCAGAGTTGGCAAAATAGACTCGATCAGCAAAAGTGGCTTCAACTAGCTTAGTTGCCAGTTCTAAAGCAGGTTCATTAGTCATGACGTTTGATAAATGCCAAAGCTTTTCACCTTGTTCTTTTAACGCACCAACTAAAGCAGGATGACAATGACCTAAGCAGTTAACCGCAATGCCACCGGCAAAATCAATAAACTCTCGACCTTCTTGATCCCAAACACGGCTACCTTCACCACGAACAGGAATTACTGCTGAGGGCGCATAATTAGGCACCATAACATCATCAAATTGGGCACGTGTTAGATTCATTTTTGCGCTCATTCCTTATATCCTTTCAAATTTGCGACTGCAGTTGTGACAGTCGTGTTCAACTTGGCACCTTGTTATTATTTAAGTGACACCAAGGTTGTTGTATTGCTAGGGGGACATTATTAGCGAAATTGTGACCAAAATGCTAGTTTTTCGCAACCCAAGTGAACAACATGCAGCATTAAAGTGCATAATTAATTGCAATTTAGAAGTATAAAAGCGGATATAGCCTGTATGTAGGGCATATTTAGTCACAAAAAAGTCGACTTCAACACGGAAGTGGTAAATAGTCACCATTTTTGCATAAATACACGAACGAAATTTTAAAGCACAGCCAAGGTTAGCCCTACATTGCCGATTAATTGATTAATTAAGCAAAACGATATACTTAACTCATAGAGATGCGCTACTGAAAGCTGAAATTTGAGGGATGTTTAGACGGCTAGCACCAGCTTACAAAAATTGCATTACAATTAGGTCATTGAATCGATTGATGCAGCCCCCTTTGGGTTCTGACTTTTTTACAGCAGCTCTAATTTTCGATAATTTTGGCTATTTAAACGTATTAGCTCTTGTTCAGTAATTTCATAATAATCAAACATGGTACGGCACTCAGCAGCCGTAATATTATCGGCCTCTTTGAGTAAATAGACCCTAGCAAAACAATTGGCTCTTTCGAGTAACTTAGCATCTTCATCAAGATCACTGTACTTAAGGCTGGTATCAATCGCTTTAAATGTTTTGGTCAACCGACTGTCTGCAAAATTAAGCGCCTCAAGCAACTGCCAATTAAGCGGTCCGCTATGGGTAAGCACTTGCTCATAAACGTCTGCTGCAGGTAACTGCGCCGCCATGACAGCGTCGTAAAGCTCTTTATCACCATCGGCACTGGCTTCTCGCAGCCATGTTCCCCACGTCGACTCAAATACCTTAGCGCAATTACTTATCACACACGTTGAACCTAGTAAGCTAAGCAGGCTACAGCTGTAGAAAAAAGCGCGATCTTTACCATGAAGTGTCACTAATGCTTGGGCTGCAATCGTACTAATAATGCTGTAACGCCATATTTTTCGGGTCAACCACAATAGTTGAGGTTGCTCGCGAGGCATTAAATGGCGCAAACAAAAATAAGGGATGAGTGCTTGTAGGTTTTCAACCCCAATATAGTTCAGCACCAGCTTTATATCAGCAACATGGACATCAGATGTTTTAGGTCGACGATGGCGAAACGCAGGGCTGTTAATCATATTAAGCAAATCACGCTGCAACCAAGGCAAACCCATCACCAGAGGTCGTACTTTGCTTAAATCGACTTGTTTTGAATACAGCATTTCAAGTAACAATATGTGCTTTTCATTAAGCTTAGAATGCAAAAGCACTGACTCTACTGACGATAATTGATGTTCAATTGAGCGATTAGCGCTAATAATCAGTTGGGTAGATATCGTGTTATATAAGGATTTGGCTTGATGTTGTTTTGCTAAGCGGCTACGAATAGCCTCTCTTTCAATTTCGAGTTTGTTGGCTTCAATGTCGACTGTATCGTCTTCAACGGTACTGCCGAGCTCATCTACAACCTCAACAGGCTTGCTCTTGCCAATGATCAGTTGCTGCTGCAGCCGATGCTCGACCTCGATTACAACGCCTGTTTTTACCCCACCCGCAACTGAAATTGTCACTAGTTAACCTTTATTCTAATTTTATTGATGAACGGCGCAGACTGGATTACAAATCTCACCACTCTTCACTATTTCTAATATACAAAAATCCAGATTACTCTGGATTTCTATCGGCACAAAAGATAACAAATTTAGTAACTAAGGCAACATTTGTTGGTTAACGTATTTCCCACGCTCGGTATGTGCGCCCTTTTAGCTTACCGTTGACGATTTTATGCAGTGCACGTTTAGCCACTTTACGGTCAACAGCAACATAGGCTCGATAATCGGTAATTTTAATTTTACCGACTTCACTACCTTCAATACCGTTTTCGCCTGTCAATGCGCCTAAAATATCACCTGGACGTAACTTTTGCTTTTTACCACCATCAATCTGCAATGTGGTCATGCGAGGTTGAGTTGGAAGTGTATCCAAAAGATTTTCTGATGGTAACGCTTCATTGACAATATCACGCTCAAGGTAATCTTCAAGCAGCGCAATTTTATAGCCGTCTTCATCATCAAAAAATGTATATGCGGCGCCGGCAGCACCAGCACGACCTGTTCGGCCAATACGGTGAATATGTACTTCGGTATCAAAAGCAATGTTGTAGTTAATTACCGCGTCTAGAGCGTCAATATCTAACCCACGAGCCGCCACGTCAGTAGCAACCATAACCGATACACTTTTATTAGCAAACTGTAGCAAGGTTTGGTCTCTATCGCGTTGCTCAAGATCGCCATGTAATGCTACTACGCTAAAGCCATCGTTTTTAAGTTGTGCTGCAACGTCTTTAGTTTCGCGCTTAGTATTACAAAAAACAACTGCGCTTTCAGGGCGGTGCTGCAATAACAGTAATTTTAGTGCGCGCATACGATCATTGTTATTTCCCACTTCATAGAAGTGTTGTTCAATCGTGCTGCCCGCATGCGTTGAAGCAACTTTAACCATAACTGGCTTAAACATAATTTGGTCGGCAATCGACTTGATTTGCTTAGGGAATGTCGCACTAAACAATAAAGTCTGACGTTCAAGAGGAACTTGCTCCATAATGCCTTCAAGTTCAACTTGAAAGCCCATGTCCAGCATACGGTCAGCTTCGTCTAACACTAATGTATGCACATTTTCTAAATCTAAACGGCCACGATCGAGGTGATCGATAATTCGACCTGGCGTACCAACAATAATGTGAGCACCGTGTTCTAATGAACCAATTTGTGGCCCCATTGGCACACCGCCACACAGGGTTAGTACTTTAATATTGTGAATACCACGAGCGAGTGTACGGATCTCTTTTGCCACTTGGTCGGCAAGCTCACGCGTTGGGCATAACACCATGCACTGAATACGGAATCGTTTAACATCTAATTTATGCAATAGCCCCAAACCGAATGCCGCAGTTTTACCTGAGCCAGTTTTACCTTGGCCAATGACATCTTCCCCGTTTAGGATGGCTGGTAAACTCTGAGCCTGGATAGGTGTCATCGACTCAAAGCCCATAGTGGCTAAGTTGTCGAGTAACTCTGCTTTGAGCTTTAGGGTTGAAAACGGCACTGGGCCATCGGTAGTAGGGACTG